>NZ_NRRU01000043.1 GCF_016583785.1 Rubrivivax gelatinosus | reverse complement strand
GCCGACGGCGGCGGCGCCCGCAGGCAGCGGCGAGCTGCGGCCGCTGCACGAACGGCTGGCGGCAGCCGAGGGCCTGGACGTCGAGCTGGCGCTGCGCAACGTCGGCGGCCGGCCACCGGTGCTGCGCCGCGTGCTCGAGACCTTCGTCCAGAAGTACCGCGACGGCCCCGGCGTGCTCGACGGCCGCAGCGCCCATTCGCTGCGCGGCGCCTGCGCGACCGTCGGTGCGACGCGGCTGCAGGCGGCGCTGGTCGACTACGAGAACGGCATCGCCGCCGGCGCCGACGCCGCCGCGCTGCGGCACCGGGCCGATCGCATCGTGGCCGAGCTGCAGGCGCTGACGGCCTTGCTGAAGGCCGAGCTGGCGCGCTGAGGCGCGGCGCCGGCGCTACTGCTTTTCTTCCGGCGGGCAGGACGAGGCCGCGCGCCGCACCGCCACCGGGAGCAGATCGCCGCCGGGCAGGATCCGGCTGACGATCAGGCGGCAGAAAGCGCGGCCGACGTCCATGCGCGCCTCGTAGTCGGCGCCCGCCTCGGGGACAAAGCTCGCGTGGATGGTGGCGCAGCTCGCACCCGTGGCCGCGCTGCCGAAGCCGTAGTCCACCGTTACCGGTGCCCAGGCCGTGACCTCGCGCTCGAAGAAATAGGCCTTGGAGCCCGCCCGGCTGCGGTCCGACAGATGGCGCGTGGTCTCGGTTTCCGGCATGCCGATGCTGGTGCTGGACGCCACGTGCAGGGTCGACGCCAGCGCGTTCCAGAAGCCGCCGCCCGCCGCCTTCGTGCTGCCGCGGGAGGAACAGGCGGCCTCGTCCGTGAGGCCACCCTCCAGCCCGTTCTGCTGGAACAGCCGGATGCGCGCTTTCGTGTTGCCGAAGGGCGTGCCCTCGGGGGCGGAAGCCGCCGCCTCGGCGCTGGCGGCCTGCGGCGGCGCGGCGAGCAGGCCCTGCGCCTGGAGTGCCGTTTCCGCCGCGCTCGGCGCCGGCGGCGTCAGCAGCTGATCCAGCTGCCGGCGGCCTTCTTCGTCGCCCTCGGCGGCGCTCAGCACCGGGCCGCAGACGGCACGCACTTCGGCGGCGACGTCGGCGTCGCGCGCAACCGCCTCGTTCGACCACACCCCCGGCTTGTTGAACTCCAGATCGGCGCCGTAGGGGTCGCCGCGCGTGTCCAGCGACACGAAGTACAGCGAGCCGGCCTCGACCACCTTGGCCGCGGCGCACTGGACGAAGCGGCGCTGCGCCGTCGAGAACATGTGCCGCGGCGACGCGCCGTTGATCGGCTGCACGTGCGTCAGGCTCCAGTAGACCTGCCAGGCACGCGGCCCCGACGGCGCGCTGCGGTCCGGGTCGAAAGACATCGCCTTCAGCGCCGCGGCCGGAATCGGGTGCCCGGCCGAGACGAAGCGGCGCAGCAGGCGGCTGCGGTCGGTGCTCGGCGCCACCGGCACCTCGATCACCTCCAGCGGCTGCGCGGCCTTCCAGGCCCGGGTCACGTTGTCGACCATCGGGCCGCCGAAGAACGAACGCCCGTTGGGCTCGTCCAGGGCGCGCAGCATCTGGCCGTACTCGGACGTGTCGTACGCGGCGCCTTGTGCGCTCCAGGCCGTCGCGGCCAGCAGCACCCCGCCGCCGGCACGCAGACACCGGCGTGCAATCTCGATCCCCTTCATGGCTCTGACGGGCCTCCCTGCCCTCTCGTGACGTCGAAGCCGGGCACGCTAGCGGCGCGCGTGCCGGCGCTCCATCGGCCAGAGGGAGGAGGCTGCGCCCGCGCACGGGCGTTTCGTGAAGGATTTGGTACCGGGCGGCCTCAGCCGGCCGCGTCGCCCGTGCCCTCGAACGCCGCCGGCGTCACCCCGGCGCGTCCGAGGAAGGCGCGCACGTGCAGCACCGACTGGCTGTCGACCTCGTCGCCGTGCGGGCGGTGCAGGATGTCCTCGGCGCGGTTGAGCGTCACGCGCAGCCGCGCGCCCGAGATCGGCTCGATGCTGGTGCCGACGTGCCGCAGCAGCGCCTCGACGTCGCGCCAGTGCAGGTTGTGCGGCGGCGGGTCGTGGAACAGCGCGCGGATCAGGGTGGTGTGGTGCCGACTCATGCGCTGCTCCGGTGGCTGGCCTGGGGCGAGCGTACCCGATGGTGCGCGTGGACGTCGGCGGCCGTGTCGACAGGCGACACAGACCGCAAGACCTGCTGCGGCGAGCGATCGCCGCGAGGCGCCCGCGATCTCCTACTCGAGGTCGCGCCAAGCTGCCATCGAGACGGATCGCTCAGGGCTGGACAGCCGGCACGCCGAACACCTCGCGCGCCACGCCGATGGCCGTCACCGCGCTGGGCCAGCCGGCGTAGAAACCGAGCTGCGTGATGGCCTCGATCAGTTCGGCGTCCGACAGGCCGTTGCGGCGCGCCAGCGTCAGGTGGCCACGCAGCTGCTCGGCCCGGTTCATCGCGATCAAGGCGCTGACCGTGATCAGGCTGCGGTCGCGCGGCGACAGGCCGGGGCGCGCCCAGACGTCGCCGAACAACACCTCGTCGGTCAGCTGGGCGAACTTGGGCGCGATGTCGCCGAACAGCTGCCGGCCCTGCCCGGCCGGCGCCACGGTGGCGGCCTTCTCGGACGGCACGAGGTACTGGGCGTCGCTGACGTGTTCCAGCCACGTGGCGGCCTTGCCGTCCTGCATCTCGGTGATGGCGATGTGCGTCATCGCGCTGTCGGGCGCGGCGCCATGCCAGTGTTTGACCTGCGGCGCGATGTGCACGACGTCGCCGACGCGGATCTCCTCCATCGGCCCGCCCCAGCGCTGCACGCGGCCGACGCCGGCCGTCACGACCAGCGTCTGGCCCAGCGGGTGGCTGTGCCAGGCGGTGCGGGCGCCGGGCGCAAAGCTCACGCTGCCGGCCGACGCGCGCTCGGCACCGGCAGGCGTCTGCAGCATCTCCACCTGGACGGTGCCGGTGAAGTTCTCGGCCGGCGCGGTGTAGACGGGGCGCGTGCCGGCGCGTCGGATCTGCAGCTCGGGTTCGGCAGCGCCGGCCGTGTCCAGCATGGACAGCGTCAAGGCCGCGGCGGTGGCAGCAAGCAGTTTCATGGTGGACTCCTGTATCTGATGGGGTGGCCGAGGCACTGGCGGCCAGGTGTCAGCGGGCGGCCAGCCGCTCCAGGTCCGCGCGCACGCGCGCCGGCTCCTGGTCCAAGGGCATGTTGGGTGCGTCGCGCACGGCGTCCAGCGCGCCCGGGGTGTCCGCATCCAGCGCGGCGAACAAGCTGTCGAAGTCGTTGGTCGCCGCGCCGCGTTCGGCCACCAGTTCGAAGGTCTTGCCCAGGGCGGCGTCCGCGCCCAGGCTGCGCACCAGCAGCTCGGCGATCTGGCGGCGCGATACGACGCCATCGCTGGAGTTGCCGGCGTGGCGGGTGTCGCCCTGCAGCAGGACCAGCCGTTGCTGGTCGGCCGCGTTGTAGTCGAACCAGCCCGGCCGCACGACCGTGTACGGCAGGCCGCTGGCGCGCACCAGGCGCTCGCCGCGGCGCTTCCAGTCGTGGCCCTCGGTGGCGCGGTTGAAGTGGCCCAGCCGGTCGGTGACGCCGATGGCGGTCATCAGGGCGACGCGTACCGCACGCCCGTTCAGCGCCGTCAGCACGTTGCGCACGCCGCCGTAGTCGACATGCTCGGCGCCGGCCTTGCCGCCGGCGCTCGAGCCGTGGGTGAACACGATGGCCTGGATGCCGTCGACGGCGGCGGCCAGCGTCTCGGCGCGGGTGAGTTCGCCGACGACGCGCTCGGCCTGCGCCGGCAATGCGCCGGCGCGGCCCGCATCGCGCACCAGCACGCGCACCGCGTGGCCCTGGCGCAGCGCCTCGGCGACGACCAGACGGCCTATGCTGCCGGTAGCGCCGACGACGAGGACCTTCATTGGTCCAACGCTCACACCGTCGCCTCTTGCTTCAGCGACGCCATGTCGATCACGAAGCGGTACTTCACGTCGCTCCTGAGCAGGCGCTCGTAGGCTTCGTTGATGTCCTGGATGGCGATGGTCTCGGTGTCCGAGGTGATGCCGTGCAGGCCGCAGAAGTCCAGCATCTCCTGGGTCTCGGCGATGCCGCCGATCAGCGAGCCCGCCACCGCCTTGCGGCCCAGCACCAGCGGCGCGGAGTTCAGCGCCGGGTCCAGCGGCCCCAGGTAGCCCACCAGCACCAGCGTGCCGCCGGTGGCCAGCGTGGGCAGGTAGGGGTTCAGGTCGTGCACATAGGGCACGGTATCGATGATCAGGTCGAAGCGGCCGGCCACGCCGTCCAGCTGCGTCTCATCGGTGGACAGCACGACGCGGTGGGCGCCCAGCCGGCGCGCGTCGGCCTCCTTGCCCGGCGAGCGCGTGAACAGCGTCACCTCGGCGCCCATCGCCCGCGCCAGCTTCAGCGCCATGTGGCCCAGGCCGCCGAGGCCGACCACCGCGACCTTGCTGCCGGGCCCGACCTTCCAGTGGCGCAGCGGCGAGTAGGTGGTGATGCCCGCGCACAGCAGCGGCGCCGTGCCCGCCAGGTCCAGCTTGTCGGGCAGCTTCAGCACGAAGGCGTCGCTGACGATGATCTTCTCCGAGTAGCCGCCTTGCGTCGGCCGGCCGTCGAGGCGGTCGACGCTGTTGTAGGTGTCGACGCGGCCGCTCTCGCAGTACTGCTCCCAGCCCTTGCCGCAGGCGCTGCACTGCCGGCACGAATCGACCAGGCAGCCGACGCCGACGCGGTCGCCGGTCTTGAAGCGCGTGACCTCGGCGCCGACCTCGACGACGCGACCGACGATCTCGTGGCCCGGCACCAGCGGGTAAGTGGCATTGCCCCAGTCGTTGCGCACGCTGTGCAGGTCGGAATGGCAGACGCCGCAGTAGAGGATCTCGATGACGACGTCGTCGGCGCGCGGGCTGCGGCGGTCGAGCTTGAACAGGCCCAGCGGGCTGGTGGGCGAATGGGCGGCGTAGGCGCGCACAGCAGTGGTCATGGCGTGAGGTTCCAGCAAAGGGTGCGTGGTTCAGCGGCCGACACGAGCGGCCAGGTGCGCGGGGTAGCGCGCACCTTCGACCGGATGGGCGGTCAGTGCGTCCTGGATCTGGCGCAGGTCCTGCGCGCTCAGCACCACGTCGGCCGCGGCCAGGTTCTCGTCCAGGCGGTTCAGCTTGGTGGTGCCGGGAATCGGCACGATCCAGGGCTTCTGTGCCAGCAGCCAGGCCAGCGCGATCTGTGCCGGCGTGGCCTTCTTGGCGCCGGCGATGGCCGTCAGGGCGTCGACCAGCGCCTGGTTCGCCTCGCGCGCCTCGGGCGTGAAACGCGGCACGACGTTGCGGAAGTCGTCCTTGGCAAAGGTGGTGTTGGCGTCGACCTTGCCGGTGAGGAAACCCTTGCCCAGCGGGCTGAACGGCACGAAGCCGATGCCCAGCTCTTCGAGCAGCGGCAGGATTTCACCCTCGGGCTCGCGCCACCACAACGAATACTCGCTTTGCAGCGCCGCCACCGGCTGCACCGCATGGGCGCGGCGGATCGACTGCGCGCCGGCTTCGGACAGGCCGAAGTGCAGCACCTTGCCCTCGGCGATCAAGTCCTTCACCGTGCCGGCGACGTCTTCCATCGGCACCGCGGTGTCCACGCGGTGCTGGTAGAACAGGTCGATGCGGTCGGTCTTCAGGCGCTTGAGCGCGGCGTCGGCGACGGCGCGGATGGTCTCGGGCCGGCTGTCCTGGCCCTTGGCGGTCTCGCCGTCCTTGAAGCCGAACTTGGTGGCGATCACCACCTGGTCGCGCACCGGCGCCAGCGCCTCGCCGACGATGTCTTCGTTGGTGAACGGGCCGTAGGCTTCGGCGGTGTCGAAGAAGGTCACGCCGCGTTCGACCGCGCCGCGGATCAACGCGATCGCGTCCTGCCGGCTCAGCGCCGGGCCGTAGGCGAAGTTCAGTCCCATGCAGCCCAGGCCGATGGCCGAGACCTGCAGGCCGCTGTTGCCGAGGGTTCTCTTTTGCATCTTGATTCCTTGAAGTCGATTCGGCGCGTGGTCAATAGACCTGGCGCGTGGGCCGGAACAGGATCTCGTTGACGTCCATGTCCTCGGGCTGGCCGATCGCGAACTCGACGCAGCGCGCGAACGAGTCGGCCGAGATCGCGTTGGCGTCGTAGAACTCGTACAGGCCCTGGGCGATGTCGGCTTCGGTGGCGCTGCCCGGCAGCTCGGTGGCGACGGCGCCCGGCGAGATGATGGTGCTGCGGATGTTCCAGGGCTTGACCTCCTGGCGCAGCCCTTCGGACAGCGCGCGCACCGCGTACTTGGTGGCGCTGTAGACGGCGCCGTTGGCGCCGACCTTGTGGCCGGCCACCGAAGAGACGTTGATGATGTGACCTGACTTCTGGCGCTGCATGTGCGGCAGCGCGGCGGCGATGCCGAAGAGCACGCCCTTCAGGTTGACGTCGACCATGCGTTCCCAGTCGTCGACCTTCAGCCGCTCCAGCGGCGAATGCGGCATCAGCCCGGCGTTGTTGATCAGCACGTCGACGCGGCCGAAGGTCGACACCGCGCTGTCGACGAGGTTCGCCACCTGGGCACGGTCGGTCACGTCGGTGGCCACAGCCATGGCCTGGCCGCCCTGGCGCACCAGATCTTCGACCAGCGAGCGCAGGCGCTCGATGCGGCGCGCGCCCAGCACGACGCGGGCGCCGCGCGCGGCCAGCAGCCGGGCGGTGGCTTCGCCCAGGCCGCTGCTGGCGCCGGTGATGACGACGACCTTGCCTTGGATGCTCTGGCTCATGACGATCTCCTGGGGTTGGACGAGAGTGACTGTAGGCCGCTCGCTGTCAATCAACTAGCCGTTAGCAGCTTGCACCAGAAGCAAGCTGCAATTGATAATCAAACGACACACCAGGGGCCGCCATGGCGATGAACGAGTTGCGTGCGATCGAGATGTTTGCCAAGGCCGTCGAGCTCGGCAGCCTGCGCCGCGCCGCCGCGGCGCAGGGCGTCAGCCCGCAGGCGGCGAGCCAGGCGCTGGCACAGCTGGAGCAGCGCCTGGGTGCGCGGCTGCTGCACCGCACGACACGCAACATCGCGCTCACCGACGAAGGCCAGCAGTTCCTGGAAGCCACCCAGCCGGCGCTCGCGGCGCTGGAGCGTGCGATGCAGCGCGTGCGCGCGGCCAAGGACGAGGTCGCGGGGCCGCTGCGCATCGTCGCGCCGAAGTCCTCCTTCCTGCCGGTGATCTGGCCCGTGATCGACGCCTTCTGCCGCCAGCACGGCGAGGTGCAGCCCGAGGTGCAGCTGGACGACCGCATCGGCAACTGGGTTCAGGACCGCGCCGACGTCGGGTTTCGCATCGGCGCGCCGCCCGAGGACGGGCTGATCGCGCGCCGGCTGTTCACGGTGCAGCTCATCGTCTGCGCCGCGCCCGCCTACCTGGCCGCGCACGGCGCGCCGGGCTCGCTGGACGAACTGGCCTCGCACCGCTGCAGCATGTTCCGCCATCCGGGAACCGGGCGCGTGCTGCCGTGGTACTTCAAGGTCGGCACCGAAGTCGTCAGCCGCGACCTGCCGCCAGCGCTGTCGACCAACGACACCGAGCTGGAATGCGAGGCCGTGCTCTCCGGGCACGTCATCGGCTCCTTGTCCAACCTGTCGGCCGCCGCGCACATTCGCGCCGGGCGGCTGGTGCCGCTGCTGACGCAGCACGTGACCGACCACCTGAGCGTGCACGTGTACTACGGCAGCCGCTCGGCGCAGCCGCTGCGGGTGCGCGCCTTCATCGATCTGGCGGTCGAGCGCCTGGCCGACTCCGCGGCCTACGAGCTGAGCGCCAGGGAACTGGTCACGGCCGAAGCCAGGGGGCGCAAGACGCTGCGGCAGAAGGGCTGACCTGCGGCTCAGCGCGCCGGCACGGGCGCCACGCCAGCGCGCGACCCCACCAGCCACGCCGCCGACAGCGCGCTGGCGATGCCGAACACGGCGATGACCCAGCCCATCGGTGCCGCCGTTCCGTCCGCCAGCAAGCCGACGGCTGCCGAGCCCAGGATGCCCGTTCCGTACTGGGTGGCACCGACCAGCGCCGAGACCGCACCGGCGGCCGCCGGCTCGTCGTCGAGTGCGCCGGTGATCGCATTGGCGACGATGAAGCCGGTGCACGAGACGAAGAAGAACAGCGCCAGCAGCAGGCCGGTCAGCCCGCCCCAGCCGGTGCCTGCGGCGAGGGCAGCGGCCACGCCGGCCAGGGCCGCGCCGACGGCGCCGGCGCGCATCAGGCGGTCGCCCCCGAAGCGGCCGACCAGCCGCGCATTCAGCAGGTTGGCGCCCATGATGCCGACGATGCCCAGGCCGAAGAGCAGCCCGTAGTGCTGCGGGCTGACGTGGTGGACCTCGATGTACGCGAACGGCGTCCCAGCCACGTAGGCATACATGCCGCCGTAGAAGAAACCGCCGACGCCCAGGTAGCCCAGCAGCCGGGGCTGCCCGAGCAGCGCGCCGTAGCGGGCGAGCGCGCGCCGCAGCGGCTCCCGCGTGCGCCGCTGCGCGGGCAAGGTCTCGGGCAGCGTCCAGAGTGCCGCGAGCGTGAGCACGCCGATCCCCGCCAGCGTCCAGAAGATGGCCCGCCACGAGCCGAACGCCAGGATCCAGCCGCCGGCGCTGGGGCCGATCAGCGGCGCGATCGCCATCACGGTCATCAGCGTCGACATCATCCTGGCCGCCGGCGCGCCCGAGTACAGGTCACGCACCATCGCGCGCGCCAGCACCACGCTGACGCAGGCGCCCGCGGCCTGCAGCACGCGCCAGGCCACCAGCGCCGGCGCGCTGTCGGCCAGCGCGCACCCGGCGGAGCCGACGATGAACAGCAGCAGCCCCAGCGTGACGGGCAGGCGCCGCCCGTACCGATCGGAGATCGGGCCCCACAGGAGTTGCCCGAGGCTGAAGCCGATCAGGAAGCCCGAGACCGTCAGATCAAGAGTGCCAGGGCTGGCGCCGAGCGCGGCGCGCATCGCCGGCATCGCCGGCAGGTACAGGTCGGTCGAGATCGACGCGAAGCCCATCAGCAGGCTGAGCACCGCCAGTGTCCAGAGCTGGCGGGCGGGGGTGGGCGGCAGGAGTCTGGGCACGGCAGGCGCTTGTCAAGGCAGCGAAGAGCAGAACTCTAGGCTCCGCTCTATCAACCGTGAAGCCGGCAATTGCTTGCGTGACACGCAACCTGAACTTGATACTCAAGCCTTCATGTCGACGACGTAGCGATAACGCGCCTTCTTGTCGACGACCCGGTCCCAGGCAGCGCTGATCTCGTTCATCGCAATCCGGCTGGTCTCCGGGCGGATGCCGTGCAGGGCGCAGAAATCGACGAGCTCCTGCGTTTCGCGGATGCCGCCGATCTGCGAGCTGGCGTAGGAGTTGCGCGCCGCCAGCAGCGAAAACGGCCCGATCTCATAAGGCTCGGAGACCTTGCCGGCGCCCACCATGCAGAACGTGGCGTCCTGCTTGAGCAGCGTGAACAGGCGGTCGAGCTTGTGCTTGTAGGGCGCCGTGTCCAGGATGAAGTCCAGGCTGCGCTTGTGCCGGCTGAGATCGGCGCTGTCGGGGTTGACGATCACGTCCCTGGCACCGAAGCGCAGGGCATCGGCCACCTTGTCGGGCGAGGTCGTCAGCACGGTCACCTCGGCACCCATCGCCTTGGCGATCTTCACCGCCATGTGGCCCAGGCCGCCCAGCCCGACGACGCCCACCCGCTTGCCGGGCCCGACACTCCAGCGGCGCAGCGGCGAATACACCGTGATGCCCGCGCACATCAGCGGGCCGGCGTCGGCCAGATCGATGGCATCGGGGACACGGATCACGAAGTCCTCGTCGACCACGTTCAAGGTCGAGTAGCCGCCCTGGGTCAGCGTGCCGTCGCGGTCCTTGGAGCCGTAGGTGAAGGTGGCGCCGTTCTCGCAGTACTGCTCCAGGCCCACGTTGCACATCGAGCAGTGGCGGCAGGAGTTGACCATGCAGCCCACGCCGACACGGTCGCCGACCTTGAACCGGGACGCGCTGGAGCCGACGGCGACGACCACGCCCGCCAGTTCGTGGCCGGGCACGAGCGGGAACGGCTCCTGGCGCCAATGCTCGCGGCCGTGGTGGATGTCCGAGTGGCAGATGCCGCAGTAGTGGAGCTGGATCGCGACGTCCTTGGGCCCCAGCGCCCGGCGTTCGAACTTCAGCAGCCGAAGCGGCTGCGTTGCCGAATACGCCGCCATGCCCTCGACGGCGTAGGGGCCCGGCCCGATCCCGGCGCCAGCCCCTGCCCCCGGCGCGGCGGCCTGGGCAGCACGCGCCGACCGCGCCCCGAACAAACCGACGGCACCCGCGCCCATCGCGCTCGCGACGAAGAAGTCGCGCCGCCCCAGGTATCGGCCTTCGGGGATCTCGGCCGTGTCATGCGGCTGCGGGCTGTCGGCACGATCGCGTGTCATCGCTTCTCCTTCTGAAGATGGGAACGGGGCCACCTGCGGCGCTTGCCGTGCCGGCTTGGCGCCACGACGGCGTGCTCTCGGATACGGGAGGCGCCGCTCTGGTTGCGAGGCGAATCTAGGCGCGAAGCGCCAGGTCGAATAGACGCCGAGCGCTTGCGAGACCGACAAGCACAGCTTGCCAATTCCAGGCCCATTCAGGGCAGCCGGCCGCCCGGCACGGGCGCTTGCGGCATACGCGGCCACCACGCCTGCAGGAGAAGCCGGCCCCGTCTTGACGGTTTCTTGACACCCCCCGCCCGCCTCTTGCGACCGTCTTGACGCCCCGCTTCCTAGCATTTCCCCATCGTCTCTTGGAGGGTTCGATGGACCTGGTTTATCTGGCGGTCGCGGCAGCGCTCTGGCTCGCGATCTGGGGCATGAGCCTGGGCTGCGCGCGGCTGCAGCGCATGGGGGCGGCGTCATGAACGGCTGGTTCGTCGCCGGCGCGCTGCTCGCCGGCCTGCTGCTCGTCTACCTCGTCGCCGCACTGCTGCGGCCGGAGGATTTTTCATGAGCGCCGGTGCCTGGCTGCAGCTCGCGGCCTTCCTGCTGGTGCTGCTGGCCGCGGCCTGGCCGCTGGGGCATGCGATCGAGGCGGTGATGCAGGGCCGCTTCGCCTTCGGCCGGCGCATCGAGGCGCCGCTGTACCGCCTGGCCGGCGTCGACGCGCAGGCCGAACAACCCTGGCAGCGCTACACGCTCGGCCTGCTGGTCTTCAACGGCCTGGGCTTGCTGGCGGTCTATGCGCTGCAGCGGCTGCAGGGCCTGCTGCCGCTGAACCCGCAGGGACTGGCGGCGCTCACGCCCGACTCGGCGCTGAACACCGCCGTCAGCTTCGTCACCAACACCAACTGGCAGGGCTACGGCGGCGAATCCACGATGAGCTACGGGACGCAGATGCTGGGGCTGGCGGTGCAGAACTTCCTGTCGGCCGCCACCGGCATCGCCGTCGTCGTCGCGCTCGTGCGCGGCTTCGCGCGCCGCAGCGCCGCCACCGTGGGCAACGTCTGGGTCGACCTGACACGCGCCACGCTCTGGCTGCTGCTGCCGCTGGCTTTCGTCGCCTCGATCTTCTTCGTCTCGCAGGGCGTGGTGCAGACGCTGTCGCCCTACGCCAGCGTCGAGACGGTGGAGCCGGTGTCGTGGCAGCAGCCGCGCCTGGACTCTGCCGGCCAGCCGCTGCTGGACGTTCAGGGCCAACCGCTCACCGAGACCGCCAGCACGCGCACGCAGACGCTGGCGCTGGGCCCGGTGGCCTCGCAGCTGGCGATCAAGATGCTGGGCACCAACGGCGGCGGCTTCTTCAACGCCAACTCGGCGCACCCGTTCGAGAACCCGACGCCGCTGGCCAACTTCGTGCAGATGCTGTGCATCTTCCTGATCCCGGCGGCGCTGTGTTTCGCCTTCGGCCGCATCGTCGGCGACCGGCGCCAGGGCTGGGCGCTGCTGGCGGCGATGACGCTGCTGTTCGTCGCCGCGGTCGTGGCCGTCACCGCGGCCGAACAGGCCGGCAACCCGGTGCTGGCGCGCCTGGGTGTCGACCAGGCGGCCTCGGTGCTGCAGGCCGGCGGCAGCATGGAAGGCAAGGAAGTGCGTTTCGGCGTCGCCGCCAGCGCGCTGTTCGCCGCCGTCACCACCGCCGCCAGTTGCGGCGCGGTGAACGCGATGCACGACAGCCTGATGCCGCTGGGCGGCGCGGTGCCGCTGGTGCTGATGCAGCTGGGCGAGGTCGTCTTCGGCGGCGTCGGCTCGGGGCTCTACGGCATGCTGGTCTTCGCCGTGCTGGCGGTGTTCATCGCCGGGCTGATGATCGGCCGCACGCCCGAGTACCTGGGCAAGAAGATCGAGGCGCACGAGATGAAGATGGTGTCGCTGGCGATCCTCGTGCCGCCGCTGCTGGTGCTGGGCGGCACGGCGCTGGCGGTGGCCACCGGCGCTGGCCGCGCCGGCATCCTGAACCCCGGCGCGCACGGCTTCAGCGAGGTGCTGTACGCGCTGAGCTCGGCCGCCAACAACAACGGCAGCGCCTTCGCCGGGCTGTCGGCCAACACGCCCTTCTACAACCTGCTGCTGGCTGTGGCGATGTGGCTGGGCCGCTTCGGCGTCATCGTGCCGGTGCTGGCGCTGGCCGGCTCGCTGGCAGCCAAGAAACGCATCGCCGCCACCCGCGGCACGCTGCCGACGCACGGCCC
This sequence comes from Rubrivivax gelatinosus, assembly GCF_016583785.1. Taxonomy (GTDB): domain Bacteria; phylum Pseudomonadota; class Gammaproteobacteria; order Burkholderiales; family Burkholderiaceae_C; genus Rubrivivax; species Rubrivivax gelatinosus_B. The sequence continues at coordinate 30,545 of NZ_NRRU01000043.1, read as the reverse complement.
GCTGTTCGTCGTGCTGCTGCTCGGCGCGGTGCTGCTGGTCGGCCTGCTGAATTACGTGCCTGCACTCGCGCTCGGCCCCGTCGTCGAGCACCTGACGCTGCAGGCGCAATGAGAGCCCTCATGACCCGCAACACCCTGCCCCTGTTCGACCCCGCGCTGCTGCGCCCGGCGCTGCTGGACGCGCTGCGCAAGCTGCACCCGCGCGCCCAGTGGCGCAACCCGGTGATGTTCGTCGTCTACGTCGGCAGCGCCTTCACGACGGCGCTGGCGGCCGCTGACCCGGGGCTGTTCACCATCGCCGTCGCCGCCTGGCTGTGGTTCACGGTGCTGTTCGCCAACCTGGCCGAGGCGCTGGCCGAAGGCCGCAGCAAGGCCCAGGCGGCGGCGCTGCGCGGGCTGAAGAAGAAGACCTGGGCGAAGAAGCTCGAGCCCGGCCAGGACCTCGGCGCCCGCGAGGCGCTGCGCTGGCACCCGATCGAAGCCGACGCGCTGCGCCGCGGCGACGTCGTGCTGATCGAGGCCGGCGACACCGTGCCCGCCGACGGCGAGGTGCAGGCCGGCGTCGCCTCGGTCGACGAGAGCGCGATCACCGGCGAGTCGGCACCCGTGATCCGCGAGTCCGGCGGCGACTTCTCGGCCGTCACCGGCGGCACGCGCGTGCTCTCCGACTGGGTCGTGGTGCGTGTCGCCGTCGACCCGGGCGAGACCTTCGTCGACCGCATGATCGCGATGGTCGAAGGTGCGCGCCGGCGCAAGACGCCCAACGAGATCGCGCTCACCATCCTGCTGGTGGCGCTGACGCTGGTCTTCCTGGGTGTCGTCGTCACGCTGCTGCCGTTCTCGCAGTTCGCGGTGGCGGCGGCCGGCGGCGGCGAGCCGGTCGGGCTGCTGGTGCTGGTGGCGCTGCTGGTGTGCCTGATCCCGACGACGATCGCCGGGCTGCTGTCGGCCATCGGCGTCGCCGGCATGAGCCGGCTGCTGCGCGCCAACGTCATCGCCACCTCGGGCCGTGCGGTCGAGGCCGCCGGCGACGTCGACGTGCTGCTGCTGGACAAGACCGGCACGATCACGCTGGGCAACCGCCAGGCGGCGGCCTTCCTGCCCGCGCCCGGCGTCAGCGAGGCGCAGCTGGCCGACGCGGCGCAGCTGGCGTCGCTGGCCGACGAGACGCCAGAGGGCCGCAGCATCGTCGTGCTGGCCAAGCAGCACGGGTTGCGCGAACGCGAGGTGGCGGCACTCGGCGCGAGCTTCGTGCACTTCTCGGCGCAGACGCGCATGAGCGGCGCCGACCTGCCCGGCGGCCGCACGCTGCGCAAAGGCGCCGCCGACGCCGTGCGCCGCCACGTGCAGGCACTCGGCGGCCAGTTCCCGGCCGAGCTGCAGCAGGCCGTCGACGAGGTCGCGCGCCGCGGCAGCACGCCGCTGGTGGTGGCCGACGGCGCGCGTGCGCTCGGCGTCGTCGAGCTGAAGGACGTGGTCAAGGGCGGCATCAAGGAGCGTTTCGCCGAGCTGCGCGCGATGGGCATCCAGACGGTGATGGTCACCGGCGACAACCGGCTGACGGCCGCGGCCATCGCCGCCGAAGCCGGCGTCGACGACTTCCTGGCCGAAGCCACGCCCGAGGCCAAGCTGGCGCTGATCCGCGAGCACCAGGCCGCCGGCCGGCTGGTGGCGATGACCGGCGACGGCACCAACGACGCCCCGGCGCTGGCCCAGGCCGACGTCGCGGTGGCGATGAACACCGGCACCCAGGCCGCCAAGGAGGCCGGCAACATGGTCGACCTCGACAGCAACCCGACCAAGCTGATCGAGATCGTCGAGACCGGCAAGCAGCTCCTGATGACACGCGGCGCGCTGACCACTTTCAGCGTCGCCAACGACGTCGCCAAGTACTTCGCGATCGTGCCGGCGGCCTTCGTCGCCACCTACCCGCAGCTCGCGGCGCTGAACGTGATGCACCTCGCCAGCCCGGCGTCGGCGGTGCTGTCGGCGGTGATCTTCAACGCCCTCGTCATCGTCGCGCTGATCCCGCTGGCGCTGCGCGGCGTGGGCTACCGCGCCGTCGGCGCGGCCGCACTGCTGCGCCGCAACCTGGCCGTCTACGGCCTGGGCGGCGTCATCGTGCCCTTCGTCGGCATCAAGGCGATCGACCTGCTGATCGCCGCCACCGGACTGCTTTGAGGCCTACATGAACTCCATCCTGCGTCCCGCGCTCGTGCTCTTCGCCGCGCTCTCGCTGCTGACCGGCCTGGCCTACCCGCTGCTGGTGACCGGCGTCGCCCGCGTCGCCCTGCCCTGGCAGGCCGAAGGCAGCGTCATCGAACACCAGGGCCGCGCCGTCGGCTCGGCGCTGATCGGCCAGGCCTTCGCCGACCCCGGCCACTTCTGGAGCCGGCCGTCGGCCACCGCGCCCATGCCCTACAACGCCGCCAACTCGGCCGGCTCCAACCTCGGGCCGTCCAACCCGGCGCTGGCCGACGCGGTGCGCGAGCGCGTCGCCGCGCTGCGTGCCGCCGACCCGGGCAACACCGCGCCGGTGCCGGTCGACCTGGTCACGGCCTCGGCCAGCGGCCTGGACCCGCACATCAGCCGCGCCGCCGCCGACTACCAGCTGGCCCGCGTGGCGCGTGTGCGCGGCGTGCCGGAGGCCGAGCTGCGTGCGCTGGTCGAGCGCCACAGCGAAGGCCAGCTCTTCGGCTTCCTCGGCGAGCCGCGCGTCAACGTGCTGCAGCTGAACCTGGCGCTGGACGCGCTGCGGCCGTGAACGAGCTGCTGCAGGCGCTGGCGGCGGTCGTCGTTGTGGTGCTCGTGCCGCTGGCCGCCGCCAACTGGTGGCTGCGCCGCGCCGACCGCCGCCATGGGAAGATGCCGCGCCGATGAACGAGCCCGAACGTCCCGACCCCGACGCGCTGCTGCAGCGCGTGCAGCACGAAGCGGCGCGCGCGGCGCGCGGCCGGCTGAAGATCTACTTCGGCGCCTCGGCCGGCGTCGGCAAGACCTGGGCGATGCTGGCCGCGGCGCGCGACGCGCTGGCGCAGGGGCGGCCGCTGGTCGTCGGCCTGGTCGAGACCCACGGCCGCAGCGAGACCGAGGCCATGGCGCAAGGCCTGCCGCGGCTGGCGCTGCGCCGTGTGCCGCACCGCGAGCGCACGCTCGCCGAGTTCGACCTCGACGCCGCACTCGGCTTCGGCGCCGAGCGGGCGCAGGCCCTGGTGCTGGTCGACGAGCTGGCGCACAGCAACGCACCCGGCTCGCGCCACCCCAAACGCTGGCAGGACGTCGAGGAGCTGCTGGCCGCCGGCGTCGACGTCTGGACGACGATGAACGTGCAGCACCTGGAGAGCCTGAACGACATCGTCGGCGGCATCACCGGCGTGCGCGTGCGCGAGACCGTGCCCGACCGCGTGTTCGACCAGGCCGACGAGGTCGTCGTCGTCGACCTGCCGCCCGACGAGTTGCTGGCGCGGCTGAAGGCCGGCAAGGTCTACCTGGCGCAGCAGGCCGAACGTGCGGCGGCGCACTTCTTTCGCAAAGGCAACCTGCTGGCGCTGCGCGAGCTGGCGCTGCGCCGCACCGCCGACCGCGTCGACGGCGAGATGCTGGCGTACAGGCACCAGAACTCGGTGGCCGCCGTCTGGCCCAACCGCGAGGCGCTGCTGGCCGGCATCGGCGCCGGCGAACACGGCGAGAAGGTGGTGCGCAGCTGCGCCCGGCTGGCGGCACAGCTGGGCCTGCCCTGGCACGCGGTGCTGATCGAGACGCCGGCACTGCAGCGCCTGCCCGAGGCGCGCCGGCGCCAGCTGCTCAAGCTGCTGAAGCTGGCCGAGGAGCTGGGCGCCAGCGCCGCGACGCCGTCGGCGCCCGACGCCGCCGCCGGGCTGGTGCGCTACGCGCGCGAGCACAACCTGTCGCGCCTGGTGCTGGGCCGCGGCCAGCGCCGCTGGCCGTGGCAGCGCGGCACCGCCGAACGCGTCGCGGCGCTGGCCGGCGAACTCGACCTGCTGCAGGTCGGCACGACCTCGGCGATGCGCACACGCACCGCGCACGAGAGCGCGCCCGGCGCCGCCTTCGCCTGGCAGGGCTACGCCGCGGCGCTGGCCGCCTGCGCCGGCACCGCGCTGCTGGCGATGCCGCTGCACGGCGTGCTCGAGCTGACCAACATCGTGATGATCTTCCTGCTCGCGGTGGTGGGCGTGGGGCTGCGCTTCGGCCGCGGGCCGGCGGTGGCCGCGGCCTTTCTCGGCGTCGGGCTGTTCGACTTCTTCTTCGTGCAGCCGCGTTTTTCGTTCGCGGTCAGCGACGTGCAGTACCTCGTCACCTTCGGCGTGATGCTGGCGGTGGCGCTGGCGATCGGCCAGCTCACCGCCGGGCTCAAGGTGCAGGCGGCGGCGGCGATGCAGCGCGAGCACCGCGTACGCAGCCTCTACGAGATGTCGCGCGACCTGTCGGCGGCGCTGCTGCCGCTGCAGGTGGCCGAGATCGGCGCGCGTTTCCTCGCCGCCGAGTTCGGCGCCCGCTGCACGCTGCACGTCGCCGACGACGACGGCCGGCTGCAGGCGGTGCCCGGCGGCAGCGCCGAAGCCGACGAAGGTGTGCTGCAGTGGTCCTACGACCGCGGCGTCGCCGCCGGCTTCGGCACCGACACGCTGCCGGCCAGCCGCTGCCTGGTGCTGCCGCTCAAAGCCCCGATGCGCGTGCGCGGCGTGCTCGCCATCGAGCCGGCGCAGCGCGAGGCGCTGGGGCCCGACGCGATGCGGCTGCTGGAGACCTGCGCCTCGCTGCTGGCGATCTCGCTGGAGCGGCTGCACTACGTGGACGTGGCGCAGAAGAGCTCGCTGCAGATCGAGAGCGAGCGCCTGCGCAACTCGCTGCTGTCGGCGATCTCGCACGACCTGCGCACGCCGCTGGCGGCGCTGGTCGGCCTGGCCGACACGCTGGCGCTGCAGGGCAGCGGCCAGCACACGACCATCGCCGCGATCCGCGAGTCGGCGCGGCGCATGGCGGCACTCGTCGGCAACCTGCTGGACATGGCGCGGCTGCAGGCCGGCGCGGTGCGGCTGCGCCTTGCCTGGCAGCCGCTGGAAGAAGTGGTGGGCAGCGCGCTGGCCGCCAGCCACGCGGCGCTGCAGGGCCGGCCGGTGACGGTGGAGTTGGCCGATGACCTGCCGCTGCTGGCGCTGGACGCGGTGCTGTTCGAACGGGTCTTCGTCAACCTGCTGGAGAACGCGGCCAAGTACACGCCGGCCGGCAGCCGTGTCACGATCCGCGCCGCGCGCCAGAGCGAGCAGGTGCGCATAGCCGTCGAGGACGAGGGCCCGGGGCTGCCGCCGGGGCGCGAGCAAGCGCTGTTCGAGAAGTTCGAACGCGGCGAACGCGAGAGCGCGACACCCGGTGTCGGCCTGGGGCTGGCGATCACGCGCGCCATCGTGCAGGCGCACGGCGGCACGATCGTCGGCAGCAACCGCGAAGGCGGCGGCGCGCGGTTCACGATCGAGCTGCCCTGCGGCACGCCGCCGGCCGACGACGGCAGCGCCGCCGCGCAAGAGGACACGACATGAACGAGCTGCGCCAGCGGGTGCTGGTGGTCGAGGACGAAGCCGAGATCCGGCGCTTCGTGCGCCTGGCGCTGGAGAGCGCCGGCTACGAGACGCACGAAGCCGAGGGCCTGCAGCGCGGCCTGATCGAAGCCGCGACGCGCCGCCCCGACCTGCTGGTCGTCGACCTGGGCCTGCCCGACGGCGACGGTGTCGAGCTGATCCGCGAGCTGCGCAGCTGGTCGGCAGCGCCGGTGATCGTGCTGTCGGCGCGCACCGGCGAGGACGACAAGATCGCCGCGCTCGATGCCGGTGCCGACGACTACCTGGTCAAACCTTTCGGCGCCGGCGAGCTGCTGGCGCGCGTGCGCGCCCAGCTGCGCCGCCAGACGCTGCAGACACCCGACGGCGAGCCCGTCATCCGCTTCGGCGACATCTGCATCGACCTGGCACGCCGCCGGGTGCAACGCGGCGACGAAGACCTGCACCTGACGCCGATCGAATACAAGCTGCTGACCTGCCTGGCGAGCCAGCCCGACCGTGTCATCACGCACCAGCAGTTGCTGAAGGCCGTCTGGGGCCCGGGCCACGCCGAGGACACGCACTACGTGCGCGTGCACATGGCCAATCTGCGCAAGAAGGTCGAGGCCCAGCCGTCGATGCCGGCGCATCTGCTGACCGAAGCCGGCATCGGCTACCGGTTCCGGGGCTGAAGCCGGGGCAGCCGGCCTCAGGCGCCGGGCAGCGGCGCCGCCTCGCCGTCGGCGCCCTGGCCCAGCAGCGCCAGCACGCGCAGCACGAACACCCGGACGTCGCTCTCCTTGGCCAGCACCTCGCGCGCACCGGCGGCCAGCAGCCGCGCCTGGGCCTCGGGCTCGACCTCGGCCGACATGCAGATCACCGGCGGCAGGCGCACGCCCGGGCGCACCGCGTCGCGCATGAACCGCAGCAGCTCGCCCGCTTCGCCGTCGCCGACGTAGCGGTCGCACAGCACCAGGTCGAAGCTGGGCGTGGTGACGCCGGCGCCGGCCACCGACTCGACCAGCGCGCCGCGAGCCGCCTCCAGCGTCTCGGCCAGCACGACGGCGATGCCCAGGTTTTCGAAGGCCTGGCGCAGCAGCAGGCCGTAGACCGGCGAGTCCTCGACGACGAGCACGCGGTCGACGTGGCCCGGCGCCGCCTGCGGCGGCTGCTCGGCGGCCTCGACGTCGAAGGCCAGCGTGAAGGTGGCGCCGGCACCGGCGGCGCTGTCGACTTCGATCGTGCCGCCGAAGGCGTGCACCAGGTCGCGGCTCAGCCCCAGCCCCAGGCCGCTGCCGGGGCGGTCGCCGCCTTCGGTGTGGAAAGGCTCGAAGATGCGTTCGCGCGAAGCCGCCGCCACGCCGGCGCCCGAGTCGATCACGGCGATCACGAGCCGGCGCCAGACCGCCCCGCGTGCCGACGGCTCCAGGCCGGCGGCCAGCGTCACCTGCCCGCTGTCGGTGTACTTCACCGCGTTGACCAGCAGGTTGCGCAGCACCTGCTGCAGGCGCAGCGCGTCCAGCCGCCACCAGCCGTCCAGCGGGGTGCGGCGCTCGAAGGCGAGCGCCAGGCCTTTGGCCTGGGCCATGGGCTGGATCTCGTCGACGGCTTCGCGCAGGCAGCGTTCGAGCGACTCGGGGCGCAGTTCCAGCGCCAGCCGGCCTTCGTGCAGGCGGTGGCGATCGAGCAGCGCGTTCAGCAGCCCCAGCGTCGCACGCGACGAACGCCCCAGCACGTCGAGCAGCGGGCGCTCGGCGATGCCGGGCGACGAGCCGCGCAGCAGCGCGACCGCGCCGCTGACCGACTGCAGCGAGTTGCGCACCTCGTGCGCGAGGAAGGCCAGGTACTGCTCGCTCTCCTGGCGCGCGCGCCGCGTGCGCTCGATCTCGCGCCGCAGCGTGCGGCTGTGCCACCACCAGGCCAGCGCCAGCGCCAGCAGCGCCGCCCCGGCGGCATAGGCCGACAGCCGCACGCGCTGCCAGTCGACACGCGCACGCACCTCGGACTGGGCCCATTCGCGCTCGATGCGCGGCATGTCCTCGGCGAGCACGGCGTTGAGCGCGTCGCGCAGCCGCGGCGCCAGCGTCGCACGCGCCAGCGACAAGCCCAGGTTGTGTTCGTCGTAGAGCCCGGGCACGGTGCCGGTGATGTGCAGCCTGCTGCCCGAGCGTGGCCCCAGGCGCGCGTAGGCGCCCTGCAGCCCGTAGAGCGCGGCCTCGGCGCGGCCTTCTTCGAGCAGCGTCAGACAGTCGTCGAAGCTCGTGCATTCGACGATGTCCACCATCGGGTAGGCGGCACGAATGTAGGGTTGGCCGAAGTAGCCCCGGATCATCGCCAGCCGCTGCCCGGCGAGCTGCTGCAGGTCCCAGACCGAGAACTGGCGCGGGCTGATCAGCACCAGCGGGTTGGCGCGGTAAGGGCCGACGAAGGTCATGCGGTCGCGGCGCTCGGCGATGTCGGTCAGCCCCAGCATCACGTCCAGTCGCCCGTCGGCCAGGGCCTCCAGGCCATCGGCCAGGCTCATCGGCTGGAACGAAGCCACCTGCAGGCCGGCGCGCTGCGCCACCTCTTTCATCATGCGGATGCCCAGGCCGTCGGCGACGCCGGGCCGCACCTCGGTCGTGAACGGCAGGTCGCCGGACAGATAGCCGACGCGCAGCGGCGCGACGTCCAGCGTGTCGTCGGCCGGCAGCGGCGGTGGCGGCGGTGCCGGCGGCAGCCACTTGTCGCGCAGCGCCTTCGTGAAGGCCGGGTCGAGTGCGGCCAGCGTCGCGTCGAGCTGGCGCACCAGGGCCGCGTCGCGCATGCCGGTGGCCAGGCGCAGATGGCCTTCGGGGAAACCGTAAGTGCGCAGCACCGCCAGATGCGAGCGCGGGCGCTCGGCGAGCAGCGTGCGCAGCGTCGGCAAGGCCTCGAAGACGAAGTCGACGTCGCCGCGTTCGGCGGCGTCCAGCGCCGCCGTGACGTTGGCATAGGCCGGCCGCGACGCCGAAGGGAAGCGTTCGGCGGCGATGCTCTCGGTGACGTAGCCGCGCGTGACGGCGACGCGCCGGCCCGACAGGTCGGGCGTCGCCGGCACCGAGGTGATCGCGGCCGCGCCGACGAACGCCTGCTGGACCGACGCGTAAGGGCGCGTGAAGCGCAGCGTCAAGGCGCGCTCGGGCGTCTGCGCGACCGCGGTCGTCAACCGCACGCGGCCGTCGGCCAGCGCCTGCTGCAGCGCCGGGAACTCGGCGAAACGTTCGTAGCGGAAACGCAGCCCCGTCTGGCGCGACAGTTCGGCCAGCAGCTCGACGTCCATGCCGGTCGGGGCCGGCTGGCCGGGCTGCCACTCGTGGAACGGCGGAAAACGTTCGAGCAGGCCGACGGTGACGACGTCGCCGGCCTTCAGCACGTCGCGCTCGGCAGCGCGCGCCGGTGCCGCGGCGATGCACAGCGCCGCCAGCCCGGACACGCCCCAATAGGTCCACGATCTCCAGCCGTGCATCCCATCCTCCCTGCGCGCACTGTAGTCCCAGCCAGGTCGCCGGGCGCGGGCGGCGGCGGCGCCGGGTGTGCGCGAATCGGCAGACCGGCGGATCCGGTGGTCCCGGTGGCGCGCCCGGACGGCGTTGCTCAGGCCGCGAGCAGCCGGCGCCGGCGGAACCGGACGGTGCAGCCCGGCAGGCGCGTGTTCATCTGCGGCCCCGGATCTCAGCCGCTGCGCGACGGTGTGCATCGGCAACTGCGCATCGGCAAGCGCGACGTCGCGGCCGGTCGGTCCGAGCGCCGCGCTTAAAGTCGCAGCCATGCTCCACACGCCCGACGCCGGAAGACCCGGCAGCAGACGATCCACGAGCCTGTTGCCGCGCCTGGTGTGCGGCCTGGCCGCCGCCGTCGCCACGGCTTCCGGCGCAGCCGACAACGTGCTGCCGGAAACGGCCACGCCGCTGCTGCGCTGCGAGCTGCGCTACGTCAGCACGACGATGCGGATCGAGGCCCGCCCGGTCGCCGACCCGTACACGGTGGCGGCGCAGGACGTCGGCACGCGTTTCCGCTTCAAGGCCGTGGTGCTGGGCACACCCGAGCGCGTCGACTCGGTCTCGCTCTACACCTACGACATGGCGGTGGAGAACGCGCCGGTGCTGGTGCACGAGGTGGTCTTGCGGCCGCCCTTCCCCGCGACGAGCACGATCCCCGGCCTGACCGGCTGGAACCACGTCTACTCCTCGCGCCTGGGGCGCGAACTGGTCTACGGCTGCGCGCTGGGCACGGAGGCCGCCCGATGAAGCGCCGCGACGCCACCGCCGCGCTGCTGGCCGGCGCCTGGGCCGCGGCCGGGGCCGCACGTGCCGAGCCACAGCCCAGCGTCAGCCTGGTCTTCGTCGGCGACGTGATGCTGGCCGACGGCCCCGGGCGCCTGCTGCGCCGCGGCGGCGACCCGTTCGCGCCGACGGCGCGGCTGCTGGCCGGCGCCGACCTGCGCATCGCCAACCTGGAATGCGTCGTCGCCCGCGGCGGCAAGGCCGACGACAAACCCTGGACCTTCCGCGCCGACCCGCGCGTGCTGGCACTGCTGCGCCGCCGCGTCGACGTCGTCTCGCTGGCCAACAACCACTCGGGCGACTTCGGCCGCGAGGCTTTCGCCGAGATGCTGGGGGCACTGAAGGCCAACGGCCTGCCGTACTTTGGCGGCGGCCACGACCTCGCGGAAGCGCACCGGCCGCTGATCGTCGAGCGCCGCGGGCTGCGCATCGCGCTACTGGGTTACGACGAGTACTTCCCGCGTTATTTCGAAGCCGGCAGCGACCACCCCGGCGTCGCCTGGAGCGAGGACGAGCAGGTCGTGCTCGACATCCGCCGCGCGCGGGCGATGGCCGACCTGGTGATCCCGTTCATGCACTGGGGCGAGGAAGGCCGGCCGACGGCCAACGAGCGCCAGCGCGCGCTGGCCCGGCTGATGATCGACGCCGGCGCCGACGCCGTCGTCGGCACCCACCCGCACATCGTGCAGGACGTCGAGTTCCACCGCGGCAGGCCCATCGTCTACAGCCTGGGCAACTTCGTTTTCGACGGCTTCGACAAGCCCGAGAACAACACCGGCTGGGTGCTGCGCATGGAGATCGGCCGCGACGGCGTGCGCTCGCTGCGGCGCAGCGTCGTGCGCATGGACCGCGACGGCACGCCGCACCCGACCGGGGACGAGGCGGACCTGATGCCCGCCGCGGGCCGCTGAGCGGCGGCTCAGCGCCTGGGCGCGGCCGGGATCCTGTTCGGCGACGACGACTCGCAGCCCGGCCGCGCCACCAGACAGCAGGCGGAAACCGGCGCCGCCACCGGTGCGCAGCTACAGCCGCGCGAGGACGGCGAGGGCCGGCTCCGGCGCCCCCCGGCAGCGGCTCATCGGCCCAGCGCCTGCACCTCGCCGGCGACGCCGTCGCCCAGGGCCAGCCGGTAGCCGAGCGAGACGTAGTGCAGGCGCCCGGCGGCATGGTTGGCGTGGATCGCGATGCCGAACGGCACGCTGCGCCCGGCGACGGCGGCGCCGCCCAGCTTGCGCGAGAAGGTGACGACGGTCCTGCCGCCCTCCTGCGTGCTCGCCACCTGGACGCCGGCCGGCTGCGCGGCGGGTTTGCCGCTGGTCCATTGCAGCAGCTCGAAGCGGCCGGCGCCGACGTACTTGCCCTTCTTCGGGTCGCCTCCGGGCATGCCGCGCAGGTCCTGGTGGCAGGTGGCCCAGCAGCCGGCCTGCGCCGCCTGCGGCACCTGGTCGTCGAGCAGCATGAGCGCGGCCTTCAGCTCGTGCGCCGCGTCGCGGCCCAGCGGCGCGTCGGCCGGCGGCTTGAACGCCAGGCGCACGCTGAGCGTTCCCTTGTCCAGCGCGGCCTGCACGCTGACCGGGAAGCTGACGGTGCGCGGCATCGCCTGCACGTCCGGCTCGCGCGGCGCGAGGCGTTTGGCGTTGTAGTCCAGCCCCGTCTTCGTTTCGTGGCAGACGATGCAGGGCTGGCCGGACTTGAGCACGCTGGCACCGGGGTGGCCGCTGGCCAGCCACTCGACCGAGGTGGCACCGGGGTGGAAGACCGTGATCTCGCGTGCCGGGATGCGGCTCCAGTCGGGCGCGGCCAGGGCAGCGGCGGCACCGACGGCCCACGGCAGGGCGAACGCGAAACGGATCAAGGGCGGCATGGGATTCCTTTCATGAAACAAGCCGGTTGAAGAAACAGGGAGACAGGGCGACGGCGCCCGGCACACGGACTCAGGTGCCCTCGGGCATGTCGTCTGGCAGCCGGTGGGCGATGCCTTTGTGGCAATCGATGCAAGTGCGGCCCTCGGCGCCGATCAGCGCGTGCATCGCCTGGGCACGCGGCGTCTGCTTGTCGGCCGCCATGCCGTCGGCGTGGTGGCAGCTGCGGCATTCGCGCGAGTCGTTGGCCTTCAGGCGCGCCCATTCGCGCTGCGCGAGTTCGAGCCGCCGGGCGGCGAACTTCTCCGGCGTGTCGATGCTGCCGTTCAGCTTGGCCCACAGCTCGCCGGCCGACTCGACCTTCTTCACCAGCTTGGCGCCCAGCGGTTTGGGGATGTGGCAGTCGGCACATTGCGCGCGCACGCCCGAGCGGCTGTCGTGGTGCGGCGTCTGCCGGTACTCGTCGGCGACCTGCTTCATCTCGTGGCAGGCGCTGGCGCAGAAGTCCGGCGAACTCGTGAGCTCGAAGGCGACATGCGTGGCACCGACGAAAGCGAGGCCGGCGACGAAGCCGACGCCGACCAGCGTCAGCTGCGAATAACGAACGGAAGGCCGCAGCAGCGTGTGGCGCAGGGTCGCGAAGAGGCGGGAGATGGATGTCGGCACGGTTGGTTCAGGCTCCGATGGGATGGATGGGATGGGATGGGATGGATGCGGGCGTGGCGCCGCGTGCGCCCGCCACGACGGCGGGCAGCAGCGGCCAGTCGACTCGACAGGACTCAGCTCAAGGGCCGACGTCCCAGCCGCCGCCGAGCGCGCGGAAGACGTCGACGCGGGCAGAGGCCAGCGCGAGCAGCGAGTCCAGCCGCAGGCTCTGCGCGGCGATGCGCTCGCGGCTGGCGTCGAGCAGCTCCAGCTGCGAGACGCTGCCGGCGCGGTAGCGGCTGCGCGCCAGCTCGTAGGCCGCGGCCGAGCGCCGCTCGGCTTCGGCCAGCCGGTCCTGGTGCTGCTGCTCGGCGGCCAGGCTGGCCAGCGCCTGCTCGGTTTCGCGCAGCGCGTTCAGCACGCTGCCGTCGAAGGCGGCCAGCGAGGCCCGAGCCTGCGCCTCGGACTGCCTGACGCGCGCCCGCGCCACGCCCAGCTGCGGAAAGCTCCAGGACAGCAGCGGGCCGACGCCGACGCTCCAGCCGTCGCCGCCCGAACCCGCCGTCTGCAGATGGCTGCCGGCGGCGCCGAACTCGATGCGCGGGTAGAGCTCGGCCGTGGCGACGCCGATGCGGGCCGTGTCCGCCGCCAGCCGGCGTTCGGCCTCGTGCACGTCGGGCCGCCGCCGCAGCAAGGCGGCACCGTCGGCGGCCGGGATCGGCGCCGCCAGCGCGGGCGCACGCTCGCAGGCCGCCGCGGCCGGCGGGACGTCGGTCGGCGCCGCGCCCAGCAGCACCGCCAGCGCGGCCAGCGTGTTGTGCCGGCGCGCCTGCAGCGGAGGCAGCGCGGCTTCGGCGTTGGCGAGCAGCGCGCCGGCACGTTCGAGTTCCAGCCGCGACGCGGCGCCGGCACGTTCGCGCCGGGCGCTCAGCTCCAGGGTCTGGCGGGCGACGTCGACGGCAGCCTGCGCCGCCACCAGCGACTCGGCCAGCGTGCAGGCGAGCACGTAGTGGCGCGTGACGTCGGCGGCGACGGCGACACGCACGCCGTCGCGCGCCGCGGCCAGCGCCTGGGCATCGGCGTTCGCGGCTTCGACCAGGCGCCGCACGCGGCCGCCCAGGTCCAGCTCCCAGCTGACGGCGACGACGGCCGTCGTCGTCCATTGGCGCTGCGCCAGGGCGGAGCCACTGCCGGTGGACGAGCTGCTGTCGCCGTCGGTGCGTGCGGCCTCCAGCCGCGTCGCCGGCAGGCGCGCCGTCTGCGCCTCGGCGAGCACGGCACGCTCGCGCTCCAGACGCGCGGCGGCCACGCGCAGGTCGGTATTGGCGGCGAAGGCCTGCTGCACCAGGGCGTCGAGCACCGGGTCCTGGTACAGCCGCCACCAGCGCCCGGGCAGCGGCTCGGCACTGGCCGTCGCCCCCGCAGCGGCAAAGGCGCCGCTGGCGCCGGCCGGCCACGGCGGCGCCCGGTGCTGCGGGCCGGCGGCACAGGCGGCCAGCAGCACAGGTGCCAGCACGGCCGGCAGCAGGCGGGCCTCACGCATGGCCGGCCTCCTGCGCCAGCTCGCGCGAGCGCGCAGCGCCGGCCTCGGCGTGGTGGTCGCGCGCCAGCAGGCTGTAGACGGTGGGCAGCACGAACAGCGTGAACAGCGTGCCGATCGTCATGCCGCAGACGACGACGATGCCGATGGCGAAGCGGCTGCCGGCGCCGGCGCCGCTGGCGAACAGCAGCGGCACCAGGCCGACGACCATCGCCGCCGTCGTCATCAGCACCGGCCGCATGCGGATCTCGGCCGCGCGCCGGATGGCCTGCGCCGGCGGCAGGCCCTCGCGGCGCTGGATGTCGTTGGCGAACGAGACCATCAGGATGCCGTGTTTGGAGATCAGCCCGATCAGCGTCACCAGCCCGATCTGGGTGTAGATGTTCAAGGTGGCGTAACCCAGCCACAGCGGCGCCAGCGCGCCGCAGACCGCCAGCGGCACCGTCACCAGGACCACCAGCGGGTCGCGCAGGCTCTCGAACTGCGCCGCCAGCACGAGGAAGATCACCAGCAGCGCGGCGGCGAACGAGACGGTCAGGCGATGGCCTTCGTTGACGTACTGGCGGCTGTCGGAGAGCCAGTCGACACGCGCGCCGGCGGGCAGCGGCAGCCGCTGCAGGTACTCGACGGCCTGGCCCATCGTCACGCCGGGCAGCAGCACGCCCGACAGCGTCGCGGCGTTCATCTGGTTGAACTGCGGCAGGCGGTTCGGCGCCGGCCCGGCGTGCGCCTGGACCAGCGTGGCCAGCGGCACCAGCGCCCCCGACTGCGCGCGCAGGTAGTAGCCGCCCAGGTCGTCGGGCGCGCTGCGCTGCGCGCGCGGCACCTGGGCGATGACGTCGTAGGAGCGGTCGAACCAGTTGAAGCGGTTGACCGTGCTCTCGCCGACCAGCGTCGCCAGCGTGTCGGCGATCGCGCTCATCGACACCCCCATCTCGCCGGCCTTGGCGGCGTCGACCGCCAGCCGCAGCTGCGGGCTGTCGAAAGCGAGGTCGCTCTCGACGAAGGCGAACAGGCCGCTGGCGCGGGCCGCGTCCTTGATCTCCTCCATCGTGCGGTAGAGCGCGCCGAAGTCGTCGGGCGAGCGCAGCACCATCTGCACCGGCAGCCCGCCGCTGCCGGCCGGCAGCGGCGCCGGCTGGAAAGCCGTCAGCGAAACGCCGGTGATGCCCGCGGCATGCCCGTTGAGCGTGTTCTGCACCTGGTCGGCGCTCTGCCGGCGCCCGTCCCAGGGCGTCAGCACGACGCCGCCGAAGCCGATGTTCTGGCTGCCGGCGCCGTTGACCAGGAAGCTGCCGGCGTAGTCGGGCAGCGCGCCGAAGAAACCCTGGACCTGGCGCGCGAAACGCTCGGTGTAGGCGAGGTTGGCGTACTGCGGCGCCTTGGTCTGGACGAAGACGTAGCCCTGGTCCTCGCGCGGCGCCAGCTCGCGCTTGACGCCGGCAAAGAGCACGGCGATGCCCACCAGCACCGCGACGCAGACCAGCAGCACGGCGGCGCGCGCCCGCAGCGTGTGCTCGAGCAGGCGGCCGTAGCGCCGCGCCAGGCCCTGCATCGTCTGCTCGACGCGCCGCGCCAGGCGCCCGTCGGCCACGCGTGCGCCCAGCAGGTAGCTGCTCATCATCGGCGACAGCGTCAGCGCGACGAGGCCGGAGACGATCACCGAGCCGGCGAGCGTGAACGCGAACTCGCGGAACAGCGCGCCGGTGAGCCCGCCCATCAGGCCGATCGGTGCGTAGACGGCGGCCAGCGTGATCGTCATCGCGATCACCGGCGTGACGATCTCGCGCGCGCCGACCAGCGCCGCACGCGGCGGCGACAGGCCTTGCTCGATGTGGCGGTGGATGTTCTCGACGACGACGATGGCGTCGTCGACCACGAGCCCGATGGCCAGCACCATCGCCAGCAGCGTCAGCAGGTTCAGCGAGAAGCCGCAGACCAGCATCAGCGCCGCCGTGCCCACCAGCGACAGCGGGATCGTGACGATCGGGATGACGACGGCGCGCAGCGAGCCCAGGAACAGGAAGATCGCGAGCACGACGATGACGATGGCCTCGACCAGCGTGCGCACGACCTCGTCGATGGAGGCGTGCACGAAACGCGCGGTGTCGAAGGAGTTGACGACCTTCAGCCCCGGCGGCGCCGCGCGCTGCAGCTCGGGCAGCAGCGCGTTGACGCCGGCGACGATGGTGAGCGGGTTGCCGTCGGGCGTCGGCGACACCGACAGCGAGACCGCCTGCCGGCCGTCGTTCAGGAAGCTGCTGTCTTCGTTGTCGCCGCCGAGCTCGACCGTGGCGACGTCGGCCAGGTGCACGACGCCGTGCTCGCCGCGCTTGAGCACCATCTCGCGGAAGGCCTGCACGCTGCGCAGGTCGGTGGCGGCGGTGATCGGCATCAGCGTCTGCTCGCCGCGCAGCGCGCCGGGTGCGGCCTGCACGTTGTTGGCGCGCAGCGCGGCGACGAGCTCGCTCGCGCTCAGGCCGCGCGCGGCAAGCCTGAGCGGGTCGACCCACAGCCGCATCGCGTAGGTCCGGCCGCCGTGCAGCTCGGTCGAGGCGACGCCGGGCACGGCGTTGATCAGCGGCTGCGCGACGCGGGCGACGAAGTCGGTGATCTGGGCGATGCTCTGCTGGTCGCCGACGAAAGCCAGGTACTGGACCGCGGAGACGCCGTCGGTGATCTTCTCGATGACCGGGTCGAACGCGCCCTCGGGCAGCCGGTACTTCACCTGCTGCACCTTGGCCAGGATCTCGGTCATCGCGCGGTCGGCGTTCGCGTTCAGCACCAGCTTGGCCTTGATGTGGCTGCTGCCGGTGGTCGAGCTGGAGCTGAGGTACTCGATGCCGTTGGCGGTGGCGATGGCCTGGGCGATCGGCGTCGTCACGAAGCCCTGCATCACCTCCTGCGTCGCGCCGGGGTAGCGCGTCTCGACGACGATGGTGGCGCTCTCCATCTTCGGGTACTGGCGCATCGGCAGCGCGAACAGTGCGGCGCTGCCGGCCAGCAGGATCAGCAGGCTCAGCGTCAGCGACAGGATGGGCCGGCGGATGAAGAGGTCGGTGAAGCTCATCGTGCGCTCCCGGCGGGCGCGGACGCGCCCTGCGCCGGCACGACGTGCACCCGCGCGCCGGGCCGGATGCGCAGCTGGCCTTCGCTGACGACGAGGTCGCCGGCGCGCAGGCCCTGCTCGACCAGCACCCGCTCGCCGACGCGGCGCCCGAGCCGCAGCGGCACGATCTCCGCCGTGCCCAGGGCCTGGGCGTCGAGCCCGCGCACGACGACCGCGGCGTCGCCCGTCGCCGATGTCAGCACCGCCGTCGCCGGGACCAGCAGCGCGTCGGGCTGGGGCGGCAGCTCGACCGCGACCGCGACCGACATGCCCGGCCGCAAAGCCCGCCCGGGATTGGCGAGCTCGGCCTGGACGCTGGCGTTGCGCGTGTCGCGCCCGACCTGCGGCTCGATCGCGCTGATGCGCGCCAGCACCGGTGCGGCGCCGGGCGCGTCGCCGCGCACCTGGACACGCTGGCCGACGCGCAGCCGCGGCAGCGCCTGCTGCGGCAGGTCGAAGTTGACGTACAGCGCGTCCAGGTCGGTCAGCGTGACGATGCGCTCGCCGGCCTGGAGGTACTGGCCCGGGTCCACCTGGCGCAGGCCGAGCACGCCGGCGAAGGGCGCGCGCAGGTGCAGCTTGCGGATGCGCGCCTGCAGCTGCTGCACCTTCGCGGCGGCCTGGTCGAACTCGGCGCGGCGCTGCTCCAGCAGCTCGCGCGCCACGGCGCCGGTCGACGCCAGTTCGCCGGCGCGCTGCCACTGCTGGCGCGCGAACTGCGCGGCGGCCTGTGCGGCGAGCAGGTCGGCCTGCTCGCTGCTGTCGTCGAGGTCGAGCAGCGCCGCGCCGGCGCGCACCGACTGGCCGGCGGCGAAGCCGATGGCGACGACGCGGCCGGCGGCTTCGCTGGCCAGGCTCACCTGGCGCACGGCGCGCAGCTCGCCCAGCGCCTGCAGCTGGTCCGCGGCGGGCTCCGGGTGCAGCGGCAGCGCGACGACGTCGATCGCCGCCGGCGGCGTGTAGCCGCCGCCGGACGCACGGCTGCCGCGCCAGGCCCAGAGCGCGGCGGCGACGGCGGCGACCAGGACGGCGGCGATGGCGAGCGACCGCCAAGAGACACGCGCACGCGGCGCGACGGTGGTGGACGGGGCGTCCATGCTGGCTCCCGAAGACATGAGGAATTGCCTTGCCGGGACCCAAACCGAGACTGCTGTTTTGAAACCGGACCGGACGGGATAGACTCTAAAACCTCAACTTAACTTGAGGTCAAGAGGCATGGCGCAAGAGATTGCGGAAGGTTCGACCGCGCTGTTGTCGGTCGGCGTCATTGCCAGGCGCAGCGGCGTGGCGGTCTCGACGATCCACTTCTACGAGTCCAAGGGGCTGATCAGCAGCGTGCGCACCGAAGGCAACCAGCGCCGCTACGCGCCGGTGCTGCTGCGCTACATCGCGATCATCAAGGTGGCGCAGCGCACCGGCATCCCGCTGGAGGAGATCCGCGAGGCGCTGCGCCGCTACCCGCCGGGCAGCAAGCTGACGGCGGGCCAGTGGAAGACGCTGGCCTCGGAATGGCGCGTCGATCTGGACCAGCGCATCCAGAAGCTGACGCGGCTGCGCGACGAACTGGACCAGTGCATCGGCTGCGGCTGCCTGTCGCTGGAGGAATGCCCGCTGCGCAACCCCGGCGACGCGCTCGGCGCCAAGGGGCCGGGCGCGCAGATCCTCAACCGGCCCTAGGCGGCCGCGGCGCCAGGGGCCGGCCCCTCAACCCAGCAGCCCCACCCTCACCCGCCGCGCCACCAGCGCCAGTGCCGCCTCGCGCGCCTCCAGCGGTGCCTGGCATTCGGTGAGGTAGGCGGCCACCAGCAGCGGCGCACGCCCGGGCGGCCAGACGACGGCGACGTCGTTGGTCGTGCCTTCGCCGCCGCTGCCGGTCTTGTCGCCCACCTTCCAGTCGGCAGGGAAGCCGGCGCGCAGCCGCTTGGCGCCGGTGCTCGAAGCCACCATCCACTGCAGCAGCAGCTCGCTGCTGCGCCGCGACAGCGCGCCACCGAACAGCGCCTGGCGCAGCGCCGCGACCATCGCCGCCGGGCTGGTGGTGTCGCGTTCGTCGCCCGGGCGGGCCTCGTTCAGGGCGGGCTCGCGCCGGTCCAGCCGCGTCACGCGGTCGCCCAGCGTGCGCACGAAGCTGGTGAAGGCCGCCGGGCCGCCGAGCGTGTCGAGCAGCAGGTTGGCGGCGGTGTTGTCGCTCACCGTGACCGCGGCCGCGCAGAGTTCGGCCAGGCTCAGGCCCTGGCCGCCGACGCGTGGCGCGGTCACCGGCGCGTACTCCAGCAGCGCCTCGCGGCCGTAGACGATGCGACGTTCCAGGCGCTCGCGGCCGGCGTCGACACGCGCCAGCACGGCGGCGGCCAGCAGCCACTTGAAGGTGCTGCACAGCGGGAAACGTTCGTCGGCGCGGTGGCCCAGGCTGCGGCCGCTGTCCAGGTCGTAGGCCTGCACGCCCAGGCGGCCGGCGACGGCACGTTCGATCGCACCCAGCGTGTCGGCGTCGCCGATGTCGGCGGCAGCCGCCGCCGGGCGGCCGGTGGCGGCCAGCACGAGTGCGGCCCAGGCGTGGAAGCTGCGTCGTTTCATGCGCCCATTCTGGCGCGCAGGGGCGCGGCCGGCGTGGCAGACGGCGGCCGCCCCCGTTGTTGCGCCATCGGCGCATGTCGACATGCACCGCCTGCGCCCACGCAGCGCCGTCCTTGCGTTCGCTCGTGGCGCGGGGCGTTCGCCGTCTATAGCCGGTTGCCGCCTGCTACCGCCGTTCCGGAGACTGCGGCGGCGACCTCCGGTCCAGCCGCCACCCGGCGGCGCCGTCGCACGCTTCACATCCAAGAGGACGAGTTCTCCATGGCAGATACCGCGCCCGTGCAACTGGCTCTCGGCGACAGCGCCGCCCGCCAGCTTGCCAACGCCACCAAGACCGCGCCGACCCTGGCGACCATCAGCCCGCGCTGGCTGACCCATCTGCTGCAGTGGGTGCCGGTCGAAGCCGGCATCTATCGCCTGAACAAGGTGCGCAACCCGCAGGACGTGCAGGTGCTGTGCGCCAAGCGCGACGAGTCCGAGCTGCCGACCACCTTCGTCGACTACGAGGCCGAGCCGCGCGAATACTTCCTGAACGCCGTCAGCACCGTGCTGGACGTGCACACCCGGGTCTCCGACCTCTACAGCAGCCCGCACGACCAGATCAAGGAGCAGCTGCGCCTGACGATCGAGACGATCAAGGAGAAGCAGGAAAGCGAGCTGATCAACAACCCCGACTACGGCCTGCTCGCCAGCGTGCACCCGGATCAGGTGGTGTACCCGCTGACCGGCGCGCCGACGCCCGACGACTTCGACGAACTGCTGAGCAAGGTCTGGAAGGAACCGGCCTTCTTCCTGACGCACCCGCTGGCCATCGCCGCCTTCGGCCGCGAATGCACGCGCCGCGGCGTGCCGCCGCCCACCGTCAGCCTGTTCGGCAGCCAGTTCCTGACCTGGCGCGGCATCCCGCTGGTGCCCAGCGACAAGGTGCCGGTGGCCGACGGCAAGACCAAGGTGCTGCTGCTGCGTGTCGGCGACAAGCGCCAGGGCGTCGTCGGCCTGTACCAGCCGGGGCTGCCGGGCGAACAGAGCCCGGGTCTGTCGGTGCGTTTCATGGGCATCAGCCGCAATGCCATCGCGTCCTATCTGATCTCGCTGTACTGCTCGCTGGCGGTGCAAACCGAGGACGCGCTGGCGGTGCTGGAGGACGTCGAGATCGGCAAGTACCACGCGTATCCGGACACCTACCGATGACCCACCCCCGTAGCGCCTTCGGCGCTCCCCCTCAAGGGGGCGACGCCAGCGACCGGGCGAAGCCCGGCCGCGGCGTCCGCTCGATGCGCTGCAGGCACGGATCGGGGCCCGCGCCTCGGTCATGCACAGGAAACACCCCGTCCCGATGACGACCCCCGAGATCCCGGCCGCGGCCTTGCCGCCCGGCCTGCCCGACCCGGCGCTGCTCGCGCGCCTGGCCGGCGAACTGTTCAGCAGCTGGCCGGGCGCGGCCACGGTGCCCGCCACCGGCGGCGTGCCGCTGCCCGAGCGGCCGCACCCGGCCGGGCTGACGCTGCCGCCCGGCAGCTTCGGCCCATCGACGCCGGCAGCAGTTCCGGGCGGACTGCCGCCCGGCGCCAACCTGCTGCCGAGCTCGCCACAGAGCGCCGCCAACATCGTCGCCTCGGCTCCGGCGCGGCGGCCGCACGCGTTGGCCGGCAACGGCGTGCCCGACGTGCTGCTGTCCGCCGCGCCGGCCTACGACGGCCGTCTGGGCAGCCACCTGCTGGCGGTGCCGCAGGCGCCGGTGGCCGCGGCACCCTTCCACTTCGCCGAAGCCGAGGCGCTGGGTTTCCCGGCGGCCGAAGCGGCACCGGCGGCGACGCCGGCGGCCGGCCCGGCCTTCGAGGCGCTGCGCGCGCTGCCCTGGCAGCTGCCGACCGCGGGCGCGGTGCCGCGGCTGGATGCGACGCCGACGCCGCCCGCGGCGCCAACGGCCGCTTCGCCGCGTTTCTACTTCGTGCCCGAAGCGGCACCGGCGGCAGCCGCAGCCGGCCGCCCGGCCTTCGCCGACGCGCATCCGCCCTTCGACGTGCACGCGGTGCGGCGCGACTTCCCGCTGCTGGCCGAGCGCATCAACGGCCATCGCATCGTCTGGCTGGACAACGCCGCGACGACGCAGAAGCCGCAGGCGGTGATCGACCGCCTCGCGCACTTCTACGCCCACGAGAACTCGAACATCCACCGCGCCGCGCACGCGCTGGCAGCGCGTGCCACCGACGCCTACGAGCAGGCGCGCGAGACCGTGCGCCGCTTCATCGGTGCCGCGTCGACCGAGGAGATTGTGTTCGTGCGCGGCGCCACCGAGGCCATCAACCTGGTCGCCGCGGCCTGGGGCTGCCGCCACGTCGGCGCCGGCGACGAGATCGTCGTCTCGCACCTGGAGCACCACGCCAACATCGTGCCCTGGAAGCGCCTGGCCGACGAACGCGGCGCCAAGCTGCGCGTGATCCCGGTCGACGACAGCGGCCAGGTGCGGCTCGACGAATACCAGCGCCTGCTGAGCGAGCGCACCAAGATCATCGCCGTGACCCAGGTCTCGAACGCACTCGGCACCGTGGTGCCGGTGGCCGAGATCGTGGCCATCGCACGCCGCGCCGGCATCCGCACGCTGGTCGACGGCGCCCAGTCGGTGTCGCACCTGAAGGTGGACGTGCGCGCGCTGGACACCGACTTCTTCGTCTTCTCGGGCCACAAGGTCTTCGGGCCCACCGGCATCGGCGTGCTCTACGGCCGGCGCGAGCTGCTGGAGGATCTGCCTCCGTGGCAGGGCGGCGGCAACATGATTGCCGACGTCACGTTCGAGCGCATCGAATACCAGCCGCCGCCGGCACGTTTCGAGGCCGGCACCGGCAACATCGCCGACGCAGTGGGGCTGGGCGCGGCGCTGGAGTATGTCGAGCGCATCGGCATCGCCAACATCGCGCAGTACGAACACGGGCTGCTCGAGTACGCCAGCGGCCGCATGGCCGAGGTGCCGGGGCTGCGGCCGATCGGCACCGCGCGCGACAAGGCCAGCGTGCTGTCCTTCGTGCTCGCCGGCTACTCGACCGACGAGATCGGCCAGGCGCTGAACCGCGAAGGCATCGCCGTGCGCACCGGCCACCACTGCGCTCAGCCCATCCTGCGGCGCTTCGGGCTGGAAGCTACCGTGCGGCCCTCGCTGGCCTTCTACAACACCTGCGAGGAAGTGGACCAGCTGGTCGCCGTGCTGCACCGGCTCGCCAGCGCCCGGCCGGTGGCCGGACGGCGCGGCTGAGGCCGCGGGTGCCGGCTGCGGCCGGCACCCTGCGGCGCGCGCATATCGAAGCGACCATTGGTTCGTGGCGGCGGCCGGCGGCGGCGCCTATCGTGCCCGGACACGTTTCGAGGACCCGCCATGCCGTTCGCCGCCTTACAGCCCCGCCACCCGCCCTGCCCCCGCCTCGTGAGGCCGGCGCTGGGCTGCGCGCGCGGCACGGCCGGCGAACTCGCGCCGGTGATCGACGCCGACATCCGCCGCGCCGCACTCGCGGTGCTGAAGCTGACGGCGACGACCTGGTGGCCGAGCGCGCCGGCAGCACCCGGCCGGCTTCAGTCGCTGGCCAGCTTCACGCGGTCGGACAGCCGGCTGTAGCGCTCGAAGTCGCGCCGCACCAGCTGCGCCAGCTGGGCCGGCGTGCCGCCGACCGGCGTGATGCCCTGCTTGCGCAGCGCCTCCAGCACCGCCGGCTGGCGCAGCGTGGCGCTGGCGTCGCGGGCGATCTGCTCCAGCACAGCAGCCGGCGTGCGCGCCGGCGCGAACAGCGAGAACCAGCTCGTGACACGAAAGCCCGGGATGGTCTCGCCGGCCGTCGGCACGCCGGGCAGCAGCGGCGCGCGCTGGGCGCCGCCGATGGCCAGGGCCCGCAACCGGCCCGACTGGATGTGCGGCAGCGCCGCGGTCACCGAGACCCACATCGCCTGCGCCTGGCCCGAGGCCACGTCGGCCACCGCCTGCGAGCCGCCGCGGTAAGGGATGTGGACGAAATAGAAGTCGCGCTCGGCCTTCAGCAGCTCGAACGCGAGGTGGTGCAGCGAGCCGACGCCGGCCGAGGCGTAGCTGTAGGCGCCGGGGCGCTTCTTCGCCGCGGCGATCATCTCGCCCAGGCTGCGCCAGCCGGTGGCGGCGTTGGCGACGAGCACGTAATCGCTGTCGGCCAGGTGCACCACCGGCGCCAGCTCCTTGATCGGATCGAACGTCAGCCGGCCCTGCAGCGCCGGGGCGATCGTGATCGCGCCTTCCTGCGACAGCGCCAGCGTCAGGCCGTCGGGCTCGGAGCGCGCCACGGCTTCGGCGGCGACCAGGCCGCCGGCGCCGGTGCGGTTCTCGACCGCCACCGGCTGGCGCCAGTCGTCCTGCAGCTGGCGCGCGACGATGCGCACGGCGACGTCGGCACCGCTGCCGGCGGTGTTGCCGACGAGGATGCGCACCGGCTTGGCCGGGAAGGCGCCGTTCTGGGCCTGGGTGCTGCCGAACGCGGGCAGCGCGGCGGCGGCGGCCCACTGGAGGATCTGGCGACGCTGGGTCATGTTTGCCTCGTTGGCTCCCTCTCCCGCGTGCGGGAGAGGGAGTGAAGATCCGGGAAGCCGGTTTGTCTCGTTGGCTCCCTCTCCCGCAAGCGGGAGAGGGAGTGAAGACCCGGGACCCGGTTTGTCTCGTTGGCCCCCTCTCCCGCATGCGGGAGAGGGGGTGAAGACCCGGGCACACGTCGCTCAGACCGCTGCCAGCGCCTGGTCCAGATCGGCCAGCAGGTCGGCGATGTGTTCGATGCCGACCGACAGCCGCACCGTGTCCTCGCTGACGCCGGCCTTGGCCAGTTCCTCGGGCGCGAGCTGGCGGTGCGTCGTCGACGCCGGGTGCGTGGCCAGCGAGCGCACGTCGCCGATGTTGACGAGACGCGTGAACAGCTGCAGCGCGTCGAGAAAACGGGCGCCGTTCTCGCGCCCCTGGCCGGGTTCGCCCTTCAGACCGAAGGTCAGCAGGCCCGAGGCGCGGCCGCCGTAGTGCTTGCGGATCAGCGCGTGGCTGGGGTGATCCTCGAGGCCGGCGTAGTTGACCCAGGCCACCTTGGGGTGCTGCTTCAGGTGCTGGGCCACCGCCAGCGCGTTGTCGCTGATGCGCTCCATGCGCAGCGCCAGCGTCTCGATGCCGGTGAGGATCTGGAAGGCGTTGAACGGCGAGATCGCGGCGCCGGTGTTGCGCAGCGGCACGACGCGCGCGCGGCCGATGTAGGCCGCCGCGCCCAGCGCCTCGGTGTAGACGACGCCGTGGTAGCTGACGTCGGGCGTGTTCAGGCGCGGGAACCGCTCCGGGTACTGCGCCCACGGGAACTTGCCCGAGTCGATGATCGCGCCACCCAGGCTGGTGCCGTGGCCGCCCAGGTACTTGGTGAGCGACTGCACCACGATGTCGGCGCCGTGTTCGATCGGGCGGAACAGATAGGGGCTGGGCACGGTGTTGTCGACGATCAGCGGCACGCCGTGGCGGTGCGCGATCGCGGCGATCGCGGCGACGTCGGTGACGTTGCCGGCCGGGTTGCCGATCGACTCGACGAAGATCGCCTTGGTCTTGGCGTCGATCAGCGGCTCGAAGCTGGCCGGGTCGCTGGCGTCGGCAAAACGCGTCGTGACGCCGAACTGCGGCAGCGTGTGCGCCAGCAGGTTGTAGGTGCCGCCGTAGAGCGCGCTCGAGGCGACGATGTTGTCGCCGGCCTCGGTGATGGTCTGGATCGCGTAGGTGACCGCCGCCTGCCCCGAAGCCAGCGCGAGCGCGGCAATGCCGCCTTCGAGCGCCGCGACGCGCTGCTCGAGCACGTCGGTCGTCGGGTTCATGATGCGGGTGTAGATGTTGCCCGGCACCTTCAGGTCGAACAGATCGGCACCGTGCTGCGCGCTGTCGAAGGCGTAAGCCACCGTCTGGTAGATCGGCACCGCGACCGCCTTGGTCGTCGGGTCGGGGCTGTAGCCGCCGTGCACCGACAGGGTCTCGAAACGCCAGCCGGCGCGCGGGTTCTGTTCGCTCATCGGGTCCTCAGCTTGGAATTCATGATTCGAATTCCTCATGTTGACCCGGCGTGTTCATACACGCAAGAAAACAAAACGACGTCTTATATGAGAAAAACTTATGAAGACGCGTTTCAGCGCAGCGACAGCAGTTCGACGACGCGGCTGCGGTTGATGCCGCCCAGCGCCGGCGCCATCGCCACATAGGTCTCGTAGCTGGCGCCGTTCAGCGTCGCGCTCAGGTCGCCGACGAAGCTCTGCGCCCAGGCCGGGTCGACGCTGGTCTGGGCCTGGCTGGCGAGCAGCCGGCGCAGCGACTCGGCGACACGCTGCACCCGCTCCAGCGCACGCGCGACCTCGCGCAGCGTCTGCCGCGACTGCTCGATGTCGTCCACGCCCCAGCCCTCGGGCGCGAGCGCTTCGCTCTGGCGCTGCAGGCGTGCCGGCTGCGCCTGGCCCGCGGGGAAGCGGATGCCGCCGCCGGTGACGCTGAGCGAGCCCTGCAGCCCGGCCCAGTCGGCTTCGGCGACGCTGAACACCGGTTCGCCCGACGCGTCCAGGCCGGCGCGAACGCCGACGGGTGTCAGCGCGCGGTCGAGCTGGCGCAGCGCCGAGCCGGCGCCTTCGCCGTCGGCGAGCACGACGCTGATCGAACGCCGCGAGCTGCGCGACTGGAACGACAGCGTCTCGGCACGGCCGGAATCGAGCGCGGCGGCGTTCAGCCCGCGCACCCGGAACCGCACCCGCGCCTGGCCCTCGGCGTCGAAGGCCAGCGTGTCGTCGAGAAAACCCGAGGTCGCGTCGCCACGCGAACGCCAGCTGCTCGCGGCGTCTTCGAGCGCGGCCTGCAGGCCCGCGCCGTCGGCGTCGGCCGCGTCCCGGGTCTCCTTGCCCTGGGCGATGCGCAGGCTGAGCCGCTCCTTCAGGGCCTGCAGCCGCTGGCGCAGCTCGTCGAGGTAGTTCAGCGTGCGCTGGGCGCCGGCGACGGTGCTGTTGGACGGGCCCTGGGCCTGCTCGCGCGCGCCACGCAGCGGGCGCGGCATCGGCGGCAGCGCCGGCCCCGCCGGCGGCCGCAGCGAGCGCCGCCCCGAGGCTGGAATCGGCCTCGCGGCGCGTGCCGCGGGTGGCGGCGACGCCGGCAAGCGAGTTCTGGATCTGCACCTGCGCTTGGCTCCGGTGCTCAGATCACGTCGAACAGCGACAGCCCGGCGACCTTGGCATAAGCCTTCTGCGTCGCCTCCAGCGCCGTCTTGTAGCCTTCCAGCCGCACCGCGGCGTCGGTGTAGTCGAGCGCGCCGTATTCGATCTCGGCCTCGGCGTTGGCCAGGCCGAGGTTGGCGTGGTTGTCGTCCAGCGTCTGCAGCAGGTTCATCGCCCCGCCCTGCCCGGCGATCAGCGAGGTGACGTTGCCGAGCTCGGTGTCTATGCCTTCGAACGCGGACACGAGCACGGCGCGCACCGCCGGGTCGTTGGCGTCGGAGCCGCCGGTGGCGGCGGTCTCGGCGGCGAGGTCGAGCTTGTTCAGCAGCTCGTGCATCGTCGGCAGCGAGACGTTGGCCGGCTGGCGCACACCGCTGCCGACGACGACCCACTGCGTCTCCTCGTTGCCGGCCCAGCTGTAGCGGCTGCCGGCCGGCGCGCTGGCGTCGTAGGCGATGGGCGCGGTGTCGCTGAGCGTGCCCGAGAACAGGCGCCGGCCTTCCTGGTCGCGGCTGTTGGCGGTGAAGTAGAGGCTGTCGCGCAGCGACGCGAGCGTGCTCGCCATCGCCTGCACGTCGTCGGGCGTGTTGGCACCGTCGGCGGCCCAGACCAGCAGGTCGCGCGCGCTCATCAGGTCGGCGCTGGCCGAGTCGAGCAGGGCCTCGTTCTGCTGCAGGCGCGAGCGCAGCGCGCCGATGTTGTCGCGGTACTGCTCGATCGCGCTGTCCTCGCGCGCCAGGCGCGACAGCCGCACGGCGGCCACCGGGTCGTCGGACGGCACCGCCAGGCGCTTGCCGGTGGCGATGCGTTCGAGCAGCGAGCCGGTCTGCGCGTTCGCCTGCTGCAGCGCGCGCGTCATCGTGCCGTGGTACTGGGTGCTGGCGATACGCATGTGATTCCTTCTTCGCCGGCCTTCAGCCGAACATCTGCAGCGTGCTGTCGAACAACTCGTTGGCCACCGCGATGACCTTCAGGTTGGCCTGGTACATCTGCTGGTACTGGATCAGGCTGGCCGCTTCTTCGTCGTCGTTGACGCCGCTGGTCGACTTCCAGTTCTGCTCGGCCTGGTCGCGCACCGTCTCGGCGGTGGCGAGCGCGGCCTGGTTCTGGGCGCTGCGGCTGCCCAGGTCGCCGAGCAGCTGCGAACAGGCGTCGCGCAGCTGCACCGAGCCCAGCAGCGGCAGCGTCACGCTCTGCGTCGGCAGCTCGACCAGCTGCTGCAGCACGTCGCTGTTGCCGGGCTTGGTCGCGTCCGACGAGAAGCCGAGCTGGCGCGCGGTGAGCGCCGGGTTGACGGCGATGCGGCCGGTGCCGGCGTCGAACTGGAACAGCGCGCCGCCGGCGTTGCCGTCGAGGTCGAAACCGCCGGCGAGCGTGCTGTTGACCGACGAGGCGATCTGCGACGCGAGCTGGGCGACGCTGTCGGCCATCGGCGTCAGCACCTTGCTCAGGTAGTCGTCGAGGCCGCCGAGCTGGCCACCCACGACCCCGCCGCCGACGGTGTAGCTCTGGCTGGCGAAGGCGATCGTGACCGTCGGCGGGCTGCCCGGGTTCATCTCGATCGACGCCGCGCGCGCGCCGACGACCAGCGGCATGCCGTTGCGCAGCGAGACGTTGCGCGTGCCGTCGGGCTGCTCGACCACCTGCACCGCGGCCAGCGATGCGAGCGCGTCGATCTTGCGGTCGCGCTCGTCCTGCAGCGCCGAGGTGCCGCCGCCGGTGGCCTGGGCCGAGGCGATCTGGCGGTTCAGGTCGGCGATGCCGGTGGAAAGCGTCGACACCTGGCCGGCGAGGCTGCCGCGCTGCTGCTCGATCGCCGAACGCTGGTTGGCCAGCGTCTGCTGCAGGCTGACGAAACGCTGCGACAGCGCGTCGGCGGCGCTGATCACCTGCTGGCGCAGCGGCGTCGAGGTGGGCTCGACGCTGGCGGCGTTGAGCGCGGTGAACAGCTCGTCGATGCCGCCGCCGATGCCGCCCTCCTCGTCGCCCATCACGCGCTCGAGCTGCGACAGATAGGGCTGGGACGACTGGCGCTGTCCCATTTCGGAGGCCGACTGCCACAGCTGCAGGTTCTTGTAGCCGTCGCTGAAACGCTGCAGCGAGCTCACCTGCACGCCGTCGCCGGCGCTGATGCCGCCGCGCGTCGAGCCGAGCGCCGTCAGCAGCGTGCCCTGGCGCGTGTAGCCGTCGGTCTTCGAGTTGGCGACGTTCTGGCTGACCGTCGCCAGTGCGATCTGCGTCGCCTGGGCACCGGTCAGGGCGATGCTGATGATGCTCATCGGGTCCTCGTGTCGGCTGCAGCGCCGCTCACCGGAAGGGCGACGGCGGCGGCGCTTGTCTTAAGCGGCTCGGGCGGCAGCACCTGGCGCAGCAGCGCGTCGGCGATGCCGAAGGCGCGGCTGCCGGCCATCGCGTCGGCGACGGCGCGGTCGGCCATGTCCTGCAGGTCGTCGCGGCTGCGGTCGCGCGTGCCGTCGTCGGCGGCGAGTTCGCGCAGGCCCTGGCGCGTCTGCTTGAGCATCTCCGCGATCATGTAGCCCTCGAACTGCACCGCGGCCTTCTCGGCGCGGGCGCGGGTGGCGGCGTCCATGGCGGGCGCCGGGGCGGCCTCGGTGGCGGCAGCGGCCGGGCCGGCTTGCAGCGGGTCGATGGTGCTCATGGGTGCCTCGTGGATCAGATGACGACGAGCTCGCCGTCGATGGCGCCGGCTTCGTCCAGCGCCTGCAGGATGGCCATGACGTCGTCGGGCGTCGCGCCGGTGCTGTTGATGACGTCGACGATGGTCTGCAGGCTGGTCGACGGCGGCCAGCGGAACATGCGCCCGGCGCCCTGCTGCTCGACCTGCACGTCGCTGCGCGGCACGACGGCGGTCTGGCCGCCGCGCGAGAAGGGCTCGGGCTGGCTGACCTGCGGCGTCTCGGAGATCACGACACGCAGCGCGCCGTGCGAGACCGCGGCCGGGCGCACGCGCACGCCGTCGGCGATGACGACGGTGCCGGTGCGCGAGTTGAAGACCACCTTGGGCAGTTCGCGGCCGACCTCGATCGCGAGCCGGCCGAGCGCGGCGACGAAAGCGACACGTTCGGTCGGCTCGCGCGGCGCCACCACCTGGATCGTGGTGCCGTCGCGTGTCGTCGCTGCGCCGGACCAGCGCCGGTTGATGGCGTCGACGACGGCGGTCGCGGTCTCGAAGTTCGGCCGCTTCAGGCTCAGCCGCACCTCGGGGCCGGCGTCGAAGTCGCTCTCGATCTCGCGCTCGACGGTGGCGCCGTTGGGCACGCGGCCCGAGGTCGGTGTGTTGACGGTGACGCTGGAGCCGCTGGCGCCGGCGGCGCTGACGCCGCCGACCACCAGGTTGCCCTGGGCGAGCGCGTAGACCTCGCCGTCGGCGGCGCGCAGCGGCGTCAGCAGCAGCGTGCCGCCGCGCAGGCTCTTGGCGTCGCCGAGCGAAGACACGGTGATGTCGATCTGCTGGCCCTTGCGGTAGCCCGGCGGGAACACCGCGCTCACCATCACCGTGGCGACGTTCTTGGATTTGCTCTCGGTGCGTTCGGGCAGCTTGACGCCGAACTGCTTGAGCAGGTTGGTCACCGACTGGCCGGCGGCCTTGACCTGGGTGCTGTCGCCCGAGCCGTTCAAGCCGACGACGATGCCGTAGCCGACGAGCTGGTTCTCGCGCACGCCTTCGACGTGCACCAGGCTGCGCAGCGGCCGCGTCGGCGCGGCCGCTGCGCAGCC
>NZ_NRRU01000042.1 GCF_016583785.1 Rubrivivax gelatinosus | reverse complement strand
CGCAGCCGCAGCGGCCGCGTCTCGGCCGAGCCGGCGCCGCCCGGGCGCGCTGCGGCGAAGCGCAGGCGGCGCTGCGCGCGCCGCTCGACGAACAGCAGCAGCGCCACCGCAGCCAGCAGCAGCGAGGCCAGCTGCGCCGCCGCGACCCGGTCGTACATCACCAGCCAGGCTTTGTAGATGCCGGTGCTGAAGGTGGACAGGCCGAAGTAACTACCGACGCCGTAGTCGGCCAGCGTCTCCATCAGCGCCAGCGCAACGCCGGCGGTGATCGCCGGCCGCGCCAGCGGCAGCGCCACCTCGAAGATGCGCCGGCGCAGCCCGGCGCCGAGCAGGCGCGCCGCTTCCATCATCGGCGCCGCGCGTTCGCCGAGCGCGGCCCGCGCCAGCAGGTAGACGTAGGGGTAGAGGCAGAGCACGAACAGCAGCACCGCGCCCCAGAGGCTGCGCACGTCGGGCCACAGCGCGCCCTGGGCGCCGGTGAGCGCACGCAGGCCCACCTGGACCGGGCCGCTGTACTGCAGCGCGTCGGTCCAGGCGTAGGCCAGCACGTAGGCCGGCATCGCCAGCGGCAGCAGCAGCGCCCATTCGAAAGCGCGCCGGCCCGGAAAGTCGAACAGCGCTACCACGACCGCGGCCCCGGTGCCGACCAGCGTCACGCCCAGGCCCACGCCCAGCACCAGCAGCGCCGACTGCAGCGTGTAGTCGGCCATCACCGTCTGCGCCTGGTGGCGCAGCAGCGCCAGCGCCGCTTCGTCGAGTGCGGCCCAGGCGCCGAGCACGCCCAGCACCGGCAGCGCCAGGGTCACGCAGAGCAGGGTCAGCAGCAGGCGCATCGCGATGGAAACCCGGGCCGGGCGGCGCGCCTCCCGGTGATCTGGATCAATTAAAAGATGCGAACGATTATCATCTTCCGATGTTTCTGAGCGTGGAATCCGTATCGGTGCGCTACCCGCGCGCCGCCACCCGCGCCGCGGTCGACCAGGTCTCGATCGCGCTCGCGCCGGGCCAGATCGGCGTGCTGCTGGGGCCTTCGGGCTGCGGCAAGACCTCGCTGCTGCGGGCGGTCGCCGGGCTCGAACGCTGCGCCGGCGGCCGCATCACGATGGCCGGGCGCACGCTGTCGGACGCATCGGCCGGTGTGCACGTCGCGCCCGAGGCGCGCCGCATCGGCATGGTGTTCCAGGACTACGCGCTGTTCCCGCACCTGAGCGTGGCCGACAACATCGCCTTCGGCATCAAGCCGCTGCCGCGCGCCGAGCGCGAGGCACGCGTGGCGGCGATGCTGGACCTGGTCGGGCTCGCTCACGCCGCCAAGCGTGCGCCGCACCAGCTCTCGGGTGGCCAGCAGCAGCGCATCGCGCTGGCGCGGGCGCTGGCGCCCAGCCCGGGGCTGCTGCTGCTGGACGAACCCTTCTCCAGCCTGGACGCCGACCTGCGCGAGTCGCTGGCGCACGAGCTGCGCGCGATCCTGAAGGCCAGCGGCACGACGGCGCTGCTGGTCACGCACGACCAGTTCGAGGCCTTCGCACTCGGCGACCTGATCGGCGTGATGCAGCAGGGCCGGCTCGAGCAGTGGGACGATGCCTACACGCTCTACCACCGGCCGGCGAGCCGTTTCGTCGCCGGCTTCATCGGCCACGGCGTGTTCGCGCCGGCGCGCATCGAGGCCGTTGCCGGCGTGCCCAGCGTGCGCACGCCGCTGGGCACGCTGAAGAACGTCACCGAATGCCCCCTGCCCGGCGCTTACGCCGAAGGCGAATGCGAGCTGCTGCTGCGCGCCGATGACATCGTGCACGACGACACCAGCCCGGTGAAGGCCTGCATCGAACGCAAGGCCTTCCGCGGCGCCGAGTTCCTCTACACGCTGCGTCTGGCCAGCGGCGAACGCCTGCTGGCGCACGTGCCTTCGCACCACGACCACCAGATCGGCGAATGGATAGGCATCCGGGTCGAAGTCGACCACGTCGTGGTGTTTGGCCCCCAAGCTCGCTAGCGCTCGCTACCCCCCATGGGGGCCGTCCGCCTACGGACCGGCGGAGCCGGTCCGTGGCGGGTAGCTTGGTGGCGGGCGGGGGCGGGGGTGGTGCTGGCGGTTGACCGCGATCGCCGGGCGCGCGCGCGCCGCTGCGCCCGTATCCGTGCAGGACGCACGCCCGATGCGGGAAGTCCGCCATCTCCCTGTCGGGCCGCGGCACAACCCGGCCCCCTATACTGATGCGCAGAGCAGGTCTGCCATCGGAGTTGGACGTCTATGGGTGCAAAACTGAGAGTGGCCGGGCTGCTGGCCGTGGGCGCGCTGGCTGGCGCGATGACGACGCTGCAGTTGCAGGCGAATGCGCGCAGCACGCTGGCGCCGCTGCCGCTGGAAGAGCTGCAGCAGCTCGCCGCGGTCTTCGGCATGATCAAGAGCGACTACGTCGAGCCGGTCGACGAGAAGAAGCTGATCTCCGACGCCATCGGCGGCATGGTCGCCGGGCTGGACCCGCACTCGCAGTATTTCGACAAGAAGAGCTTCAAGGAATTCCGCGAGAGCACCGGCGGCAAGTTCGTCGGCATCGGCATCGAGATGGGCATGGAAGACGGCCTGGTCAAGGTGGTCTCGCCGATCGAAGGTTCGCCCGCCTTCCGCGCAGGCCTGAAGCCCGGTGACCTAATCACGCGCATCGACGACACCGCGGTCAAGGGCCTGTCGGTCGACCAGGCGGTCAAGCGCATGCGCGGCGAGCCCAACACCAAGGTCAGCCTGACGGTGCTGCGCAAGAGCGAGAACCGCAGCTTCCCGGTGACGATCACGCGCGAGGAGATCCGCGTGCAGAGCGTGCGCGCGAAGATGTTCGAGCCCGGCTACGCCTGGCTGCGCGTGAGCCAGTTCCAGGACCGTACCGTCGACGACTTCGTGCGCAAGCTCGATGAGCTCTACAAGCAGGACCCGAACCTCAAGGGCATCGTGCTCGATCTGCGCAACGACCCGGGCGGCCTGCTCGACGGCGCGGTCGCGATCGCCGCGGCCTTCCTGCCGCAGGACGTGGTCGTGGTCTCGACCAACGGCCAGATCGCCGACTCCAAGGCCACCTTCAAGGCCGCGCCCGAGTACTACCTGCGCCGCGCCGGCAACGACCCGCTGAAGAAGCTGCCGGCGGCGCTGAAGACGGTGCCGCTGGTGGTGCTGGTCAACGAAGGTTCGGCCTCGGCCAGCGAGATCGTCGCCGGCGCGCTGCAGGATCACAAGCGCGCGACCGTGATGGGCGCGCAGACCTTCGGCAAGGGCTCGGTGCAGACCGTGCGCCCGCTGTCGGCCGACACGGCGCTGAAGATCACGACTGCGCGCTACTACACGCCTTCGGGCCGCTCGATCCAGGCCAAGGGCATCGTGCCCGACGTCTGGCTCGACGAAACCGCCGAAGGCAACGTCTTCGCCGCGCTGCGCATGCGCGAAGCCGACCTCGAGAAGCACCTGCAAGGTGCCGAGGAGAAGAAGGACGCGGCGCGCGAGAAGGCACGCGAGGAAGCGCGCCAGAAGCTCGAGGAGCAGTTCGCCAAGAGCAAGGAAGTGCCCAAGCCGCTGCCCGAGTTCGGCAGCGCCGAGGACTTCCCGCTGGTGCAGGCCTTCAACCAGCTGCGTGGCAAGCCGGTGATCGTCAGCAAGACCGCCGTCGAACGCCAGGCCGAAGCGCCCGAAGACAAGCAGTGAAACGAAGTGCCGGCACGGACGACGGCGTCCGCGCCGGCCGCCCCTCAGCCCGGGCGCCGGCGCCTGGCCGCGCCCAGCGCCGCCAGGCCGAGCGCGAAGCTGGCCCAGGTGGCCGGCTCGGGCACCGCGCTGATCGTGATGTTGTCCAGCGCGACATAACCACCACCGAGCGAGCCGTCGGTGAGGTCGAAGTGCACCGCGGTGACCGCCAGCCCGCGCGCGAAGCTGCTGAAGTCGTGCGTCAGCGTCAAGGTTTCGCTCGTCGTGCCGCCGCCCACCCGGTCGTAGCTGACCGTGACCGACGCCGTCGGCGCGGACGTGAACCAGCTCTGGCCGATGTCGAAGCTGTCCAGCACGAACGCCTGGCCGTCGCTGCGAGCGAAGCCGAAGCTGCCGCGCGCGTCGACGAGGTAGGGCGTGCCGTTGTCGGCGCCGTTGGCCGGCGCGGCGATCTCGACGCCCAGGTAACCCGAGTCCGAGCTGAATGTCAGCGGGCCCGAGACGAAACTGGCCGCGCCCTGGAAACGTTCGCTGAACTCGTCGAAGTCGACGAGCTCGGCGGCCCGGGCGCTGCTGCCCAGGCCGGCGGCCAGCACAGCGGCCGCGACACAATGCTGCAAGGTCGGCACGGCAGTCTCCTGCAGGTGGTGAGGCCTCCGAGCCTGCCCAAGCCGCCGCCCGTGCCCCACCCCGCGTCCCGAGCCCGAAAGGGCTGTTTCTGGAAAGAGCTGTAGCCGGACGTGAGAGACGACCAGCTTCTGCGCTACTCGCGCCACATCCTGCTCGACGCCATCGGCATCGAAGGCCAGCAGCGGCTGCTGGCCGCGCACGCACTCGTCATCGGCGCCGGCGGCCTGGGCTCGCCGGTCGGGCTGTACCTTGGCAGCGCCGGCGTCGGCCGCATCACCGTCGTCGACGACGACCGCGTCGACACCACCAATCTGCAGCGCCAGATCGCGCACCGCATGGACCGCGTCGGCACGCCCAAGGCCGAGTCGCTGGCCGCGGCGATCGCGGCGCTGAACCCCGAGGTCGTGGTGCAGCCGCTGGTGCGCCGCGCCGACGCCGCGCTGCTGGCCGAACTGGTGCCGCAGGCCGACGTCGTCATCGACTGCAGCGACAACTTCCGCACCCGCCACGCCGTCAACGCCGCCTGCGTGCAGCACCGCCGGCCGCTGGTCTCGGGCGCGGCGATCGGCTTCGACGCCCAGATCGCGGTCTTCGACGCGCGCCGCGCCGACGCCCCCTGCTACGCCTGCCTGTTCGCACCCGACGCCGGCCACGAAGACGCCGCCTGCGCGACGATGGGCGTGTTCGCGCCGCTGGTCGGCATCGTCGGCAGCACCCAGGCCGCCGAGGCGCTGAAGCTGCTGGCCGGCATCGGCGAGCCGCTCGCCGGCCGGCTGCTGATGCTGGACGCGCTGGCGATGCGTTTCGACGAGATCCGCGTCGCGCGCACCGACGCCTGTCCGGTCTGCCGTTTAAGCTCGCCCACATGAACGATCCTGGACACCCGAACCTGACCTCGCGCAACTTCCCGACCGCCGAGGAAGACGCGCGCACGCTGGAAGCCCAGCGCTACGCCGGCCCCGAGAGCGCGTACCGGCTCGCGTTCACCGACACCCAGTTCCTGCTGCGCGAGGAGTTGCGCACGGTGCGCATGCAGCTCGAACTGCTCAAGCCCGAGATGGTGCAGCGCGAGCAGGGCATCGAGTCGACGATCGTGATCTTCGGCAGCGCGCGCGTGCTGCCCGAGCAGCAGGCACGCGAACGCCTGGAGGCCGCGCGCAGCACCGGCGACGCCACCGCGCTGGCGCGCGCCGAGGCGGCGCTGGCGATGAGCGCCTACTACGAGCAGGCGCGGCGTTTCGCCGCCATCGTCACCCAGCGTTCGGCCTCGCTCGAGACGCCGATCTACGTCGTCACCGGCGGCGGCCCCGGCATCATGGAAGCCGGCAACCGCGGCGCCTACGAGGTCGGCGGCAAGAGCATCGGCCTGAACATCGTGCTGCCGCACGAGCAGGCGCCCAACCCGTACATCACGCCGGAGCTGTGTTTCCAGTTCCACTACTTCGCGCTGCGCAAGATGCACTTCGTGATGCGCAGCATCGCGCTGGTGTGTTTCCCCGGCGGCTTCGGCACGCTGGACGAGCTCTTCGAGACGATGACGCTGATCCAGACCGGCAAGAGCCGGCCGCGCCCCATCCTGCTGTTCGGGCGCGCCTTCTGGGAGAAGCTGATCAACTTCGAACACCTGGTCGAGACCGGGATGATCGGCCCCGGCGACCTGAACCTGTTCCGTTTCGTCGAGACTGCCGAGGAGGCCTGGGAGCACCTGGCCTCGTTCTACGGTTTCGATTCCCGCCCCACCGAGGAGCCGC
Source organism: Rubrivivax gelatinosus (assembly GCF_016583785.1). GTDB lineage: Bacteria > Pseudomonadota > Gammaproteobacteria > Burkholderiales > Burkholderiaceae_C > Rubrivivax > Rubrivivax gelatinosus_B. Next base: position 37,741 of record NZ_NRRU01000042.1, on the reverse strand, counting down.
TGCATGCAGCCTGAACCTCTCCACCGGGTGAGCCTGATCGGCGCGCCGACCGACGTCGGCGCCGGCACCCGCGGCGCCAGCATGGGCCCCGAGGCGATGCGGGTCGCCGACCTGCAGGCCACGCTCGAATCGCACGGCGTCGAGGTGCTGGACCGCGGCAACCTCACCGGCCCGTCCAACCCCTGGCAGCCGCCGGTCGAGGGCTATCGCCACCTCGACCAGGTCGTCGCCTGGAACCAGGCCGTGCACGACGCGGTGCACGCCGAACTGGCGCAGGGCCGCATGCCCATCCTGCTGGGCGGCGACCACTGCCTGGCGATCGGCTCGATCAGCGCCGTCGCGCGCCACTGCCGCGAAGCCGGCAAACGCCTGCGCGTGCTCTGGCTCGACGCCCACGCCGACTTCAACACCAGTCTGCTGACGCCCAGCGGCAACATCCACGGCATGCCGGTGGCCTGCCTCTGCGGCCACGGCCCCCAGGAGCTGGTCGAGATCGGCGGCCACGCGCCGGCGCTGAACCCGAAGTGGGTGCGCCAGATCGGCATCCGCAGCGTCGACCCGGGCGAGAAGCGCTTCGTGCACGAGATGGGGCTCGAGGTCTTCGACATGCGCTTCATCGACGAGATGGGCATGCGCCACACGATGGAGCTGGCGCTGGCGACGCTGGACGCCAACACCCATCTGCACGTCAGCTTCGACGTCGACTTCCTCGACCCCGAGATCGCCCCGGGTGTTGGCACCACGATCCCCGGCGGGCCGACCTACCGCGAAGCCCAGCTGTGCATGGAGATGATCGCCGACACCGGCCGCCTGGCCAGCCTCGACGTGATGGAGCTGAACCCGGCGCTGGACCTGCGCAACAAGACCGCGGCGCTGGCGGTCGACCTGATCGAGAGCCTGTTCGGCAAGAGCACGCTGATGCGCGCGCCGCGCTGAGGCTCAGGGCAGCGCGGCGCGGCAGTCGCTGCGCTCCAGGCTCGCGGCCGGCAGCGCGCAGCGCCAGGCCGCAGCCTGGCGCTCGCGCGTCGCGGCGCGGCGCCGGTCGCCCTGCTCGACGCTGAGCTGCACCAGCTGCCCGAAACCGAGCAGCACGGCGACGGCGCAGATCGCGGCCAGCAAGAGCCGCAGCGCGGTGTTCCTCGACATGGCGGCTGCAGGTTCGCCCTGCCTTTCCTTTCCTGACCCGACGGCAGCGCCAGGACATGGCGCACAGCCCCCATTCGGCCCGCAAACCGGCGCGCCATCGGTGCGCTGCAGCACGCAGCCACCGGCTGCGGGGGCCTGTGTTCGCCTGCGCACCGACAGCGGGCGGCGCCAGGGCCATGCTGTCCGTAGCGGCCCTTCGCCGGTGCCGGCATCACGCCGCACAGCGAACGGGCCCGGTCCCATTGGAAGGGAAAGCATGAACACTCGAACAAACCACCCCACGCGCCGGCTGCTGCTGCCGGCACTCGTCGTCGCCGCGCTGGCGCTCGGCGCCTGCGCGACGACACCGCCTCCGGCCGAACTGGGGCTGGCCAACGCCGCACTCAGCCACGCGGTCGCCGCCGGCGCCCCCGAATTCGCGCCCGTCGAGATGGCGGCCGCACGCGAGAAGATGACCCGCGCCAACAAGGCGATGGCCGATCAGGAGCCCGAGCGCGCCCGCGCGCTGGCGCAGCAAGCCCAGCTCGACGCCCAGCTCGCCGAAGCCCGTGCCGAGTCGGAAAAGGCCCGCCGCGCCGATGGCGCGATGCGCGCCGCCGACGGCGCGCTGCGCGAAGAGATGGCGCGCCAACCCAAATGACTCCCCGTACAGGACACCTGATGAACACCTTCAAACAGCTCGGCATCGCCGTGCTCGCCGCCGCCGCCCTGGCCGCCTGCAGCACCACGCCCCCGGTCAACGCCGGCCTCGACCAGGCCCGCAGCGACTACCGCAGCCTGCAGGGTGACCCGCAGGCCCAGCGCCTGGCGCCGGTCGAGACCAAACAGGCCGGTGACGCGCTCGCCCTGGCCGAAGCGGCGCAGGCGCGCCGCGACGACGTCGCCCAGGTCGACCAGCTGAGCTACCTCGCCAAGCAGCGTGTCGCGCTGGCGCGCGAGACCGCACGCCGCAAGGCGTCCGAAGAAGCGGTGGCCAACGCCGCCGCCACGCGCGACAAGCAGCGGCTCGCCGCCCGCACCGTCGAAGCCGACGCCGCAGCGCAGACGGCGGCCGTCGCCCAGCGCGACGCCGCCAGCGCGCAGCGCCAGACCGGCGACGCCGAACGCCGCAACGCCGCGCTGGAAGAACAGCTGCGCGACCTGAAGGCGAAGAAGACCGAACGCGGCCTCGTCGTCACCGTCGGCGACGTGCTCTTCGACACCGGCCGCGCCCAGCTCAACGCCGGCGGCGTGCGCAACCTGCAGCCGCTGGGCAACTTCCTGAAGGAGCACCCGCAGCGCAAGGCGCAGATCGAGGGCTACACCGACAGCACCGGCAGCGAGAACGGCAACATGGCGCTGTCGCGCCGCCGCGCCGACGCCGTGCTCGCGGCGCTGCTCGACATGGGGGTGTCGCGCAACCAGCTGTCCGCCGAAGGTTTCGGCGAAGCACGCCCGGTGTCGGACAACGGCAACTCGCGCGGGCGCCAGATGAACCGCCGCGTCGAGATCGTGCTGCCCGACGACGCGCAGGCAGCCGCGCGCTGAAAACCCGGCCCCGGCTCTAGGGCCGGGGCGGCAGCGGCACGACAAACACGTGTTCGCCGTCGAGACCTGACCAGTCGAGCTCCTCTCCCACCGACAGCTCGCCCACCGAACCGGCGCCCCAGGCGCCGGTTTCCACGTCTGCTGCATCCGGCTCGGCGCGCCGCAGCAGGAAACGCAGCACCAGGCTGCCGCGACGCAGCGTCAGCTCGGCACGCGGCCAGTGGCCGGGCAGCGCCGGCTGCAGCCGCAGCCGCCCGGCGCCCATCACCAGCCCGAAGATCGACTCGACCGCGGCGCGCTGCATCCAGGCCGCCGAGCCGGTGTACCAGCTCCAGCCGGCGCGGCCGGTCCAGGGCGCGGCGGAATAGACGTCGCCGGCCATCACATAGGGCTCGGCCTCGTAGAGCGCGGCCTGCGCCGGCACCGCGGCGCGGTGCGCCGGGCTCAGGTACTGCCACCAGCGCCAGGCCTGGTCCATCGTCGCCTGCGGCTCGGCCGCACCGTGCGCCTGCTGCAGCAGCGCCATCAGCGCCCAGACGCCGGCGTGCGAATACTGGCCACCGTTCTCGCGCACGCCCGGCGGATAGGCCTGGATGTAGCCGGCGCTGGGCACGGCAAGCGCCAGCGGCGGGTGCAGCAGCCGGATCAGGCCGGCGTCGGTGTCGACCAGCTGCGCCTGCACCGCCGCCAGCGCCAGGCGCCGGCGGCCCGGCGCGGCGACGCCGCTCAGCACCGCCCAGGACTGGGCGACGAGGTCGATGCGGGCCTCGGCGTTGGCGCTGGAGCCCAGCACCGAGCCGTCGTCGAAGAAGGCGCGCCGGTACCACTGGCCGTCCCAGGCCGGGCCGCGCAAGGCCGCACGCCAGCCTTCGGCGGCGTCGTCCCAGCGCTGCGCGCGTTCGCCCTCGCCGCGGGTGCGCGCCAGCGGGCCGAAGTCGGCGACGACACGGCACAGGAACCAGGCGAGCCAGACCGACTCGCCGCGGCCTTCGTGGCCGACGCGGTTCATGCCGTCGTTCCAGTCGCCGCTGCCCATCAACGGCAGCCCGTGCACGCCGACACGCAGGCTGCGGTCTATGGCCCGCGCCGCGTGTTCGTAGACGCCGGCGCCAGCGGCGCTGACGCTGGGCGTGCCGTAAACGTCCTCGGCACCGGCGGGGATCTGCAGGCCCTCGATGAAGGGCACCTGCTCGTCCAGCAGCGCCGCGTCGCCGCCGCGCGCCAGATGCTGCGAGACGGCGTAGGGCAGCCACAGCAGGTCGTCGCTGAAGTGCGTGCGCACGCCGGCGCCGCCGGGCGCGTGCCACCAGTGCTGCACGTCGCCTTCGGCGAACTGGCGCGCGGCGCAGCGCAGGATCTGCTGGCGCAGCAGCTGCGGCGCGGCCCAGGCCAGCGCCACGGCGTCCTGCAGCTGGTCGCGAAAACCCGTGGCGCCACCGGCCTGGTAGAAGCCGGCCTTGGCCCACAGCCGGCAGGCCAGCGTCTGGTAGGGCAGCCAGCGGTTGACCATGACGTCGAACAGCGGGTCGGGCGTGGCCACGGTCACCGCGCCCAGCAGGGCCTGCCAGCGTCCGAGCGCGAGCGCCAGCCGCGCCGGCGCCGCGACGGCCACGGCGCGCGCCGCCAGCTCCAGTGCCTGGGCGGGCTCGGCGGCCCAGCCCAGCAGCAGCGTGTGTTCGACGCTGGCGCCGGGCGCCAGCTCGACGCCGAGCGCGAGCGCGGCGCAGGGGTCCAGCCCGCTGCCCTGGCGGCTGCCGAACCGGTTCGGCAGCACCGGGCGGCCGCGGCGGTCGAAGAGTTCGCGCCGGTGGCAGGTCCAGTCCGCGCCGGCGTCGCCGCCCGCCCAGGCGAGGAAGGCGGTGCCGGCGCCGAAACCGCCGCCATGCTCCTGCTGCGTCGCCAGCAGCACGCTGCTGGCACCGCCGGCCGCCGGCAGCCGGCAGTGTTCGGTGTGCACGCCGGCGCGGTCGCCGAGCCGGGCGCCGAGCTGCCACTCGCAGACGCCGACCAGGCGCAGCAGCTGGCGCTCGGCGCCGTGGTTGTGGATGCGCAGCTGCAGCTGCCGGACCGCGGCATCGGCGTCGACGCACCAACTGGCCTGGACCTCGAGATCGCCGCGGCGGTGACTGATGCGCGTGCGGCCGGGTTCGTGCACGACGCGGTAGTGCAGCCCGGGTTCGGCCGCGGCCGACGGCGCCGCGCTCCAGACCTGGCGCGTGCGCTCGTCCTGCAGCAGCAGCCATTCGCCGCTGGCGTCGGCGACGGCGTCGTTGGACCAGGGCGTGAGCTGGTTCATGCGGCTGTTGACGGCCCAGCTGCAGCCGCCGCCGGTTTCGCTGAGCACGCTGCCGAAGTTCTCGTTCGCGAGCACGTTGCACCAGGGCCGCGGCGGGCGCAGCGTGCTCGCGACATCGAAGCCGAAGGCGCCGTCGGTGTAGAAGCGGCCGGCGGGCGCCGGCACCGCCGCGGCGGCGTGCGGGGCCGCAGCCAGCGGCTCGTGCTCGTCGTCCGGGCGGCGCCCGAGTTCCAGCTCCAGCCCGTCGGCCCAGTCGTCCAGCTGCGCCGCCAGCGTGCGCCCGTCGGCGCGCAGGCTGATGCGGGCGATCGTGCGCAGCGTCGCCAGCTCGGCCGCCGACAGGTCGCTGGCGAGCAGCAGATGCCAGCCGCTGGCCGCCTGCTGCGGCCGCGCCGCGGCGTCGGCGTCGTGGCGTTCGCGCAGCGCCGTCAGCTCGCGCTGCAGCGGCATGTCGTAGGCGGCCGGCTCGGCGTTGATCACCACCAGGTCGCAGGCCACGCCGCCCCAGGACCACTGCCCCAGCGCCTGGCTGAGCGAGCGCACCAGGCCGAGACCGGGCAGCGTCGCCGCCGCCACCAGCACCAGCGGGCGTTCGCCCGACAGGCCGAAGCGCCACAGCAGCCGGCGGTCGCTGGGGCCGGCGTCGGCCGGCTGCGCCCGCGTCAGCGTCAGCATCAGCGCGGTGGTCAGCGACTGCAGCCGGGTGAAGCTGTCGGCGCCCAGGCGCAGCGCGCGCAGGCGCACGCCGGCCAGCGTCGCCGACAGGCGCGAGGCGCGTTCGACGTGGCTGGGCTCGAGGTATTTGTCGACCATGGCCTGCAGCGTCTGCGCGTCCTCGGCGGCGGCGGTGGCGAAGGTCAGCCGGACCTTGGCACCCGGCGCCAGGCGCAGGCGCAGGCCGAGAACGCAGACCGGGTCCAGCCCGGTGTCCAGGGTCTCGAAACCGTCGGCATCGGCCACGCCGCCGTCCTCGAGCGCGCCGCGCGGCAGCCAGGCGGGGCGGTTGCGGCCCAGCCAGCGCCGGCGGTCGACCTGGTGGCGCAGCTGCAGCACCTCGGGCGCACTCTCGGCCAGGAAATGCGCCATGTGCAGCGCGGGCTCGTTGGCCAGCCGCGGCCGGCGCTCGAACAGCAGCGCACGCTGCGCGCCGTGGCGGCGTGCACTGACGAACAGGTTGCCGAAGGCCGGGTGCGCCTCGTCGGCCGCGGGTTCGGCCAGCGTCACCTCGAAGGCCGAGACGAGTTCGATCTCCAGCGCCTCGTCGCCGTCGTGGCTCAGCTCGACGCGGCGGAACTCGACGTCGTCCTCGGGGCTGACCCAGACCGTCAGCTGCGCGTGCACGTCGCGCCAGCGCGCCTCGAAGCTGACGCGGTCGGCGTGGAAGACGCTGCGGTAGGTGGCCGCGGGGTCGGGCGCCGGGTGCTGGGTCAGCGACACCAGCGCGCGCTCGTCGCCGCGGCGCAGGTAGAGGAAGTGGCCGTGGGCGTCGCGCAGCGCGTCGTCGCGGCTGCGGTGGATGTCGCGGCCGCCGCAGCGGCTGCGGCCGGCGCCGTTGGCGCGCAGCGCGACGCTGTAGCGGCCGTTGGACAGCAGGTGCGTGGGCTCGACCGCGTGCACGCCCGGGCGCACCTCGCGCAGCAGCGTCGGCGCCGGCCGGTGCGGCAGCGGCTGCTGCAGCAGCGCCGGCAGCGCCGCCAGGCGCGAGACCTCGCGCGGCGCACGTTCGTGCAGCAGCGAGCTCACCGCCTCGACGTGCGGGTCGGCCATGCCCCAGCGCTGCGGCGCGCCGTCCAGCAGCACGTTGGCGAGCGCGACGATGCTCATGCCCTGGTGGTGCGCCATCACCGTGTGCACCAGCGTCAGCGCCTCGCCGCCGGTCTGGCGCGCCGGCGTGAAGTCCAGCGCCTCGATGAAACCCATGCCGCCGCGTGCGCCCAGGCCCTGCAGCGCGGCGTAGTTGCGGCTGGCGCGGTGCGGCTGCAGCTGCGCCGCCAGCGCGGTGGCATAGGGCGCGACCACCAGCTCGTCGGGCGGCGTGCGCCGCAGCGCCAGCCGCGGCACGCCCTGCGGCGCGTACTGGTAGGCCAGCGTGTGGTCGCAGCCGGCGTAGGCCGACTCCGAGATGCCCCAGGGCACGCCCAGCGCCGCGGCGTAGTCGCGCTGCTCCTGCAGGGCCGCCAGCCCGGCCTCGTACAGCACGCTGCCGTGCGGCTCGGCCAGCACCAGCGTCGGCATCAGGTACTCGAACATCGAGCCCGACCAAGACCGCAGCCCGGCGGTGACGCCGACGGCGTAGAACGGCCGCGCCAGCGCCGCCCAGTGGCGCACCGGCACGTCGCCCTTGGCGATCGCCAGCAGGCTGGCGACGCGCGACTCCGAGGCCAGCAGGTCGTACAGGCCGCTGTCGGCCTGCAGCTCGGCGACGCGCCAGCCGATGTGCAGCAGGTGGCGCTGCGGGTGGTAGAGGAAAGCGAAGTCGGGCGCCCAGGCCAGGCCCTGGCAGCGCGCGGCCAGGGCCTGCAGCCGCGCCTGGTCCTCGGCCAGCGGCACGGGTGCGCTGCCGCGCGCCAGCTCCAGGCAGGCCTGGGCCACCGCCAACAGGTGGGCGCTGAGGTTGCCGCTGTCGGCGGTGGACACGTACATCGGCAGCAGCGGGTTGCCGGTGGCGGTGTCGTACCAGTTCAGGAAGTGGCCGCGGTGCCGCGCCAGCGTGTCCAGCGTGTCGAGGGTCGCCTCCAGGCGCTGCAGCATCTCGTCGCGGTCTATCCAGCCGAAACGCTGGGCGCAGGCGGTGGCCAGCAGGTACAGGCCGATGTTGGTCGGCGAGGTGCGCCGCGCCAGCATCTCCTGCGGCTGGGTCTGCAGGTTGTCGGGCGGCAGGTGGTGGTCGGCCGGGCCGACGCAGCGCTCGAAGAAGCGCCAGGTGTCGCGCGCGACGCCGCGCAGATAGGCCATGTCCTCGGGCGGGCAGGCCTGCGGCTGGCGCGTGAAGCCGGTGCGGCTGACGGCCCAGCTCCACAGCGGCGCGCCGGCCCACAGCGTGCACAGCAGCGCGGCGCACACCGGGTACGGCGTCGCCAGCAACCACAGCCCGGCACCGGCCAGCGCCGCCAGCGCCGGCACGTCCCAGTGGCGGCGCAGCGCGGCCGACAGCTCGTCGCGCGCCGCGGCCTGGGCCGCGGCGGCGGTGGTCCATTGCAGCAGCAGCCGGCGGCTGAAAAACACGCGCCACAGCGCCAGCCCGATCGCGTCCAGCGCCAGCAGCGCGTGCTGCAGCAGCATCGCCAGGTGCCAGAGCACGCCGCCGAGTGCCCGCGCCAGGTCGCGCCCGGCCTGGGCGTAGAAGTGGCGCCGGGCGACGTGTTCGCGTCCGGGCACGGTGGCGGCCAGCGCGCCCATCAGCGGCCCGGCGCCGAAGGCCGTGGCCACCAGCGCCAGCGTCGTCAGCGGCGCCAGCCCCAGGCCGGCCAGCGCCAGCAGCAGCAGCGCCAGCGACACCGGCGCCACCAGCGAACGCCGCAGGTTGTCGGCCAGCTTCCAGCGGTTGACGGCCCCCAGCGGCAAACGCCCCGGCTGCAGCAGCGAGCGCAGCAGGATGGGCAGCAGCTGCCAGTCGCCGCGTGTCCAGCGCTGCACGCGCGAAGCCGCGACCTCGGCGTGGAAGGGTGCGTCCTCGACCAGCGTGATGTCGGTGACGACGGCGCAGCGCGCCAGCGCGCCTTCGAGCAGGTCGTGGCTCAGCACCTCGCCCTCGGGCAGGCGGCCGGCGAGCACCGCGTACACCGCCTGCACGTCGAGCAGGCCCTTGCCGCTGAAGCTGCCTTCGCCGAACAAGTCCTGGTAGACCTCGGAGCTGGCGGCGCTGTAGGGGTCGACACCCGACTGGCCGGCGAACAGGCGGTGGAAGAAGGTGTCCTCGCGCGGCTGCGGCAGCGGCGTCACCAGGCGCGGCTGCAGGATGCCGTAGCCGGCGCCGACACGCCGCGCGCCAGGCGCCAGCCGCGGCCGGTTGGCCGGGTGCGCGGCGACACCGACCAGCTCGCGCAGCCGGCCCGGCGGCAGCTGGGTGTCGCCATCGAGCGTGACGACGTAGCGCGTGTCCGGCGCCGGCACCGACAGCGGGCCCAGGTCGACGAAGGCATGCGGCAGGTCCTCGGGGCCGCCGGCGCCTTCGACCAGCACCGCCACCAGCTGCTCGAGCTTGCCGCGTTTGCGTTCCCAGCCGATCCAGCGTTTTTCGCTGCGGCTGAAGCGGCGCGCCCGGTGCAGCAGCAGGAAACGCGATGCCGCGGCGCCCTGCGTGCGGTTGAGCGCGCCGACCGCGGCCACCGCGTGCGCCAGCAGCTCGGCGTCGCCGGCGGCACCGGCGGCCTCGGCGTCGGCCCAGTCGCTGAGCAGCGCGAACTGGGCGTTCGGCTCCGGGTTCGCCAGCTGGTGCAGCAGCAGCCGGTGCACCAGCGCGTCTATCGTGCCGCGGTCGCCGAGCAGCGCCGGCACGACCACCAGCACGCGGTGTTCGACCGGAATGCCGCCAGCCAGCGCCAGGCGCGGCAGATGGCGCGGCAGCGTCGACTCGCTGAGCAGCCGGTGCAGCAGCGCGATCGCCGCCTCCGACGCCGGCCAGGCGAGCAGCAGCAACAGCCACGGCGGCTGCGCACCCGGCGGCAGCACCGCCGCGACCAGCAGCGCCGTGCCCAGCGCGACGGCGGCCAGGTAGACCGGCAACAGCACCCCGGGGCGCAGCCGGCGCCAGGCCGCGGCCACCGGCTCGGCCAGGCCGAGCGCGCGCGCCAGCGCCGGCCGCCCCGGCCCGTCCAGCCAGTGGCCGGCTGCGGCGCTGGCGCCCTCGCCGCCGCGCACCAGCTCCAGCAGCACGCCGGCGACCTGCATCTCGCTGCAATGGCAGCGCCGGGCCAGCTTCTCGACCGCGTGCAGCGTCGCGTCGCGGCTGCGGTGGTGCTCGGCGGCGAACAGCGGGTTGCCCATCAGGCGCTGCATCAGCGGGCTGCAGCGCGCGACGATCTCGGGCCAGTCGGCGTCGCCGATGGTGCGCAAGGTGTTGACGGCGTTGCCGACGCTCAGGTTGTCGGCCGCCTGCTCGACACCCAGCTGCAGCTGCAGCGCCGCCAGGTTGGGCAGGCGCTGCTGCAGCCAGTCGCGCACCGCGTCGGGCACCCGTTCGCCCAGGCCCAGCGGGTATTCGCGCAGGCGTTCGCCGAGCTGCGCCAGGAAGACGTCGCCGGCGCCGCGCTCGACCATCTGGCGGTGCAGCGGCTCCAGCGCCGCGACGGCATCGGCGCCGTCGCCGATGTGTTCGGCGCAGCGGTTGGCGAGCTCGCGTGCGGCCTGGTGCGTGGCCAGGCGCTCGGCCAGCCGGCGCAGGTTCTCGACCAGCACCACACGCAGCACCGTCGGCAGCGCCCACATCTCGGCCAGCACCAGCTCGCGCGTCTCCTGGTAGGCGACCAGGAAGGTGACGAGCAGGCCTTCGTCGAAGGCACTGTCGGTGTGCGCGACATAGGCCCAGGCGACGCCGTAGATGCGCGGCAGCCCGGCCAGCGGCTCGGCCTGCAGCAGCGGCAGGCGGCGGAAGTAGCTGCGCGGCAGGCCGTCGTGGATCGCCTCGAGCTGGGCGTCGATCAGGTAGAAGTTGTCCAGCAGCCAGAGCGCCGCCGGGCTCGGCTCCTCGCCCGCGGCCGCCTGCGCCGCGATCACCGCGTGCGCCCGGCGCAGCATGCCGATGTTGCTGCGCAGCCGCGGGAAGAAGCTCGCCCCGGCCCAGGCCGGCGCCCGGGCCTCGTGGGTCAGCCCGAGGCTGCGGCCGTGCTGGGCGAAACGCTGCGGGCCGAAGATCTCGGAGCGCACCGGCGGCAGCAGCGGCGCCAGCCGATCCTGCAGCAGCGCCTGCAGCGCCGGCGGGACCACGGGCTCGGCCGCCGGGCGCGCGGCCATCAAAGCAGCACGAAGCCGATGCCCACCACCGCGACGGCCAGCGCCAGCGTCGTCACCAGGTGCGAACCCACCAGCGCCTGCAGCCGCAGCCAGCCGCAGTGCAGCGCGACGATGCGCGCGTCGCGCGCGCTGCACTCGGCGAAGTGCTGGCGCAGCGCCTCCAGTTCGTCCGGCCGCGTCTCGGCGCTGTCGCCGAAGGCCGAGGTGGTCCAGTGCGGGGGCGTGTTCATCGCCCGCTCCCGCCGCCGGTGCTGCCGAAGACGTGGTCCCACAGCCGCACGCTGACGCCGTAGCAGGCCGGCTTGCCGGCGCGGTGGTGCAGCGCGTGCCAGTGGCGCTGGCGCCGCAGCCACGGCGTCGCCGCCGGCGCGTGGTGCACCGCGTGGTGCACGCCGATGTAGACCAGGTAGCCCAGCATCACGCCCCAGCTCAGCGCCAGGCCGCGCCAGGTGGGCGCCAGCCAGGCCACCGGCAGGAACACGGCGACCAGGAACAGCGCCGCGGTCAGCACGGTCGGCGTGCCGATGAGCGCGCACGGGCGTTCGTGGTGCAGCGCGTGCCAGCGCCGGAACGGCGGCAGGCCGTGCAGCACGAAGCGGTGCAGGCCGTATTCGGCCAGCGTCCAGGCGCCGGCTCCGGCCGCCGTCCAGAGCAGCGCCTGGGCGCCGCCGCCGGGTGGCGTCAGCGCCGGCACGACAGCAGCCAGGCCCAGCACCAGCAGGCCGTAGAAGGCGAAATCGGCGCGCATCCACGCCCGATCCTGTCGCAGTGAAAACAGACCCATGCAGCTCCCGCAGGCGGCTCGGCGTCCGCCACGAAGAGGCAGGCGACCGGCCCGGTAATTGAATCTGGTGCCAGGGGACTTGGGGGTCTGTGCGCTGGCGAACATACTGGGTGCCACCCGCGACCTAAAGTGAAACCGCCGGGCGCCAGTCCGCGCCACCGGCCGCACACCGCCACCATGCCCAACACCCACGCGCAGGAAAACCACCTCCTCGCCGCCCTTCCCGCCGCCGAATGGCAGCGCTGGCAGCCGCTGCTGGAATGGGTGGCGCTGCCGCTGGGCCAGGTGGTCTACGAGTCGGGGCGGCAGCTGGCCCACGTCTACTTCCCGACCACCGCCATCGTCTCGCTGCTCTACGTGATGGAAGACGGCGCCTCGGCCGAGATCGCCGTCGTCGGCAACGAGGGTGTGGTCGGCATCTCGCTGTTCATGGGCGGCGAGACCACGCCCAGCCGGGCCGTGGTGCAGAGCGCCGGCGAAGGCTGGCGGCTCAGCTCCGCGGCGGTGAAGAGCGAGTTCGCGCGCCCCGGCCCGGTGATGCACCTGCTGCTGCGCTACACCCAGGCGCTGATCACGCAGATGGCGCAGACGGCGGTCTGCAACCGCCACCACTCGCTGGACCAGCAGCTGTGCCGCTGGCTGCTGCTGAGCCTGGACCGGCTGCGCGGCAACGAGCTCGTGATGACGCAGGAGCTGATCGCCAACATGCTGGGCGTGCGCCGCGAAGGCGTCACCGAGGCGGCGCTGCGGCTGCAGCGCCGCGGCCTGATCCGCTACGCCCGCGGCCACATCACCGTGCTCGACCGCGCCGGGCTCGAAGCCAGCACCTGCGAGTGCTACGCCGTCGTCAAACGCGAGTACGACCGGCTGCTGCCCGAACGTCCTGCCACCTGAAGGCCTGCGTGCGCTGCAGCACCGACGGCCCGGCCACGGCGCCGACACACTCGGCACCGGGCCCCCGGCCGTGCCGCGGCGCGGTTCCCGCTTCGCACCGAAAGGGCGCCGTGCCCGCCGCCAACCACCTGATCGAACGCCTGCCGCCGCACGAACGCGGCCGCCTGCTGGCGCTGTGCGAGCCGGTGCAGCTGGCGCTGGGCGAGGTGCTGTGCGAGGCCGGTGCCACCACCGGCCACGTCTACTTCCCGACCGGAGGCTTCATCTCGCTGGTGGCGCCGGTCGACCCGCACGTCGGCCTGGAGGTCGGCATGGTCGGGCGCGAAGGCATGCTGGGCACGCCGCTGCTGCTGGGTCTGGCGGCGTCGCCGGTGCGCGCGCTGGTGCAGGGCGCGGGCAGTTCCTGGCGCGTCGAGGCGACGGCCTTCCTGCGTGAACTCGCCGCCAGCGAGGGCCTGCGCGCGCCACTGCTGCGCTACGTCTACGTGCTGATGGCGCAGATGGTCTCGGCCGCCGGCTGCCTGCACTACCACCCGATAGGCCAGCGCCTGGCGCGCTGGCTGCTGATGAGCCAGGACCGCGCCGACGGCGACCGCCTCCACGTCACCCACGAGTTCCTCGCCTACATGCTGGGCGTGCGCCGCGTCGGCATCACGCTGGCCGCCGGCGAGCTGCAGCGGCGCGGGCTGATCCGCTACCACCGCGGCGAGCTGAGCGTGCTCGACCGCGGCGGGCTCGAAGCCGCGGCCTGCGGCTGCTACCGCAGCGACCGGCTGGCCTACAGGCTGAATCTGGAGTGAAACGCAGCCCGGCTTGCGGGCTGCGTTCGGCAACGCACCGACCCCGGCGCCGGCAGCGGCGACAGTCGGGCCGTCGACGCTGCCGTTCCCTGGCAGCCAAGGAGTGCAACATGAGCCTGTCCACCAGCCTGCAGCAATACGTCCCGGCGTCAGCCGGAGGCCGGTGATGGACGCAGGCGACCTCCAAACCCTGCTCGCCGCCATCGCCTGGCGGCTGCGCACGCGCGCCGACGACAACGCGCTGGCTTGCAGCGCCCTGCGCGAGATCGTGCGCGAATGCGCCCAGGATCTGCAGCGCCTGGGGCCGGAAGCGCAGTCGCAGGGCCAGGCACTGGCCCAGTCGCAGGACAACGAACGCCGTGAACGCCGCCGCGCCGAGCACGACAGCCTGACCGCGCTGCCCAACCGCAGCCGCTTCGACAGCCAGCTCAGCGACCAGCTGGAAAGCCGGTCGCGCCCGTCGCGCTCGCTGGCCGTGCTGTTCCTGGACCTGGACCAGTTCAAGGCCATCAACGACCGCCACGGCCACGCCGTCGGCGACGCGCTGCTGCGTGTCGTCGCGCTGCGCCTGCAACGCGCGGTGCGTGTCGGCGACGTCGTCTGCCGCCTCGGCGGCGACGAGTTCGGCTGCCTGGTCTCGGGGCCGATCGAACGGCGCGCGGTGGCGCGCCTGGCCGGCAAGCTGATCGCCGCGGTGGCGGCGCCGTTCCGGATCGGCCGGCTCGAGCTCAGCGTGCGGCCCAGCGTGGGCATCGCGATGTGCCCGACCGACGGCGACAGCGCCTCGGTGCTGCTGCAGCGTGCCGACGCCGCGATGTTCCGCGCCAAGCAGCAGCCCTCCGGCATGGCCTTCTACGAACCGGTGGCCGACGTGCCGAACCGGAGCCCGGCCGCCGTGGCGCCGGCGGCGCTCACCTGGGCCGCGGCCCACTGACAAAAACGCCCGCCGCGGCGCAAACCGCGGCGGGCGCCGGCTCGTGTTCAGGCGATGGGTTCGGTGGTGCCGTAGAACTCGTGCAGGCTGCGCGCCCAGGCCTTGTCGGCCATTTCCGGCCAGTGGCCCTTGTCGAAGCCCGGTGCGTCCTTCAGCAGCGCCTTGGGCACGCCGAGCGTGAAGCGCTGGTTCACGGTGTCCAGCGCCAGCGCCGCCCAGGGCACGGCGAACAGCTTGTCGCCCAGGCCGAGCACGCCGCCGAAGGACAGCACGGCGTAGGCGACACGGCCGCTGGCCATGTCGATCATCAGCTCCTTGATGTCGCCCAGGCTTTCGCCGTCGCGGTTGAAGACGTCGTTGCCCATCAGGGTGTCGGCGCCCATCAGCGCCGGGCCGGGGCCGCCGTGGCCTCGGGTGTACATGCCGTAGCGGTCGCGTTTCTGGAAGTTCGTTTGCATGCTGTGCTTTCGGGGTTGAGCCCCGATGCTGGGCGCCGCGGGCGGCCACGGTCTGTCTGCCAGCCCACGCTGGCGGCGACGCACAATCGGCGCCAGGCTGCCCACCACCCGCCATGAGCCACGACACCGCCTTCGACTTCGCCATCGTCGGCGCCGGCATCGCCGGCGTCTCGCTCGCCGCGCGCCTGGGCCGCCACGGCTCGGTGCTGGTGCTCGAGCGTGAACCCCAGCCCGGCACCCAGTCCAGCGGCCGCAGCGCGGCGATGTTCATGGAGAGCTACGGCCCGCCGCAGGCGCGCGCGCTGACACGCGCCAGCCGCGCCAGCTACGCCGCGCCGTCTATCCTGCCCATCCTGTCGCCGCGCGGCGTGCTCTACGTCGCCTGGGCCGGCCAGCAGGCCGAACTCGACGCGCTCGCCGCCGGCCCCGGCGTCGAGCGCCTGGATGCGGCGCAGGCGCTGGCGCGCGTGCCGGTGCTGCGGCCCGAGGGCCTGATCGGCGCCGTCGCCGAACCCGACGCGATGGACATCGACGTGCACGCGGCGCTGCAGGGCTGGCTGGCGGTCGCCCGCGCCCACGGCGCGGCGCTGTGGACCGGCGCCGAACTCGCCGCCGCGCGCCGCGACGCCGGCGCCTGGCGGCTGCTGCTGACCGACGGCCGCACGGCCACCGCGACGACGCTGGTCGACGCCGCCGGCGCCTGGGCCGACCTCGTCGCGGCTTGCGCCGGCCTGGCGCCGCTGGGCCTGCAGCCGCGGCGCCGCAGCGCCTTCACCTTCGATCCGCCGCCGGGTGCCCTGCACCGCGGCTGGCCCACGGTCTGCGCCGTCGACGACGGCTGGTACTTCAAGCCCGACGCCGGCCAGCTGCTGGGCTCGCCCGCCAACGCCGACCCGGTCGAGCCGCACGACGTCGTCGCCGAGGAACTGGACATCGCCATCGGCATAGACCGCATCCAGGAACGCACGACGCTCGTGATCCGCCGCCCGCGCCACACCTGGGCGGGGCTGCGCACCTTCGCGCCCGACGGCGAGCTGGTGATCGGCTTCGATCCGGCCGCCGACGGTTTCTTCTGGCTCGCCGGCCAGGGCGGCTACGGCATCCAGAGCGCCGCCGGCGCGGCGCTGCTGGCCGAGTCGCTGATCCTCGGCGCGCCGCTGCCCGAGGCGCTGGCGCGTGAAGGCGTGCTGCCGGCGGCGATGTCGCCGGCGCGGCTGCGGGCCTGAGGCCGTACGGACCGCGCCCGTAAGCGCGGCCATGACCGTCCGATGCGGATCGTCCATGCGTTTGCGGCGCCGGCATGCGGACCGTGACTGAAACCACGGTCATGGCCCCCTAGGCTGTTAATGAATGTAACCTTGTCTAACGCCCTGATTTAAGATAGGCGTTCGCTACCGAGCTTCCCGGCCCCTTGCCGCGACGCAGGCGCTGTCCGGCCATGGCTGGAGCGGACCCGCAGGCAAGCCGTCACGCTCGCACGAGCCCGGACACCCGAACGAAGACCGGGCCGCTCTATCCCGCTGCACCTCAGCAGCCAGAACAACCAGATGCACGCTGCCGTATTTCAGCCACGCCGCCCCCGCGGCTTCACCCTGATCGAGCTGATGGTGGCGCTGGCCGTGCTGGCGATCCTGGCCGCGATCGCCTTCCCGAGCTACCGCCAGTACATCGCCAAGCAGCGCGTCACGTCGGCGCAGGCCGATCTCGTGTCGCTCGGCCTGAACCTCGACGGCCACCTGCTCAACCAGACGACTTATCCGGCCGCCGTCGCCGGCACCGCGAATCTGAAGTCCACGCTGGCGGGCTGGAAACCGGTGGCGGCCGACGACTTCGACTACGAACTCGTCGCCGTCGACAACACCAGCTTCCCGCCGAGCTACCAGGTCAAGGCCAGCGGCACCTCGTCGGCCGTCTCGGGCTGCGAGATCCTGCTGAGCAGCGACGGCAGCCGCAGCAAGTCGGGCTGCCCCGGCGGCGCAACGACGTGGTGAAGGCGGCCGCCGCCCCGGCGCGGCGCCGCCAGCGCGGGCTCACGCTGGTGGAGATGATGATCGCGCTGGCGCTGATGGCGATGCTGGCGCTGATGGTGGCCCAGCTGGGGTCGTCCTGGACCGACAACGCCCGGCTGACACGCGTGCAGGCCCTGTTTCAGCAAGCCTACGACAGCACCAAGTCGGCGGCACTGCAGAACCACCTGGCGCGTGCGCGCGGCGAGGGCGCGGCCAGCCTGTGCCTCGCCGCCGGCAGCTTCTCGGTGGTGCTCGGCGACGACTGCTCGGCCCACCCGATCTGGAGCTTCGCGCACGATGCCGGAGCCGGCGTCGAGCTGGCCGACGGCAGCAGCTGCATCGCGCTGGACAGCGCCGGCATCGCGGTGCCGGCCACCGACTGCAGCACCGACCTCAGGTACTCGATCACGACCGGGTCCGCCCATGTCGAAAACCAGAGCTTCCACTGAACGCCGCCACCGCGCACAGCGCGGCTTCGCGCTGCTGGAGTCGCTGGTCGGCATGCTGGTGCTGAGCCTCGCGGTCATCGGCTCGCTGCTGACGCTGGCCAACGGCACGCGCGCCCAGCAGGTCAACAACGGCCGGGCCGAAGCGATCGACCAGATCCGCGGCCAGGTCGTCACGCAGGGCCTGGACCTGTGCGGCAGCGAGCTCACGCTGACGGTGCAGTCGGCGGCCGTCGCCGACACCAGCGTCAGCTGCCGCAGCTACGGCAACGTCACGATCACGCTGCCGGGCGACAGCGCACGTTCGGTGGCGATCACAGACACCGACGCGCGCATCATCGACGTCACCGTCGACTCGCCGCGGGTCGGCGGCAGCCTGTCGCTGGGGGCGTCGCCATGACGCCGGCCCGGCGCCGGCGCGGCGTGTCGCTGGTCTCGCTGATGGTCGCGCTGGCGCTGGCGATGATCTGCCTGGTGACGGCGTTGCAGGCCTACCGGACGATGGTCGTCGGGTCGCGCAGCGCCACCACCTCGGCGCGCAGCACCGGCTCGGCATCGGCACTGGCCGTGCAGCTCGGCCGGGTTCTACCGGCGGCCGGCTGGGGCCTGGGCGCCGACAAGAGCCCGCCCGGCGGCACGATGAACGAGGACCTGGTGCTGCTGGCCGACGCCACGCTGAGTTCCTCGGGCAGGCTCTCGGGCAGCGTGCAGACGCTGGCTGCGGGCACGCGCAGCGGCAACGCGCTCGCCTGGTCCAGCCTGCTGGACGGCACGCTCAAATGTTCGGCCCTGGTCAGCAGCCAGACGCTGGGCCTGCGCCTGCTCGGGCCCAAGGCCTGTGCCAACGCCGCGGCGGCGATCGACAGCAGCTGGGACGAGACCGTCGTGCTGGCTCCGGCCGGAGCGTTCCCGCTGCTCGCCTTCGAGGTCGCGAGTTCGGACTGCTGGCCTTACGGCGGCCCGCTCAGGCGCAGCGCCGCCAGCGTGCACGTCGCCGGCGTGCGCGGCACGCTGCCCGGGATCTGCCTGCCCAACATCCACAGCTGATGAGGCCCGGCGTGCAACCCTTCCCCCGCAGCGCCCGTGGCGCAAGGCCGGTGCCGCGGCGCCGGCGCGGCGTCGCCACGCTGCTGATGATCGTGCTGATCGCGCTCGGGCTGGCGGCCGCCTCGGCGATGACCGCCTGGGCGATGCAGGGTTCGCTGCGGCTGCAGCAGGCCGAACACACCGTGACCCAGGCCGAGATGAATGCCTGGAACGGCGTCGTGCTGCTGTCGCGCGCCGTCGCCGCGATGCCCGCCGACACTGCGCTGACGAGCGGCGGCCGCGTCAACTTCGGCGGTGCGTCCTCGGGCCTCGCCGCCACCCTGGTCGGCAAGACCGACGGCCTCTACGTCTTCGACGTCGTCGGCGCCAGCGCCGGTGCACGCAGCGTCGTGCGCGTGGCGATACGCCCGCCCGCCAGCGGCGGCAGCGGCAACGAGACGACGCTGCCCGGCGGCGCGACCTTCCACGGCAACACCCGGCTCGACGGCTCGGTGAACTACACCGGCAGCGAAGCCCGCAACCTCTACGTGCTCGACGGCTCGCTGACGCTCAACGGCTCGGTCTCGGGCCTGCAGCAGGTCTGCGCCACCGGCGACATCACGGTCGACGCCGCGATCTCGGTGGAGGAGCTGTGCAGCAACGGCAACATCACGCTGGGCGGCGCCGCCACCGTCAAGACGATCAGCGCCAAGGGCAACGTGACGCTGGCCGGCGGCGCCGCATCGACGGTCGGCAGCATCGTCAGCAACGGCACGGTGACGCTGAGCGGCGGCTCGGCCAGCGCCGGCAGCATCCGGGCCCGCGGCAAGGTGACGGTCAGCGGCGGCGCGGCCCGGGCCACCGAGATCTACACCGAGGACAGCATCGACTGGACCTCCACCGCCACCGCGACCACGCTGGCGGCCAACGGCACGGTCAACTACCGGCCCTCGGGCACCGGGGTCGCGACCGACATCACCGCGATCGGCAACGTCACGCTGACGTCGGCGCGCAACGTGCGCGCCGGCGGCTCGACGGTGCTGGTCGGCTACTGGGGCCAGGGCATCAGCGGCCGGCTCGACGCCGCCGGGCTGCTGAGCGGCTCGTCCTGGGGCGCCTACGGCGGCGCCGTGGTCGGCTCGGGCAGCGTCGGCAGCATCGTCTCGCCCTACCCGGGCACGGTGCGCGTGACGGTGACGCCGGGCTATACGGTCGTCATCAACCCGGTGACAGTGGAAACCGTCGCCACCTTCGAACGCCCGCGCATCACCGTCGACGCCTACGCGCTGCAGTCGCAGGCCAACTTCGTCTTCCTCGGCGTCGACGCCAGCGGCAACCCCCGGGTGCAGGTCGCGCAGATCAACGGCCTGGAAGACGGCAGCTACTACGTCGCCGCGAACGCCAGCGGCGGCCGCAACTACCTGTGCAAGGCGGTGTCGGGCAGCACCTGCATCTCGCCACTGATGAAGATCTGCCAGGGCTACTCCGACTACAACAACTGCCTGGACTACGCCTCGGGGCGCTGGACGCTGCAGGGCACGACGATGCTGCCGGGTGTGCTGTGGTTCGCGGGCGACCTGACGATCAGCAACGGCACCTGGGTCAACACCTTCCTGGCCACCGGCGACATCGGCACCGCGGGCGGGGTGAAGGTGTACGCGCCGAACTACATCGGCTCGGCCTATACCTGCCAGGGCCAGGCCGCCAGCAGCCAGGGGCTCAACTCGTGGACCGGCTACGGCTTTGCCCGCGACGCCTACGCGCGGCAGCTGTGCACGGGTTCGCCGGCGGTGCTGTCAGGCGCCTCGATCGGCAACATCGCGCTGCTGTCGGGCGGGCTGAAGGACGACGGCAGCTTCGTCGGCGGCAACATCGCGCTCGGCGCGTCCAACGAGATCTACGGCTCGGTGCTCGCCGGCCAGTACCTCAACACCTCGGGCAGCACGCTGGTGGCGGGCTCGACCTACTCGGCGGCGCAGGGCGGCTCCAAGACGGCGACGTCCAACCGCGAAACCGGCTCGACGACGATCAAGCTCGGCGGCGGCTCCAGCGCCTACGACCCGGACACCACCCCGTGCACGACGAACTGCGGCAGCGGCACGAGCGCCGACAACGTCATCTGGGCGGCACCGATGTGAGACCCTGGTCGGCCGGTGCCGGCTGCGCCGCGCACTCCGCGTACAGCCGCACCCGGCAGCCGGCGCAGACCGCCGGGTCCAGGCGCGGCACGATGCTCGCCAGCGCGCTGTGTTTGGCGTCGAAGACGTGCTCCGGGCCGAGGCGCTCGACGAAGCGGCGCCGCTGCCAGGTCTGCATCACCTCGGGGCGCGGGCGGTGGAAGTACAGGTCGCCGCCCATCGCCAGGCGCCGCGCGTGTTCCTGCTCCCAGAGCGTGGCGCCGGCGTGGTCGATGAAGTTCATGCTCTTGGCCATCACCAGCAGGTGTTTGGCCGCGCCGGGCGCGGCGCGCAGCGCCTGCAGCCGTTCGCCGACGTGGGCCACGGCGCCGAACCAGACCGAACCTTCCATGCGCAGCATCTTCAGCTGCGGGCACTCGGCGCCGGGCTGCTCGTCGACGACGACCATCGCGCGCTCCGGCCCCGGCCGGTCGAAGCCCATCGTGCGCAGCGCCGGGCGCGAGGTGCGGTAGAGGTAGACGACGAGCGACAGGCCGACGCCGCCCAGGATCGCCTGCTCCAGCGGCAGCGCCAGCGTCGCCGCCAGCGTCGCCGCGGCGATGGCGGCCTCGGCGCGGTCGAGCTGCAGGCGCTCGCGCCACTGCTCGCGGTCGATCAGCGTCGCCGCCACCCACAGCAGCAGGCCGGCGATCGCGGCCATCGGGATCCAGGCGATCGCCGGCGCCGCCAGCAGCGCCAGCGCGAGCACGAACAGGCCCGAGAAGACGGACGCCAGCGGCGTGCGCGCGCCGGACTCCAGGTTGGGCATGGACCGGTTGAGCGAGCCGCTGACGACGAAGCTGGAGCTGGCGGCACCGGCCAGGTTGGCCAGGCCCTGGCCCAGGCACTCGCGGTTGACGTCCAGCGGCTCGTCGGTGCGCAGCGCCAGCGCCTTCGCGATCGCGATGCTCTGGCCGAGCGCGACCACCGTCAGCGCCATCGAGATGCCGGCCAGCCGCGGCAGGTCGCTCCAGGCCAGCGCCGGCAGGCCCCAGGACGGGCCGCCCTGCGGCAGTTCGCCGACGAACTCGAGCACGATGCCGGCGCGCATGCCCAGCCAGGCGGCGACCGCCGCCAGCAGCAGCGTGATCAGCAGGAAAGGGCCGCGCGCCCAGACGTGGCGCAGCAGCCAGGCCACGACCAGCGTCGCGCAGGCCAGCGCCACCGCGGCACGGTCGCCGGCCAGCGACTCGATCGCGTGCCAGGCGATCAGCAGCGCCGCGCCGCTGGTGAAACCCAGCAGCACCGACGGCGAGATGAAGTGCGCCAGCGTGCCCAGCCGCAGCAGCGCGACCGCGGTCTGGATCAGGCCCACGCCCAGCGTCGCCACCAGCGCCAGGCGCAGGTACTCGGGGCTGCCGCGTGCGGCCAGCGGCAGCAGCATCGCCGCCAGCGCGATGGACACCGCGTTCGTCGGCCCGGTGGCGACGAGCCGGCTCGAGCCCGCGAGCGCGGCGACGATGCAGGGCAGCACCGCGGCGTACAGCCCCCAGGCCGGCGGCAGCCCGGCCAGCGTCGCGTAGGCGATGGCCTGCGGCAGCGCGAGCACGGCGCCCAGCAGCCCGGCGCCGACATCGGCGCGCAGGCTGCGCCGGTCGACTTCGTATACCCACGGTCCCAACCGGGCCAGCACCCGGCCCGCCAACGTCTGCTGCATCGGCCGAGGATAGCGGCAGCTTCAGCGCGCCGGCTGCTCGGCAGCGGCGGCAGCCGCGGCCGGGCGGATGCGCGTGTCGGCCAGCGCGCCGGCCGACTCGAGGATGGGGTAGGCCACCGAGCACAGGTGCGAGTTGATGCGTTTGAGCTCGGAGAGCAGGTCCAGGTGCAGCGAGCTGGTCTCGACGCTGGAGGCGGTGTTCTCGCGCAGCCGGCCCAGGTGCCGGGCGGCGTAGTGGCGCTCCAGGTCGCGGAATCGCGCCTTCTCCTGCAGCAGCCGCTGCGCGCCGTCCAGGTCGCCGTCGAGGAAGACGCTCATCGCCAGCCGCAGGTTGCCGAGCAGGCGCTCGTGCAGGTCGCAGATCTCGGCCATGCCGGCGGCGCTGAGGCGGCGCTGCTTGCGGATCTTGCGGTCCTCGATGTCCTGCAGCGCACGCTCGACGGCGTCGCCGATCTGCTCCATCTCGATCGTGAACGAGACGATGTCGGTCCAGCGCCGGCTCTCGCGTTCGGACAGCGACTCCTGCGAGATCTGCGTCAGGTAGAACTTGATCGCGACGTAGAGCTCGTCGACGGCGTCGTCCATGCGCCGCAGCCGCGCGGCCAGCGCCAGGTCGTTGTCGCGCAGCACCGGCACGATGCCGCGCACCATGGTCTCGACCAGGTCGGCCTGGTGCAGCGCCTCGCGTGCGGCGCAGGCGATCGCCAGCGACGGCGTCGCCAGCGCCGAGGGGTCAAGGTGGCGCGGGCGGTCGCCACGCTGCGGCGGTGCGTCGGGCAGCAGCTGCTCGACGAGCCGGCCCACCGGACCGGTGAAACCGATGAAGACCAGCACCAGCGCGGCGTTGAACACCAGGTGGAAGGCGACGACGCGGGTGCCGGCGTCGGGCCAGGCCTGGGCCAGCAGCGGCTGCAGCAGCGGCAGCAGCGCCGCCGCGACGAGCGCGCCGCCGAGTTTGAAGACCAGGTTGCCGGCCGGCAGCCGGCGTTCGGCCGGCGGCGCCGCGCGTGTGGCCAGCAGCGCCAGCAGCGCACTGCCCAGGTTGGCGCCGATGACGAAACCCAGCGCCGCCGAACCCGGCAGCAGGCCCTGCTCGGCGAGTGCGGCCACCAGCAGCACGATCGCCAGGCTGGAATAGGTCAGCACCGTCAGCGCGGCGCCGACGGCGATGTCCAGCGTCAGCTCGGCCGGCAGTGCCGCCAGCAGCGTGCGCAGCGCCGGCGAGGCCATCATCGGCTGCGTCGCCTGCGCGATCAGCTGCAGCGCCAGCGTGATCAGCCCCAGGCCGATCAGCACCCGGCCGACGCGCCCGGCGGCACTGGCCTGGCGCGACACGAACAGCACGACGCCGGTAAACAGCAGCAGCGGCGACCACCACGACAGGTCGAGCGAGAACACGACCGCCATCGCCGCGCTGCCCAGGTCGGCGCCGAGCATCGCCGCCAGCGCCGCGCCGGCCGGCACCAGGCCCTTGCCGACGAAGGACGCGAGGATCAGGCAGGTGGCGGTGCCCGACTGCACCAGGCTCGTGACGCCGAAACCGGCAGCGACCGCGGCCAGACGCTGGCGCAGGCTGGCCTGCAGTACCGAGCGCAGGCGCTCGCCGAAGACCCGCAGCATGCCGGTGCGCACGTTGTGCGTGCCCCAGACCAGCAGGGCGATCGCGGCGAGCAGGTTCAGCAGGTGGAGCAAGGTCGGATGGGCCAGGGACACGCGGCGTGCACCGGCACACCGCCAGGGGGATCAAAGGGCATTCGGCGTACCCGCCCCGGTGGCGGCAGGGGGCGCGGGTCTTGCTTAAGATCACGGCGATGGCCTCCCCGCTGCTGATCGGTTTTTCGGCCCGCATCTACACGCCGGGCACGCCGGGCATCCACCTCGACGGCGTCTGGACACGCACGCTGCACTTCCTGGAGCAGTCGGTGGCGCACTGGGTGCTGCGCGGCGGCGCGGTGGCGCTGATGATCCCGGCGGTCAGCGCCGGCAGCGTCGTCAAGCGCGGCGACCTGAACCTGCGCGACTACGCACGCGCGCTCGACGGCCTGGTGCTGCAGGGCGGCAACGACGTCGCGCCCGAGACCTACGGCCAGACGCCGCAGCACCCCGACTGGCACGGCGACCGCGTGCGCGACCTGTACGAGATCGAGCTCGTCAACGCCTTCGTCGAAGCCGGCAAGCCGGTGTTCGGCATCTGCCGCGGGCTGCAGCTGCTCAACGTGATGCACGGCGGCACGCTGGTGCAGGACATCCCCAGCCAGCGCCCGAATGCACGCGCGCACCGCGACAGCTCGAATTACGAGCGCCACTTCCACGACATCGAGATCCTGCCCGACACGCGGCTGGCGGCGCTCTACGACGGTCTGGCGCGCGCCCGTGTCAACAGCATCCACCACCAGGCGATCGAGCAGCTGGCGCCGGGTTTCGTCGTCGAGGCGCGCTGCCCCGACGACGGCACGATAGAAGCCGTGCGCCACGACGGCGCGGCCTGGATCGCCGCGGTCCAGTGGCACCCCGAGTTCCACGTGCCGGGCGACCCTTCGACCTTCGACGACTCGCCGCTGCTGGCCGACTTCCTCTCTGCTGCGCATGCGGCGCGGCGGCGCGCCGGCCCGGCTTCCTAGAATCGACGCGCCGCAGCCCGCGGCCGTCCGAGGAGTGCCCGTGCGACTGCTGCGCCCCCTGCTCGCCCTCGTCTTCGCCGTGCTCGCCGCCGCCGCCGCGGCCGCCGCGCCGCTGCGTGTGGCCTCGGCATTCGACCCGCAGACGATGGACCCGCACGCCGTCGCGCTGCTCTACCACCAGCGCATCAGCTCGCAGGTCTACGAGTCGCTGGTGACACGCAACGAGCAATACGAACTCGAACCCGGCCTGGCCAGCGCCTGGCAGCCGGCCGGGCCGCGCGCCTGGCGCTTCACGCTGCGCCGCGGCGTCGTCTTCCACGACGGCACGCCTTTCACCGCCGCCGACGCGGTGTTCTCGATCGAACGGGCGCTGGCGCCGCCGTCGCAGCGTGCCTTCCAGTTGCTGGGCGTCGAGAGCGTGCGCCAGCTCGACGAGCAGACGATCGAGATCCGCACCGGCCAGCCCGACGCGGTGCTGCCCGAGAAGCTGCAGTTCGTCGGCATGATGAGCCGCGCCTGGAGCCAGCAGCACGGCGTCACGCGGGCGCAGGACTTCAACGGCCGCCAGGAGACCTTCGCGGTGCGCAACGCCAACGGCACCGGGCCCTTGCGGCTGCTGCGCTACGAACCCGACCAGCGCACCACGCTTGCGCGCCACGAACGCTGGTGGGGCTGGGCCGACAAACGCCGCCACGGCAACGTCGGCGAGGTCGTGTTCACGACCATCAAGTCCGACGCCACGCGGCTGGCGGCCCTGGCCTCGGGCGAGGTCGACCTGGTGCTGGACCCGCCGTTCCAGGACGTCGAACGCCTGATGCGCGACCCGCGCCTGACGGTGCTGCGCGGCGCCGACCTGGGCCAGCAGTACCTGGTCTTCGACCTCGGCCGCGACGAACTCGAGTTCTCCGACGTGCGTGGCCGCAACCCGTTCAAGGACCTGCGCGTGCGCCAGGCGGTCTACCACGCGATCAACGTCGACCTGATCGTGCAGAAGGTGCTGCGTGGCCAGGGCGTGCCCACCGGCAGCTTCCTGTCGCCGCGTGTCGAAGGCTCGCCGGCCGAACACGACCGGCGGCTGCCCTACGACCCGGCCAAGGCGCGTGCGCTGCTGGCCGAAGCCGGCTATGCCGCCGGCTTCGCGGTCACGCTGGACTGCGTCAACGTCGCCTGGCGCGAGGCCGTCTGCCAGGCCGCGGCGGCGATGCTGACCCAGGTGGGCATCCGCACGACGCTGCGCTCCAGCCCGAGCAACCAGTTCTTCCCCAAGCTGACGCAGGCCAGCGCGAGCTTCGCCGAGTTCGGCTGGACGCCGACCACCGACGCCTGGTCCTCGCTGAACGCGCTCTACCGCAGCCGCGAGCGCGACGGCCGCGGCGCGTTCAACGCCGGCAGCTACTCGAACCCGAAACTCGACGCGCTGATCGACGCCATCCGCGTCGAACCCGATCGCACGCGCCGGCGCGCGATGGTCGCCGTCGTGCTGCAGCAGCTGCGCGAAGAACTGCCGGCCGTGCCGCTGTACCGGCGCACGCTGTCCTGGGCGATGAAACACGGCATTCACGCCGTGATGCGGCCCGACGACGTGCTCGAGCTGCGATGGGTGCGCCTGCCCCAGGAGTCTGCGCGGTAGAAACCGGCCGTGGCCGATGTCGCGGGATCAAGAGCGTGCCCGGGTCCGACGTTTCAGCCGCGAGCAGACGAGCGCCGGATGAAGCGCGGTACAGCAGTCGTCAGACTGGCTGGAGCCTCCCTCGCGGAGGGAGGCTGGAGGGTGCGGTCCGACACGCTGGAGCACCCTCGCGGAGGGGGCTCGGGGGAGCCCTGCGTTCAGCCGCAGGCTAGGAGTCTGGGCGGCTTCTGCCGCGCAGACTCCTAGCAAGGGCCGTGCTGGCGCCTGAACTCGGCCGGCGTCTGCGCGCCGCGCAGCGCGTGCAGCCCACGCTGCAGCGCCTTTGCCATGCGCTCCTCCTTGACGAAGGGGCCGCGGTCCCACTTCACGCGTGTGCTCCAGGCGTGGCCTTCGGCGACCATGCGGCGCGCCAGGTCCTCGCCGTCCAGCCGCACCGAGCCGCTGACGACGCCGTCGCGCCCCGCCACCGGCCGGGTGACGACGACCTCGTGGCCCTGCGCCCAGTCGCGCAGCGCCGAGCGCGCCTCGCGGCCCCAGTCCTGGCAGGCCAGCGGCGCCTCGGCACCGGCCAGGCGCACCCGCTGCGGCGTGCCGCCGGCGGGGGTGACGACGACGCTGCCGCCGTCGGGCACCTGGGTGACGCGGCCTTCTATCGTTTTGGCCGGCGGCGCCGCCAGCGCCGTGCCGGCGGCCAGCACGAGCGCCGCGGCGATCAGCTTGTTCATGTCGGGTGGAAGTGGTTCAGAACGCGAGCGCGATGATCCCCGCGACCACCCCGGCCAGCAACAGCAGCCAGATCAAGACGACCGCGACCGCGCCCCAGACCAGCCGCGGCAGCTGCTCGCGCCCGGCCTCGGCTTCGCGCAGCCGCGCCTGCCAGAGTTCGGGCGGCGTCAGCCTGACGACCAGCGCGATGCCCAGCGGCACCAGGATCAGGTCGTCGAGCAGGCCCAGCACCGGGATGAAGTCGGGGATCAGGTCGATCGGAGAGATCGCGTAGGCCAGCACCGCGACCGCGATCCAGCGCACCGCACGCGGCGTGTCGCGGTGTTTGAACAGCTTCCACAGTGCCAGCAGATAAGTGCCCAGGCGCGCGGCGTTGCCGGCGGCGAACAGGCGTTTGACGCGTCTCATCGGCGTGCCCGCCGCGGTGCGTCCAGCGCCGCCTCGGACGCAGCCAGCAGCCGCGCCAGCCGGTCCTTCATCTGCTCGGTCGACAGGCGTTCGCGCAGGCGCTCGACCAGCAGCGGCAGCGCGAAGGGGCTGGCCACCTTCAGCTCGACGATCTCGATGGGCATCTGTTTCATCACCTCCAAGGTGGCGGCAAGCCGCCCGATTTCCAGTTCCTGCGCCAGCACCTCGGCTTCGGCCTGCTGGAGCAGCCGGTTGCCGGCGTCGTAGCGCCGGAACACGCCCCAGAACAGCGAGCTCGAAGCCTGGAGCTGGCGCAGGCTCTTGGGCGCACCCGGATAACCGCCGAACACCAGCCCGGCGACACGCGCGATCTCGCGAAAACGCCGCTGCGCCAGCTCGCCCGAGTTCAGGCTGGCGAGCACGTCGGCCAGCAGCGAATCGGTGGCGAAGAGCGAACCGTCGGCCAGCGGCGCCCAGTCGGGCGGCTGCGCGGCCAGGATCTCCAGCCCGTAGTCGTTGACGCTGAGCGAATAGGTGTTGGGCTGCTGGCGCGCCAGCCGCCAGGCCAGCAGCTGCGCCAGGCCGACGTGCACGTTGCGGCCGGCGAAGGGGTAGAGGAAGAGGTGGTGGCCTTCGCGCGACCGCAGGCGCTCGACCAGCAGCCGGCCACGCCGCGGCAGCTGCGACAGCCGCTGCTGCGCGGCGAGCATGGGCCGCGCCGCTTCCAGCTCGGGTTCGCCGAAAACGCCGCCGGCGACCTGCTCCAGCAGCGCCTGCACCGCGCCGGCCAGCTCCGAGGACAGCGGCATGCGGCTGCCGTTCCAGGCCGGCACCAGGCCTTTGGGTTTCGTCGCCTTGCGCACGTAGGCCGCGAGGTCCTGAGTGCGCACGTACTCCAGCAGCCGGCCGGCGAAGACGAAGACGTCGCCGGGCTTCAGGCGCGCGATGAAACCTTCCTCGACGCTGCCGATCGTGCCGCCCGACAGCCACTTCACCTGCATCGTCGCGTCGGCGACGATGGTGCCGACCTGCAGCCGGTGGCGCTGGGCGATGCCGCGGTCGACGACGCGCCAGACGCCGTCCACCTGCTGCACGCGGTGGTACTCGGGGTAGGCGCCCAGGCTGTCGCCGCCGCGTTCGACGAAGGCCAGCGCCCAGTCGAACTCGGAGCGCGTCAGCGTGCGGTAGGCCGGCGCGCCGCGCACTTCGTCGAACAGCGCGTCGGCCTCGAAGCCGCCGCCGAGTGCCACCGTGACCAGGTGCTGCACCAGCACGTCCAGCGGCTTGTCGGGCGTGCGCCGCGCCTCCACCTGCCCGGCCAGCGCTGCGCGCCGCGCCGCGGCGGCCTCGACCAGCTCCAGCGTGTTCGTCGGCACCAGCGTCACGCGGCTGGCACGCCCGGGCGCGTGGCCGCTGCGGCCGGCGCGCTGCAGCAGCCGTGCGATGCCCTTGGCGCTGCCGATCTGCAGCACGCGTTCGACCGGCAGGAAGTCCACGCCCAGGTCCAGGCTGGAGGTCGCGACCACCGCCTTCAGGCTGCCCTGCTTCAGCCCGGCCTCGACCCATTCGCGCACGCTGCGGTCCAGCGAGCCGTGGTGCAGCGCCACGAGACCGGCCCAGTCGGGGCGTGCGTCCAGGATCAGCCGGTACCAGATCTCGGCCTGCGAGCGCACGTTGGTGAAGACCAGCGTCGTCGACGCGGACTCGATCTCGTCGACCACCGGCTGCAGCATCTGCGCGCCCAGGTGCCCGCCCCAGGAGAAGCGCCCGGGCTCCTGCGGCAGCAGCGTGTCGATGACCAGGTGTTTGTCGAGCTTGCCCTGCACCAGCGTGCCGGCCTCGTGCCCGACCAGCGTCGCCATCGCCTCGGCCAGGTTGCCGATGGTCGCCGACAGCCCCCAGACGGCGAGGCCCGGGTTCCAGCGCCTGAGCCGCGCCAGCGCCAGCTGCAGCTGCACGCCGCGTTTGCTGCCGATCAGCTCGTGCCATTCGTCGACGACGACGCTGTGCACCCCGGACAGATCGGCCTGGGCCGAGGCGCGTGTCAGCAGCAGCGACAGCGATTCGGGTGTCGTCACCAGCGCCTCGGGCAGGCGGCGATCCTGGCGCGCACGTTCGGCGCTCGGCGTGTCGCCGGTGCGCTGGCCGACGGTCCAGCCGGCGGGGGCGGCGGCCTGCAGCGCGCGCGTGGTGTCGGCGGCCAGCGCGCGCATCGGCGTCAGCCACAACACCTGCAGCCCGCGCCGCGGCGCCGCGCGTGCGAGTGCGCGTGCGGTTGCGCCGAACCACACCGCATAGGTCTTGCCGCTGCCGGTGGTGGCGTGCAGCAGGCCGCTGTCGCCACCGGCGAGGGCCCGCCAGACGCGGCGCTGGAACTCGAACGGCTGCCAGCCGCGGGCCGCGAACCAGGCCTCGGCAGCGTCGGGCCCGGTCGCGTCGTTCATGCGGTGGTGATCCAGCCTTCGACCGGGTCGACCACGGCCGGCAGCCCGGCGCCGGGACGCAACGCCGCCCAGCCGGCCTGCAGCAGGCACAAGGCGGCGTCGAGCCGGTCGCCCGAGGCGTCGGCGACGAGTGCGTCGCGCTGCGCGTGCGTCAGTTTCAGCCGCAGCCCCAGCCGCGTGCGGCCCTGTTCGAGCGCGTCGACCAGGTCCTTGCGTGCGATCAGGCGGTCGGCCTCGGCGCTGTTCTTGTACGAGCGCCGGCCCAGGATCTCGCTCGCCAGCAGCCCCGGATAGGCCTCGACCGCGGTGCGGGCCGCATCGCCTGCGGCCAGCCCCGGCAGCTGCACGCCGGCCGCGACCAGGCGCGAAAAACCTTCGTAGTACATGAAACCCACCGGCACGTAGCGGGTCTGCAGCGGGCTGGTGCTCGTCGTGCCCGGCAGCGAGAGGTCGGCGCGCCGGTGCACCAGGCGCTGGCCGGCCGGGCGGCCGTTGCCCCAGGCGTCGACCAGCGCCCGAAACGCCATGCGTGTCGGGCAGCGGCGCTGCAGCTCGGCGATCACCTGTGCCGCCGTCGTGCCCAGGCCGTGTTCGTCGACGAACAGGCGCGGCAGGCCGAAAGGGAAGTCGAAACCGCCGAACCAGGGGCTCTCGGCCAGCAGCGCCTCGAAGCCAGCCAGCGTCTGCAGTTCGTCCACACGTTCGAGCCGCAGCACCGCGCCGTGCAGCGTGCCGCGCGCGACGGTGATCGGCTTGCGCCGCGACGGCGCGCAGCTGAAATCGACGCCGATCAGCGGCGGTGCGGAGACGGAGCTTGTGGTCATCGCGGCGATTGTCGGTGCCGCTACAGTGCAGCCATGACCGCCAACCCCACCCTCGTCGAGGCGCTGCGTGGCAGCGCCGTCGAAAGCGCCCACCGCGGCGCCTGGGCCGTCGTCGACGCCGACGGCGACCTCGTCGCCTCGGCCGGCGACATCGACCGGCCGATCTTCCCGCGCTCGGCCGTCAAGCTGCTGCAGGCGCTGCCGCTGGTCGACAGCGGCGCCGCCGAGCGCTATGGCCTGAACGCCGAACAGCTCGCGATCGCCTGCGCCTCGCACAACGGCGAGCCGCGCCACGTCGCCGTTGCGGCCGCCATGCTGGCCGCCGCCGGCGTCGACGAAGCGGCGCTCGAATGCGGCGCGCACTGGCCCTACCGCGATGTCGTGCAGCGCGAGATGGCCGCCGCCGGCCAGCTGCCGGGCGCGCTGCACAACAACTGCTCGGGCAAACACGCCGGTTTCGTCTGCCTGGGCTGCCTGCTCGCAGGCGACAACGACAAACACGCCTTCCTGTCGGGCTACGTCAAACCCGAGCACCCGGTGATGCGCGAGGTGAGCGACGCGATCGAGGCCACGACCGGCTGGCGCCTGGCCGATGCACCGCGGGGCACCGACGGCTGCTCGATCCCGACCTACGCCGTGCCGCTGCGCCAGCTGGCGCTGGGTTTCGCGCGCACCGCCACCGGCATCGGCCTGCGCGAAGGCCGCGCGCGCGCCGCCAAGCGGCTGATGGCGGCGGTGGCCGAACATCCCTTCATGGTCGGCGGCAGCGGCCGCTTCGACACCCGGGTGATGGAGCGCCTGGGCGAACGCGTGTTCTGCAAGGTCGGCGCCGAAGGTGTCTATTGCGCCGCCTTCCCCAAGTCCGGCCTCGGGGTCGCGGTCAAGATGGACGATGGCGGCACCCGCGCCTGCGAGGTCGTGATGGCGGCGCTGATCCAGCGTTTCGTGCGCCTGGATGCGGCCGAACACGGCTTCGTCCAGGCCTTCGCCGACCAGCCGCTGGTCAACTGGAACGGCATCGAGGTCGGCCGGCTGCGCTGGGCAGCCTGAGGCAGCGGGAACGGCGCTTGCCGGCGCCGGGCGCGGTGAGCGGCTCAAGAGAAGCCGCCGCAGCCCTGCCGGCGCCTCTCCGGCGGGTTCGAAGAGAACCGACGGAGACCAGGACATGCCCCAAGCGAGCGGGTGCGCCGTCGTCGTCGCGGCCCTGCTCGTCGGGGCTGCCGGCGGCCAGGCGGCGACGCTGACGATTTCCTGCGGCTCGAACGCCGCCGATGCCGAGTTCTGCGGCCGCTACGCGCAGGAATGGGGCCGCCAGCACGGCCACGAGGTGCGCATCTATTCGGCACCGGCCAGCGCCACCGACAACCTGGCGCTGCTGCGCCAGCAGTTCGCGGCGCGCTCGGCGAGCCTGGACGTGGTCACGATCGACGTCGTCTGGCCCGGCGTGCTCAAGGACCATCTGGTCGACCTGAAGCGCTACAGCGGCGGCGCCGAGGCCCAGCATTTCCCGGCCATCGTCGCCAACAACACGATCGCCGGCCGGCTGCTGGGCATGCCCTGGTACACCGACGCCGGGCTGCTCTTCTACCGCAAGGACCTGCTGCAGAAGTACGGGCTGGAGCTGCCGCGCACCTGGCCCGAGCTGGCGGCCGCGGCGCGCCGCATTCAGGACGGCGAACGCGCCGCCGGCAGCGCCGACTTCCAGGGTTACGTCTTCCAGGGCCGGGCCTACGAAGGCCTCACCTGCAATGCGCTGGAATGGATCTCCAGCTACGGCGGCGGCAGCGTCGTCGACCCCCACGGGCGCGTGACCATCCACAACGCCCAGGCCGCGCGCGCCCTGGACGAGGCGGCGTCGTGGATCGGCACGATCACGCCGCGCGGCGTGCTCAACTACGGCGAGGAAGAAGCGCGCGGCGTCTGGCAGAACGGCCAGGCGGCCTTCATGCGCAACTGGCCTTACGCCTGGGCGATGAGCCAGGCCGGCGACAGCGTGATCCGCGGCAAGGTCGGCGTCGCGCCGCTGCCCGCGGGCGACGGCGCGGGCGCACGCAGCGCCGCGACGCTGGGCGGCTGGCAGCTCGCGGTGTCGCGCTACTCGCGCCACGTGCCGGAGGCGGCGGCGCTGGTGATGTACCTGACCAGCGCCGAGATCCAGAAGCGGCGCGCGATCGGCGGCGCCTACAACCCGACGCTGCCCGCGCTCTACCGCGACCCGGAGCTGCTCGCCGCCAACCCCTTCATGGGCGAACTGGCCGAGGTCTTCGAGAACGCCGTCGCGCGCCCGGCGACGCCGACCGGGCTCAAGTACCCGGCCGTCAGCCGCGCCTTCTGGGACGCGACGCACGAGGTGCTCAGCGGCCGCATGGACGGCGCGGCCGCGGTGCGCCGGCTCGAGGGCCGGCTGCTGCAGACGCGGCGCGCGAAGTGGTGAGCGGCGCATGAATCCGCGCACCCGCAGCGCCTGGCTGTTCCTGGCGCCGACGCTGGTGGCGATGCTGCTGGTGGCCGGCTGGCCGCTGGCGCGCACGATCTGGTTCAGCCTCAGCGACACCAACCTGAACGACATCTCGGCCGGCGACTTCGTCGGGCTGCAGAACTACGTCGGCGAATACGGCCTGTTCGGCAACGCCGGCTACACCGAGGGCTTCTGGGCCAGCGACTGGGGCGTCTCGATCGCCAACACTTTCCAGTTCGCCGTCGTCTCGGTGGCGCTGGAGACGCTGCTCGGCCTGGCCGTCGCCTTGCTGCTGAACCAGGAGTTCCGCGGCCGCGGCCTGGTGCGCACGGCGGTGCTGGTGCCCTGGGCGATCCCGACCATCGTCTCGGCCAAGATGTGGGGCTGGATGCTCAACGACCAGTACGGCGTCGTGAACCAGTGGCTGGTCGACTGGGGCGTCGTGGCGCAG
This sequence comes from Rubrivivax gelatinosus, assembly GCF_016583785.1. Taxonomy (GTDB): domain Bacteria; phylum Pseudomonadota; class Gammaproteobacteria; order Burkholderiales; family Burkholderiaceae_C; genus Rubrivivax; species Rubrivivax gelatinosus_B. The sequence continues at coordinate 4,073 of NZ_NRRU01000042.1, read as the reverse complement.
AAGATCGCCTTCACCGCCGAGCCCGCGTACGCGCTCTGGACCGTGGTCGCGGTCGACGTCTGGAAGACCGTGCCCTTCATGGCGCTCCTGATCCTGGCGGCGCTGCAGACGCTGCCGCGCGACATCTACGAAGCCGCACGTGTCGACGGCGTGCACCCGCTGCGTGTGTTCTGGCGCATCACGCTGCCGCTGATCAAGTTGCCGCTGCTGGTCGCGGTGGTGTTCCGGCTGCTCGACGCGCTGCGCATCTTCGACCTGATCTTCGTGCTCACCGCCAACAGCAGCGCGACGATCAGCATGTCGGGTTTCGTGCGCCGCGAGATGGTCGACAACGGCGACCTGGGCTTCGGCTCGGCGGCGGCGCTGTCGCTGACGGCGATCATCTTCATCACCGCGCTGCTCTTCATGCGCGCGGCGCGCGTGCGCCTGGCCGAGGACCCGGCGTGAGGGCGCGGCCGCTGTGGGCGAGCGTGGCGCTGTACGCCTTCGCGGCGCTGGTCGTCGTGGTCTCGGTCTACCCCTTCGTCTACGCCTTCGCGACTTCGCTGAAGACCGGCAACGCGATCTTCGACACCAGCCTGTGGCCGCGCGAGCCGACGCTGCGCAACTACGTCCAGCTGTTCGCGCCCGGCGGCCAGCCCTTCGGCCGCCACCTGCTGAACTCGATCATGGTCGCGACGCTGACGGTGGCGGTGTCGATGCTGCTGGCGATCAGCGCCGCCTACGCGCTCGGCCGCATCCGCTTTCGTGGCAAGGGCGTGCTGCTGATGGCGATCCTGGCGGTGTCGATGTTCCCGCAGGTGGCGGTGCTGTCGGGGCTGTTCGAGCTGATGCAGGCGCTGGGCCTGTACGACCGCGCCGTCGGTCTGGTGCTGCCCTACCTGATCTTCACGCTGCCCTTCACCGTCTGGATCCTGACGACCTTCATGCGCGGTCTGCCGATCGAGCTGGAGGAGGCGGCGATCATGGACGGCTGCGGGCCGCTGCGCATCATCTTCAAGGTCTTCCTGCCGCTGCTGGTGCCGGCGCTGGTGTCCACCGGGCTGCTGGCCTTCATCGGTGCCTGGAACGAGTTCCTGTTCGCGCTGACCTTCGTCTCGGCGACCGAGCAGCGCACGGTGCCGGTGAGCATCTCGCTGCTGACCGGCGCCACCGCCTGGGAAGTGCCGTGGGGCAGCATCATGGCGGCGTCGGTGATCGTCACCGTGCCGCTGGTCGCGCTGGTGCTGCTGTTCCAGCAACGCATCGTCTCCGGCCTGACGGCCGGCGCCGTCAAGGGGTGAGCCGCATGGCCCGCATCGACTTCCGCCACATCGACAAACGTTATGCGCCGGGGCAGCCGCTGACGATCAAGAACGTGACGCTGGGCCTGGACGACGGCCAGTTCTGCGTCTTCGTCGGCCCCTCGGGCTGCGGCAAGTCGACGCTGCTGCGGCTGGTCGCCGGGCTGGAGGCGATCAGCTCGGGCGACCTGGAGATCGCCGGCAAACGCGTCAACGACGTGCCGCCGGCCAAACGCGGCGTGGCAATGGTGTTCCAGAGCTACGCGCTGTACCCGCACATGACGGTGGCCGAGAACATGGCCTTCGGGCTGCGCGTGCGCGGCGCCGACAGCGCCGACATCGAGCGTCGGGTGAAGAAGGCGGCGACAACGCTGCAGCTGGAGGCGCTGCTCGACCGCCTGCCCAAGGCGCTGTCGGGCGGCCAGCGCCAGCGCGTCGCGATCGGGCGTGCGATCGTCAAGGAGCCCGAGGTCTTCCTGTTCGACGAGCCGCTGTCCAATCTGGACGCGGCACTGCGGGTGCAGACACGGCTGGAGATCGCCAAGTTGCACCGCGAGGTCGGGCGCGCGAGCACGATCTACGTCACCCACGACCAGGTCGAGGCGATGACGCTGGCCGACCGCATCGTGCTGCTGCGCGCCGGCGAGGCGGTACAGCGCAAAGGCAGCGTCGCCCAGTACGGCACGCCGATGGCGCTGTACCACCGGCCGGCGAACCGCTTCGTCGCCGAGTTCATCGGCAGCCCGAAGATGAACGTGCTGCCCGGCCGACTCGTCGCCGCCGAGCCGGGGCAGGCCATCGTCGACGTCGGCGGCACCCGCGTCGCCGCCGCGGTCGACGCGCGCCGCGCGGCGCCGGGGGCGACGGTGGCGCTGGGCATCCGGCCCGAACACCTGGTCGTCGGCGGCGACGACGCGGCCGGCACGCTGCTGCCGCTGCCGCTGCGCCAGATGGAGCGGCTGGGCGACAGCTCGCTGCTGTACCTGGAGGCCGGGCCGGGCGCGCCGCTGCTGACGCTGCGTGTCGACGGTGCGGCCACGGTGCCGCCGGGCACACGCGTGCCGCTGCGCCTGCCGGCCGAGGCCTGCCACCTGTTCGACGCCGACGGCGAAGCCTTCGAGCGCACCCCGGACCTGCCCGTCTGAACCCGAGCCCGGCGCTGCGACGGCGGCGGCCGGGCATCATCGCGGCCGCACGCCGCCCATGAACCTGCCCTCCTCCCCCGCCCGGGCATTGCGCCCGGCACGTATCGCCGTCCGCTGCCTCTTCTTCGCCTTCGGCACCGTCACCGGCGCCTGGGGCGCGCACGTGCCCAGCGCCAAGGCGCGTTATGCGCTGTCCGAGGCCGAGCTCTCGCTGGCGCTGCTGGCCGCGGCCGCCGGCGCGGTGATGGCGCTGCTGGTGGCCGGCCGGCTGATCGGCCAGCACGGGCCGCGGCGCGTGGTGCCGGTGGCCACCGTGGTGCTGGCCGCGGCGCTGGGCACGCTGCTGCTGCACGGCGGGTTCGCCGCGCTGCTGGCGACGATGTGGCTGTTCGGCGTCGCCGGCGCGTTCTACGACGTCTCGATCAACGCCGAGGGCACGCTGCTCGAGGAGCGCAGCGGCTTCAAGGTCGTCAGCGGTTTCCACGGCATGTGGAGCCTGGGCGCGATGGCCGGCGCCGGCGGCTGCTCGGCGCTGCTGGCGGCCGGGGTGCCGGCGGCCTGGCAGCTGGCGGGGCTGGCCGTCGGCGTGCTCGTGCTGTCGCTCGCGGCGGCACCGGCGCTGCTGCCCGACCACCCGCCGGTGCCGGCACGCGCAGGCGGCTGGCGGCTGCCGCCGCGCCGGCTGCTGCTGCTGGGAGCACTGGCCGCCTGCGGCCTGCTCGCCGAAGGCGTGATCTACGACTGGAGCGTGCTCTGGTTCACGCAGTCGCTGGCGCAGAGCCAGGCCGTCGGCGGCCTGGGTTATGCCGCTTTCGCGGCGGCGATGGCGGCCTCGCGTTTCGGCGGCGACGCGCTGCGCAGCCGGATCGCGGCGCCGCGGCTGCTGGCCGCCAGCGCGCTGCTGGCCGCCGCGGCGATGGCGCTGGCGCTGCTGGTGCAGCAGCCGGTGCTCGCGATCGTGGCGATGGCAGTGGTCGGCGCCGGCCTCGCCAACGTCGTGCCCATCCTCTTCGTCGCCGGCGGCCGCCAGCCGGGGGTCGCGCCGGCGGCGGGCATCGCCGCGGTGTCCTCGATCGGCTACGTCGGCCTGCTCGCCGGCCCGCCCATCGTCGGCTTCATCGCGCACGCGAGTTCGCTGAACACGGCGATGGCGACGCTGGTCGCCGCGGCGCTGGCGCTGGCCGCCGGCGCGCGGCTGCTGCGCTGAGACTCAGCGCGCCGGCAGCAGGCGCAGGCCGAGTGCGCCGAGCGCGGCCACAGTCGCCAGCGCGACGACGCCGAGCCAGCCGCCGTGCTGCAGCGCCAGCCCGCCGAGCGCCGAGCCGGCGGCCATGCCGATGAAGATCGTCGTGAACAGCAGCGCGTTGAGCCGGCTGCGCGCCTCGGGCTCCAGGCTGTAGACCAGGGTCTGGTGCGCCACCAGCGAAGCCTGGATCGCGAAGTCGAAACCGACCGCGGCCAGCGCGATCAGCGCCAGCGCCGCGGCCGTCGGCAGCAGCGGCTCGGCAGCCAGCAGCGCGAACGACAGCACCGCCAGCGCCGCGGCGAAGCGGGTGACGAAGATCGGCCCGCGGCGGTCGGCCAGGCGCCCGGCCAGCGGCGCCGCCAGCGCGCCGGCGGCACCGGCCAGGCCGAAGGCGCCGGC
>NZ_NRRU01000041.1 GCF_016583785.1 Rubrivivax gelatinosus | reverse complement strand
GGCCGTGGCGCTGCGGCCGCCGCGAGCGACGCCGCTGGCCTGGCTGCTGCTGCCGCCGCTGCTGGCGCTGGCGCTGCTGTACCAGCCCTTCGCCGCGCCGTTGGCCCTCGGCCTGGCGCTGGCGTTCGCCGCGGTCGCCTGGCGGCCGCTGCTGGCGCTGGTGCTGATCCCGGCGGCGCTGCCGGTGCTGGACCTCGCGCCCTGGACCGGGCGTTTCTTCGTCGACGAGTTCGACCTGCTGCTGGCCGGCTGCGTGGCGGTGGCGGCGGCGCGTGTGCCGCGGCCGGGCGGCGCCGGCCGGGCGCCGGCGCCGGTGGTGCTGGCCTTCGTGCTGCTGGCGCTGTCGCTGGCGATCTCGGGCCTGCGTGCGCTGTGGCCGCTGGCCTGGCCCGACGGCGGCGACTGGTGGAGCTTCACCAGCCCGGTGAACGCGCTGCGCATCCTGAAGGGCGCTGCCGAGGCCTGGCTGGTGGTCGTGCTGTGGCGCCGGCTGGCGGGCGCCGGAGCGGCGCGCGCGCAGGCCTTCGGCGCCGGCATGGTGGCGGGGCTGGCGCTGACGGTGGCCTGGATCGTGGTCGAACGTTCGGCCTTTGCCGGCCCGCTGGACTTCGCCGCAGGCTACCGCGTCACCGGGCCGTTCTCGGCGATGCACCGCGGCGGCGCCTATGTCGAGTGTTACCTCGCGATCGGCCTGGCCTTCACGCTGGCCGCGGCGCTGCAGGCACGCCGGCTCTGGGCCCGGGTGGCGGCGCTGCTGCTGCTGGCCGCCGGCGCCTACGCGCTGGCGCTGACCTTCTCGCGCAACGGCTGGGCCGCCGGCGCGCTGGCGCTGCTGGTGACGGCGGCGCTGGCGCTGGCGCGCCCGGGCCGGCGCGGGCTGGTGGTGGCCGCGGCCGGGCTGCTGCTGGCCGCAGCCGCGGCGCTGCCGGTTTTGCTGGGCTCCTACGCGCAGGAGCGCCTGGGCCGCAGCGCGCAGGACCTGGCGACGCGCCAGGCGCACTGGGCCGACGCGCTCGATCTGCGCGAGCCGGGGCTGGCGGCCGCGCTCTTCGGCGAAGGCGCGGGGGGTTTCCCCGACCTGCACTACTGGCGCAGCCGCGAGCCGCGCCATGCCGGCAGCTTCCACTGGCGCCACGAAGGCGGGCGCGGTTTCCTGCGGCTGGGCCCGGGCGCGCCGCTGTACGTCGAGCAGATCGTCGAGCCCGGTGCCGCGGCGGAACTGCGCATCGCCGCGACGCTGCGGCGCGAGAGCGCGCCGGCGGCGTTGTCGGTGGCTCTGTGCCGCAAGACGATGCGCAGCTCGCAGGACTGCCGCTACGCCCGGCTCGAGGCCGCACCGGGCGAGTGGGCCGCCGCCGCGCCGCAGACGCTGGCGGTACCGCCGGGCCGGCTGCCGCTGAAGCTGGCGCTGCTGACACCCGCCGAAGGCCCGGTGCTCGACGTCGACGCCGTCACGCTGCAGGCCGCCGGCGGCAGCGAACTCCTGGCCAACGGCGGCTTCGACACCGGGCTGGCGCGCTGGTTCTTCTCGACCGACTACGAACCTGCCTGGCACATCGACAGCCTGCCGGTGGCGGTGCTGTTCGAGCAGGGCTGGTTCGGCGCTGCCGCCTGGCTGCTGCTGCTGGTGGTGACGGCGGCGGTGGCGCTGGCGCCGCAGCGGCGCGGCCTGGCGCCGGTGCCGGCGGCGGCCGGCGCGTTCGCCGCGCTGCTGGCCAGCGGGCTGCTGAACACCGTGATCGACACGCCGCGTTTCCTGCTGCTGGCGCTGCTGCTGCCCTGGCTGGCAGCGGCCGCGCCGCTCGACTCCCCGCGACGCGAGGGCCCGCGCGCACCGGGCGCTGGGGCCGGCCCCTAGAATCCGAGGTTCGCCTGCGCCAGCGGGCCCCAGACATCCAGAAGGATAGACGTGTTCATTTCCTCCGCCTTTGCCCAGGCCGCCGCTCCCGCCGGCGGCACCGAGTCCTCGCTGTTCAGCCTGCTGCCGCTGGCGCTGATGTTCGTGGTGCTGTACTTCATCATGATCCGGCCGCAGATGAAGAAACAGAAGGAACACAAGACGATGGTCGAGGCCCTGGCCAAGGGCGACGAGGTCGTCATCGCCGGCGGCGTCATCGGCCGTGTCGCCAAGATCAGCGACAGCATCCTGCACGTCGAGGTCGCCGACGGCGTCGAGCTGCAGGTGCAGCGCGCCTCGGTGCTGCAGGTCCTGCCCAAGGGCTCCTACAAGTAAATCCCCCGGGCAGCCGGCTGCGGCGCGCCCCGAGCTCCAGGAATCCCCATGAACCGCAACCCCTGGTGGAAGTACGCGATCCTCGCCTTCGCCTTCGTGGTCGGCCTGCTCTACACGGTGCCGAACTTCTACGGCGAGGCGCCCGCGGTGCAGGTGTCCTCGGGCAAGGCCACCGTGAAGATGGATCCGGCAATGGTCCAGCGGGTCGAGCAGGTGCTCGCGACGGCCGGCCTGAAGGCCGACTTCGTGCAGCTCGACGGCGCCTCGGTGCGCGCGCGTTTCGCCGACACCGACACCCAGATCAAGGCCAAGGACGCGATCGCGCACGCGCTCAACCCGGACCCGAACGACCCGACCTGGATCGTCGCGCTGAACCTGCTGTCGCGTTCGCCCGCCTGGATGGCCAAGATCCACGCGCTGCCGATGTACCTGGGGCTGGACCTGCGCGGCGGCGTGCACTTCCTGATGCAGGTCGACATGAAGGCGGCGCTGACGAAGAAGGCCGAGGCCGTCGCCGGCGACGTGCGCACGATGCTGCGCGACAAGAACATCCGCCACGCCGGCATCACGCGTGAAGGCAACGCCGTCGAGGTGCGTTTCCGCGAGCCGGCGCTGGCCGAACAGGCGCGCACGCTGCTCGGCGACCAGTTGCCCGACCTCGACTGGACGGCCACCGCCGACGCCGCCAGCGGCGACCTCAAGCTCGTCGGCACGCTCAAGCCCGCCGCGGCCACGCGCGTGCAGGAGCAGGCGCTCAAGCAGAACATCTCGACGCTGAACAACCGCGTCAACGAACTCGGCGTCGCCGAGCCCGTGATCCAGCAGCAGGGCCTGGACCGCGTCGTCGTGCAGTTGCCCGGCGTGCAGGACACGGCCAAGGCCAAGGACATCATCGGCCGCACCGCGACGCTGGAGATCCGCCTGGTCAACGAGACCAGCGAGGCGACCGAGGCGATGCGCGGCTCGGGCCCGGTGCCCTTCGGCAGCGAACGCTTCCTCGAACGCGGCGGCCAGCCGGTCATCGTCTACCGCAACGTCGTGCTGACCGGCGAGAACCTGACCGACGCCCAGCCGGGCTTCGACGGCCAGACGCACGAGCCGACCGTCAACCTGACGCTGGACGCGCGCGGCGCGCGCATCTTCAAAGACGTCACGCGCGAGAACGTCGGCAAGCGCATGGCCATCCTGCTGTTCGAGAAGGGCAAGGGCGAGGTCGTCACCGCGCCGGTCATCCGCAGCGAGATCGGCGGCGGCCGGGTGCAGATCTCCGGGCGCATGACGACCGAGGAAGCGAGCGACCAGGCGCTGCTGCTGCGCGCCGGCTCGCTGGCCGCGCCGATGGAGATCATCGAGGAACGCACGATCGGCCCGAGCCTGGGTGCGGAGAACATCTCCAAGGGCTTCCACAGCGTGCTCTGGGGCTTCGTCGCGATCTCGATCTTCATGTGCGCCTACTACATGCTGTTCGGCGTGTTCTCGACGCTGGCGCTGGGCTTCAACCTGCTGCTGCTGATCGCGGTGCTGTCGATGCTGCAGGCGACGCTGTCGCTGCCGGGCATCGCCGCCATCGCGCTGGTGCTGGGCATGGCGATCGACGCCAACGTGCTGATCAACGAGCGCGTGCGCGAGGAGCTGCGCAACGGCGCGTCGGCGCAGGTGGCGATCAGCGCCGGCTACGAGCGCGCCTGGGGCACGATCCTGGACTCCAACGTGACGACGCTGATCGCCGGCCTGGCGCTGCTGGCCTTCGGTTCCGGCCCGGTGCGCGGCTTCGCCGTCGTGCACTGCCTGGGCATCCTGACCTCGATGTTCTCGGCGGTGCTGTTCTCGCGCGGCCTCGTGAACCTCTGGTACGGCCGCCAGAAGAAACTCAAGTCGGTGTCGATCGGGCAGGTCTGGCGCCCGAACGGCGGCACGCTGCCGGCCGAACAGAACAAGGCCGAGGCCTGAGGGGACGTCATGGAATTCTTCCGTTTCCGCCGCGACATCCCGTTCATGCGCTACACGCTGGCGCTGAACGTCATCTCCTTCCTGACCTTCCTGGCCGCGGTCTTCTTCATCTTCCACCGCGGGCTGCACCTGTCGATCGAGTTCACCGGCGGCACCGTCGTCGAGGTGGCCTATTCGCAGCCGGCCGACCTGGAGCGCACGCGCCAGGCGGTCGAGACGCTGGGCTTCGGCGAGGTGCAGGTGCAGAACTTCGGCACCTCGCGCGACGTGATGATCCGGCTGCCGATCCGCGAAGGCGAGAAGCAGGACCAGGTCGCCAGCCGCGTCTTCGACGTGCTGTGCACGGCCGAGAGCGGCAGCGTCGCGACCAAGGAGTACACGACGCCCCAGGGCGAGCAGGTCAGCCGGCCGTCGTGCACGACGGCTGCGGGTGCCGAGCCGCTGAAGCTCTCGCGCACCGAGCTCGTCGGTCCCTCGGTCGGCGCCGAACTGGCGCGCGACGGCGCGCTGGCGCTGGGCTTCACGGTGCTGGGCATCATGATGTACCTGGCCTTCCGCTTCGAGTGGAAGTTCGCCGTCGCCGGCGTCATCGCCAACCTGCACGACGTCGTCATCATCCTGGGCTTCTTCGCCTTCTTCCAGTGGGAGTTCTCGCTGGCGGTGCTGGCGGCGGTGCTGGCGGTGCTGGGCTACTCGGTCAACGAATCGGTCGTCATCTTCGACCGGATCCGCGAGACCTTCCGCCGCATGCGCAAGATGACGACGACCCAGGTCATCGACCACGCGATCACGAGCACCACCAGCCGCACCATCATCACCCACGGCTCGACTCAGATGATGGTGCTGTCGATGCTGTTCTTCGGCGGCCCGACGCTGCACTACTTCGCGATGGCGCTGACCATCGGCATCCTGTTCGGCATCTACTCGTCGATCTTCGTCGCCGCCGGCATCGCGATGTGGCTGGGCGTCAAGCGCGAGGACCTGGTCAAGGCCGGGGCCAAGGAGAACGACCCGAACGACCCGAACGCCGGGGCCGTGGTGTAGAGTCGGTTCGCAACGGCTGCTCGCGGCCTTCTCACCACGGACGACCGACCGATGGCGACCGGCGCTCCCAACACCAACCTCGCGAGCCAGGCGCGGCGCCTGTACACCGAGGAACTGGTGAAGGGCCTGCCGGGCTTGGTGCAGGCCGCACTCGACGGCGCCCGCGGCCTGTTCGAAAAACCGTCCGAGCACGCCACCTTCCAGCGCCGGCGCGACCTGATGCAGGGCATCAACGCCGGTGCCCAGTCCTGGCACCGCGGCCTGGTCAACGGCCTGCGCCACGCGCTGTTGCACGGCGGCTCCACCACCCGGCTGGGTGACCTGCCCTCGCTGTCGCCGGGCCAGCTGACCCTGGTCGACGACGACACCATCGAGCTCGAGATCGTCACCTCGCGCCTGGCGCTGGCGATGATGGACCGCGCGTCCTGGGAGTTCGCCGACTTGCGCTCGCGCATCGCCCACCTCGAAGGCCGCGGCGAGCTCGACGCCCACGACATGCTGCGCGCCCACGTGCTGGCGCGCATCGTCTTCGAGGCCTGGCGTGCTTCCGGGCAGACGCTGGCCTCGTGGCGCGAACTGCAGCCGGTGCTGCACGAGGAGTTCGCGCTGCTGTCCGAAGAGGCCTACCACGAGACCAACCGCTGGCTCGCCGAACACGGCGTGCTGCCCGAGGTCGACCTGCGGCCCTTCATCCGGCGCTCGCGCGGGCACGCGAGCGCGGCGCCGACCGGCGGCTGGGGGCAGGGCGGCGGTTCCGGTGGCGGTGGTTCAGGCGAAACCGGGCCGGCTTCGGGCTGGGGCAACGCGCCGGCCTCGGGGCCGCCGTCGGCCTACGCGTCGGGCAGTGGGCTGATGCGCGGCGTCGGCGACGAGACCCGGCTGATGACACGCGCCGCGCCGCTGGCGCGCGGGCGCGACCACGCCGAGGCGCTGCTCGGGCGTCTGAACCGGCTCGTCGGCCGCCAGGTGCCGGCTTTCGGCCAGTCGACGCGGCCGCAGGGGCTCTCGCCCGGGCTCGCGCGTGCGATCGACACCGCCGAGGCCGGCATCCGCCAGCGCATGACGACCACCGCCGCCGGCGTCGAGGCCTCGGCCACGGCGCCGGTGATGCTGGAGGACCTCCAGCAGCGCAAGCAGGCGCTGAAGAAGGCCGCCGCCTCGTCCGAGGAGCGCGCCACCATCGAGATCGTCGCGCTCTTGTTCCAGAGCATCCTGACCGAGGAGCGCATCCCGGCGGCGGTGCGCGTCTGGTTCGCCCGGCTGCAGATGCCGGTGCTGCGTGTGGCCGTCACCGAGCCCGATTTCTTCGCCACGGTCGACCATCCGGCGCGGCGCCTGATCGACCGCATGGGTGCCTGCGTGATGGGCTTCGACAGCGCGGCGCAGAAGGTCGGCGACGCGCTCGAGCGCGAGATCAAGCGCATCGTCCAGGTCGTCGAGGCCTACCCCGACACCGGCCGGCGCGTGTTCCAGACCGTGCTCACCGAGTTCGAGAAGTTCCTCGAGCACTACTTCCGCACCGAGAACGAGACCACGCGCCGCGGCGTCTCGCTGGCGCAGCAGGTCGAGCAGCGCGAGACGCTGGCGATCCAGTACACGATCGAGCTGCGCCGCATGTTGAACGACATGCCGGTGCAGGAAGGCGTGCGCCAGTTCCTGTTCCACGTCTGGGCCGACGTGCTGGCGACGACCGCGGTCAGCTACGGCGCCCAGGGCAAGCAGACACGGGCAATGAAGCGCGCCGCCGCCGACCTGATCTGGTCGGCCAGCGCCAAGGTCACGCGCGAGGAACGCGCCGAGGTCATCCGGCGCCTGCCGCCGCTGTTGAAGTCGCTGCGCGAGGGCATGGCCGCCGCCGGCATGGACGCCGAGCGCCAGGACGAGCAGATCCAGCTGCTGAACAACTCGCTGGCGGCGGCTTTCACCGCCAAGACCGCGGCCATCCCCGACGAGCGCCTGCGCGAGCTGATGGACCGGCTGGAGACGCTGGAAGAGCTGCTGCCCGACGCCGAGGACGTGCAGATCGACGAGTCGATGGTGCTCGACCTGTCGGGCCACCAGAGCGCCGACCTGGAGGTGGTGCTGGACGGCGGCTCGATGCCGACGCCGGCAATGCTGGCCTGGGCGCGCGAGCTGCAGGTCGGCAGCTGGTACATGCTCGAGTACCGCGAGCGCCACGAGGCGGTGCAGCTCGCCTGGCAGGGCATGCGGCGGCAGCTGACGCTGTTCGTCACGGCTCAGGGGCGCTGCGTGCTGTTCCAGCAGCAGCGGCTGGCGTCATTCCTGCAAGCCGGGCTGCTGCTGCCGGCCCAGGACGAGGCGCTGACGGTGCGGGCGACGCGCAGCGCGCTGGCCAAACTGGACGTCGACGCGTCGCGCCTGCTGAACTAGCGGGGCTAGCGGCGCCTGGCGCCGCTCAGTGGATCAGCCGGTCTTCGGCGGCGACGAAGAGTTCGTCGAGGATCAGCGCGTCGGGCTCTTCGCCCAGACTCCAGAAGACCATCAGCACGATGATCTTCAGGTCTTCGAGCTCGATCGGGCCGCTGCCGATCGCGGTGGCGCGGTCAATGACCATCTCGCGCATCGGCGCCGGCAGCACGCCGGCCGACTCGAGGAAGCAGATGAAGCCGATCGACTCTTCGCCGAGCAGGTCGCGCTCGCCTTCGGTGTAGACGCGCAGGCTGCCCGGTGTGGCGCTGTCGACGCAGGATTCGGCGCTCGTCGCCAGCCCGTCCAGCCAGCGCAGGGCTTCCTGGATCTCGTCGGATTCGAAGCCGACGGCCGACAGCTTGCGCTGGAGCTGCTGGTGGTCCGGACACGCGTCCGGACGCCAGTAGGTCTCGTAGAGGTACACGAGGACGTCGAACATCGGTTCACTATAACCCACGGTCCCGGCCGCTGCCGGGGGCAGATTTTCAAGCGGCCACGCGGCGTTGGAAAAGTCCGCCCGGCAGCCTGTCGACGCGGCCGTCGAGCTCGAGTTCGAGCAGGCGCGCGTTCAGTTCGGCCGTCGGCCAGCCGGTGCGCGCGAGCAGCGCGTCGAGCGTCGCGGGGTCGTGGCCGAGCGCGGCGAGCACCGGGTCGGCGTCGGTTTCGGGCGCCTGCGGCGCCGCGGCCGGGCGGCTGCCGCGCAGCGCTTCCAGCACGTCGTCGGCGCTTTCGACCAGCGCCGCACCCTGCTTGATCAGCGCGTGGCAGCCGCGCGCCACCGGCGAGCGGATCGAGCCCGGCAGCGCGAACACCTCGCGCCCGGCCTCGGCCGCCAGGCGCGCGGTGATCAGCGAACCCGAGCGCAGCGCGGCCTCGATGACCAGCGTGCCGCGCGCCAGCCCGGCGATGATGCGGTTGCGCTGCGGGAAGTTCTCCGGCAGCACCGGCGTGCCGGGGTCGAACTCGCTGACGATGGCGCCGTGGGCGACGACGCGCCGCGCCAGTGCCTTGTGCCGCGCCGGGTAGACGCGGTCGGGCCCGGTGCCGACCACCGCCAGCGTCGTGCCGCCGGCCGCCAGTGCGCCTTCGTGGGCGGCACCGTCTATGCCCGCGGCCAGGCCTGAAATCACCGCGAAACCGGCCTCAGCCAGCGCCTGGGCGAATTCGCGTGCGTTCGCCAGCCCCTGGGGCGTGGCGTCACGGCTGCCGACGATGGCCACCGACTCGGCCGCGAGCAACTCGGGCCGGCCCTGCACATACAGCAGCAGCGGCGGGTCGGCGGTCTGCAGCAGCAGCGGTGGATAGGCGGCGTCGCCCAGCGTCAGCACATGGTGGTCGTCGCCGCCGGCGAGCCAGGCGCGGGCGGCGGCCAGACGCGGAACGCATTCAGGTGCCGGCCGCGCCATCGTCGCGGCGAGCGCGGGGCCGCCCAGTTCGGTCAGCGCCGCTGGCGTCGCCGCCAGCGCGGCTTCGGGGCTGCCGAACGCCGCCAGCAGCCGCCGTACCCCCTCGCGCCCCAGCCCCGGCGTCTGCAAAAGCCGGAACCAGGCGTCGAAGTCGTCCGGTGCAGCCATCGGCTAGGCGCGGTTTCAGATGCCGGGGCTGCCGGGCGGCACCGTAGGCGCACGGCGCCGGCGCTGCCAAGCTGCCGCCGCGGATCCGGCTTTGCCGGTCCGCTGGCGGCGCCCCCCCTCGGGGGGGGAGGCGCCGAAGGCGCTTCCGGGGGGGCTCACGGTGCTGTGAAGCGGTCGCCCGGATGCACGGGGTCTTTGACGTTGATGATCAGCGCGTAGGACACGCGCTCGAAGGCGCTGAAGACGAACAGCAGGCCGTGGCGCTCGTCGGGCAGCTGGATCGGTTTCTTCTTGCCGGAGGTGGTGTCGAAGTCGGCGCGGCCGGCGCGCCAGAGCGCGAGCACGTGGCCGCGTTCCAGGCCGTCGCGGCGGCCCTTGTTCAGCGCGACGATCTGGTTCTGGCCCGCCGACAGCGCGTCGCCGTAGAGCGAGACGATGCGGCCGTCGATCGGCGCTGCCGGAGCGTGCGGCGCGTAAGCCGTCAGCTCGCGCTGCGGCACCGGCGAGAGCCGGTCGCCGACGCCGACCTCGAGCCGGATCGTGCTGACGACGAAGGTGGCGGGCACGGTCACGGGTTTGCCGTCGGCGCCGAAACGCTCTTCGCCGGGGCGAACGTATTCGGCGGTGCCGACGTAACGCGCCTCGTAACCGAGGATCTCGCGCGTCTCCGGGTCGCGCAGCGGCTGCGCCTCGCGGAACAGGCGGAACTCGCGTGCGCCGCCCAGGTCGCCCAGCACGTAGGCGGTCTCGCCGCGCGACAGCAGCACGCGGCCTTCCTGGGTCGCGACGATGCGCGGCGCGAGTTCGAGCTCGTTGCTGTCGAAGACCACCGCCTCGTTCAGGAAGGGGCCGATCAGGTGCAGCGGTATCGATGCGATCGCGCCGTTTTCCAGCAGTTCGGCGCGCACCCGCGGCGACAGGCGCACGGTCTGCGGGTCGGCGGTCAGCGACTGCCCGACCTGCAGCATCGCGCGGCCGTCGCGTTTGACCAGCACCAGCAGTTGCCCGGGGTAGATCAGGTGCGGATTGCGGATCTGCTCGAGGTTCATGCCCCAGAGCTCGGGCCAGCGCCAGGGGCTCTTCAGGAAGAGCTTGGAGATGTCCCAGAGCGTGTCGCCGGGGCGCACGGTGTGGGTCTGGGGGGCGTCGGGAGCCAGTTCGGCCAGCGGCACGCCGGCCTGCGCGACCTGGTGCGCGGTCGCACGCTGGTCGGGGGTGACGGGGTAGTTCGGTGCGGCGAGCGCCGGCAGCACGGCGCTGGCGGCGGCCACGACGGCGGCCCGGGCGGCGAGCGCTCCCCAGCGCGTGTTCATCTTCGGCCTCGAACGGCTCATGGGTCTTTGCTCTCCTCGCAAGGGACGGCGCGCGGCGGGTGCGACAATTCGCATTGCGGCGGGCACGAACTGCTCACTTGAATTGGCAGATTCTGCCCGTAAACCCTTGTTGTCGTAACGAATTCGTCGTTGCCGCCACGCCCGTGTGCAGCTCGTCACGCTGCCGGGCGTCGCGCCGTGGCCCGGTCCGGACAGCCGGGCGTCGCTTGCAGTGCACCATGGCCCAACTTCCGATCCTGCGCTATCCAGATCCCCGGCTGAACACCGTCGCGCGCCCGGTCGCGGCGGTCGACGAGCGCGTCAAGCAGCTCGTCGCCGACATGATCGACACCATGTACGAATGCGAAGGCGTCGGCCTCGCGGCGACCCAGGTCGACGTGCACGAACGCCTGTTCGTGATGGACACCTCGCCCGAGCACGATCAGCCCATGGTCTTCATCAACCCGCAGATCGTCGCGCGCAGCGCCGAGAAGGTGATCTGGGAGGAAGGCTGCCTGTCGGTGCCCCAGGTCTGGGACCGGGTGACGCGCAACGCCCAGGTGACGGTGCGCGCGCTCGACCGCGAGGGCCAGGCGTTCGAACTCGATCTCGACGGCCTGGCCGCGGTCTGCGCCCAGCACGAGATCGACCACCTCGACGGCAAGGTGTTCGTCGAGTACCTGAGCCTGCTCAAGCGCGAGCGCATCAAGATCAAGATGGCCAAGCGCGCGCGCGAAGAAGCGCGCGGCGTCGCATGATCCGTTTGCGCGCCGCTTTCGCCGGCACCCCCGAGTTCGCCCGCGTCGCGCTCGACGCGATGCTCGCTGCCGGCATCGAGGTGCCGCTGGTGCTGACCCAGCCCGATCGCCCGGCCGGCCGCGGGATGAAGCTGCAGGCTTCGCCGGTCAAGCAGTGCGCGCTGGCGCACGGCCTGCCGGTGGCGCAGCCGCGCAGCCTGCGGCTGGACGGCAAGTATCCGGACGAGGCCGCGGTCGGACGCGCGGCGCTCGAGCAGGCGGCGCCGGACGTGCTCGTCGTCGCCGCCTACGGGCTGATCCTGCCGCAGTGGGTGCTCGATCTGCCGCCGCGCGGCTGCGTCAACATCCACGGCTCGCTGCTGCCGCGCTGGCGCGGCGCGGCGCCCATCCACCGTGCCATCGAAGCCGGCGACGCCCAAACCGGCATCACGATCATGCAGATGGACGCCGGCCTGGACACCGGGCCGATGCTGCTCGCCGAGTCGCTGGCGATCGCCGCCGAGGACACGACGGCGACGCTGCACGACCGCCTCGCCGCGCTCGGTGCGCGCCTGGTCGTCGACGCGCTCGGCCGGCTCGAATCGCTGCCGCCGGTGCCGCAGCCCGAAGCAGGCGCCAACTACGCGAGCAAGATCGAGAAGGCCGAAGGCACGATCGCCTGGACGCTGCCGGCGGCGGTGATCGAGCGCCGCGTGCGCGCCTTCGACCCCTTCCCCGGCTGCAGCTTCACGCTCGGCGGCGAGACCTTCAAGCTCTGGCGCGCCGCGGTGCTGCCGGGCGCGGGCGAGCCCGGCACCGTGCTCGCGGCCGGCGAGGGCCGCCTCGTCGTCGCCTGCGGCGAGGGTGCGCTCGAACTGCTCGAGCTGCAGCGCACCGGCGGCCGCCGCGTGCCAGTGCGCGAGTTCCTGAAAGGCCACCCGGTCGTCGCCGGCCAGCGCGCCGCTTGAGTGGCGCGGGCCTCAAGCCGCCGCGCCGCAGGCCGATATCGGGGTGGTGAAACCCTCGCGTTCCCGCTCCATCCTCCGTGTCGCCCTGTTCGCCGCGCTGCCGCTGCTCGTCGCCGGCTGCGACCAGCTGGGCATCGAGTCGGCCAAGGCCGTCGCCGAGAAGAAGGACGCCGAAGGCCGCGCCATCGGCGCCGCCTGCCGCCATGCCGGGCGAGCGATCGAGGACTGCTTCGGCCTGAACAAGAAGGCCGACAAGGCCGCGGTCTTCGCCGGCTGGAAGGACATGAACGACTACATGCGCGAGAACAAGCTCGATATCGTTCCGCCGCAGGGGGCCGCCACCGCCGTCGCCAAGGACGCGGCGTCCGAGGACGCCCAGGACGAGGCGCCCGCCGAAGACAAGCCGGCGAAGAAGAAGTCGTCCTGAGTGCGGCCGGTGCCGGCGCCGCGGCGGTCCGTCGCCCGGTGCTGCACTTCGTCGCCGGCGGCTGGCCGTGCCGGTGCGGCGCGGTCACGATGCGGGCATCCGCTGGAGCCGATGCCATGAAACGCCTGTTGTCCACCTTCGCCGTCGCCGGGATGTCGGCGCTGTTCGCCGTCTTCACCTTCGCCGCCGCGCCCGCGCAGGCGGCGACGAGGAGCGACTTCGGCGCAATCTCGGACTTCAGCGCGATCCAGGTCAGCGGCCCGGTCGACCTCGTCGTGCGCCCCGCGGCGCGCGAGTCGCTGCGCATCGACGGCGATGCCGACCTGCTGTCGCGGCTGGAGGTCAAGGTCGAGGAGCGCCGCGGCCAGCGCACGCTGGTCATCCGCCTGCGCGAGGAGGGTTTCTCGTTCTTCAACCGCGACAAGCTGCAGGCCAGCGTCGAGGTCGTGAAGCTGCGCCGCGTCGCCAGCGCGAGTTCGGGCAAGGTCGACATCGAGGGCCTGAAGACGCCGGCGCTGGCCCTCGCGCTGGCCGGCTCGGGCAACGCGAAGCTGCGCCAGCTCGACGCCGACTCGCTCGCGCTGTCGATCGCCGGCAGCGGCAACGTGCGCGCCGACGGCCGCACGCGTGAACTCTCGGTGGACATCGCCGGCAGCGGCAACGCCTTGCTCGCGTCGCTGCAGGCCGACAGCGCCTCGGTCTCGATCGCCGGCAGCGGCAACGCCGACGTCAGCGCCGACGGCTCGCTGTCGGTGTCGATCGCCGGCTCGGGCAACGTGCGCCACGCTGGCAAGGCGGTGCCGCGCAGCAGCATCGTCGGCAGCGGCACGGTGCGGCCGCGCTAGTCCCCGGCCCGACGCGGCGCCGCCCGCGATGGGAGAATCGGCGCATGTCTGATGGGATGTTCGGCTGGCGCCACCCCGAGTTTCGGCGTGGCGCCCGCGAGATGGCCGGCATCCTGCCCGGCATCGGCGCCTGGGGAATGATCACGGGCGTTGCGATGATCAAGGCCGGGCTCTCGGTGCCGCTGGCGGTGCTGATGACGCTGCTGGTCTACGCCGGCTCGGCCCAGCTCGCGGCGCTGCCACTGATGGCCGCTGGCGCGCCGATCTGGGTCGTCTGGGCGACGGCGTTCTGCGTCAACCTGCGCTTCGTGATCTTCAGCGCCCAGTGGCGCCCGTATTTCGCCGCCTACCCGCGCGCCGAACGTGCGCGCATGGCTTTTTTCAGCGGCGACCTGAACTACATCCTGTTCATGCGCCGCTTCCCCGACCCGGTGCCGGCGCCCGAGCAGAAGCCGTATTTCTGGGGCGGCGCGGTGTCGAACTGGTTCGCCTGGCAGGTCCCGTCGATGGTCGGCATCGCGCTCGCCGACGTCATCCCGACGAGCTGGGGCATCGGTTTCGCCGGCACGCTGGCGCTGATCGGGCTGGCCTGCTCGCTGCTGGGCAGCCGCTCGTCGCTGATCGCCGCCGTGGTCGCCGGCTGCGCCGCGGTGGCGGCTTATGCGCTGCCGCTGCGGCTGAACATCGTCGTTGCGATCGCCGCGGCGGTGGCCATCGGCGTGATGCTGGACCGCCCGGGTTCGCGCCCGGGGCCGGCGACGCCGGTCGGAGGCTCCCGATGAGCGGCTGGGCCGCGCTGCTGACGATTGCCGGGCTGGCGCTGATCACGCTGCTGACGCGCGCTTTTTTCATCCTGCCCGAACGTGAGCTGCCGATGCCGGCCTGGCTGCGCGAAGGCCTGCGCTACGCGCCGCTGGCGGCGCTGATGGCGGTCGTCGCGCCCGAGGTCGTGATGACGCAGGGCCGGCTGATCGACACCTGGCAGGACCCGCGGCTGTTCGCCGCCGCGGCCGGCGCGGCCTGGTTCTTCTGGCGCCGCGGCATCCTCGGCACCATCGTCGTCGGCAGCCTGGTGATGGTCGGGCTGCGCGTCGGGCTGGGCTGGTAACACGGCCGGGCCTTCCCGGCTGGGCCGGCGCGCGCAGGGATGCGACACTAGCGGCCGTTTCCGTCAGCCTGTCGCTCAACACCATGAACGTCCTGCGCTTTTCCGACATCGCCGCTTCCGGCCGCGCCCGTGGCCAGCGTGTCTTCATCCGTGCCGATCTCAACGTGCCGCTGTCCGACGACGGCCAGATCACCGAGGACACCCGCGTGCGCGCCTCGGTGCCCTGCATCCGCATGGCGCTGGACGCCGGCGCCGCGGTGATGGTCACCTCGCACCTGGGCCGCCCGACCGAAGGCGAGTTCAAGCCCGAGGATTCGCTGGCGCCGGTCGCCAAGCGCCTGGGTGAACTGCTGGGCCGCGAGGTGCCGCTGGTCTCGAACTGGGTCGACGGCGTGGACGTGCAGCCCGGCCAGGTCGTGCTGCTGGAGAACTGCCGCCTGAACAAGGGCGAGAAGAAGAACAAGGAAGAGCTGGCGCGCAAGATGGCGGCGCTGTGCGACATCTTCGTGCACGACGCCTTCGGCACCGCGCACCGCGCCGAGGCCAGCACCTACGGCATCGCCGAATACGCCAAGATCGCCTGTGCCGGCCCGCTGCTGGCCGCCGAGATCGACGCCATCACCAAGGCGCTGGCGAACCCGAAGCGGCCGCTGGTGGCCATCGTCGCCGGCAGCAAGGTCAGCACCAAGCTGACGATCCTGCAGAGCCTGGCCAAGAACGTCGACGGCCTGATCGTCGGCGGCGGCATCGCCAACACCTTCCTGCTCGCCGCGGGTTTCCCGATCGGCAAGAGCCTGGCCGAGGCCGACCTGGTCGGCGAAGCCAAGGCCGTCATCGAGGCGATGAAGGCGCGCGGCGCCGAGGTGCCGATTCCCGTCGACGTCGTCACCGCCAAGGCCTTCGCCGCCGATGCGCCGGCCACCGTCAAGGACGCCGCCGACGTCGCCGCCGACGACCTGATCCTGGACATCGGCCCCAAGACCGCGGCGCTGCTGGCCGACAAGCTGAAGGCCGCCGGCACCATCGTCTGGAACGGCCCGGTCGGCGTGTTCGAGTTCGACGCCTTCTCGCATGGCACCGAGACGGTGGCGCGTGCGATCGCCGAAAGCCCGGCCTTCAGCATCGCCGGCGGTGGCGACACGCTGGCCGCGATCGCCAAGTACGGCATCGAAAAGGACATCGGCTACATCTCCACCGGCGGCGGCGCCTTCCTCGAAGTGCTCGAGGGCAAGACGCTGCCGGCCTTCGAGATCCTCAGCCGCCGCGCGGCGGGCTGAAGATCCCCGCGGTGCCGGCCAGGCCGGCACCCGCACGAGCCGGCGGCGGGCGCCGCCGGCCGTTTTGCAGTTCGCCCTCGGCGCGGTATTCGCCGCCGAGGCGCGAGGAGTTTTCCCTTGGACAAGATGCTTTCCGACGCCGAAGCCGCGCTGCGCGAGGCGGCGCTGGACTACCACCGCGCGCCCGTGCGCGGCAAGATTTCCGTCACCCCGACCAAGCCGCTGTCGAACCAGCGCGACCTGTCGCTGGCCTATTCACCGGGCGTCGCCTACGCCTGCCTCGCGATCGAGCAGGACCCGTCGCTGGCGGCCGAATACACCTCGCGCGGCAACCTGGTGGCCGTCGTCACCAACGGCACCGCGGTGCTCGGTCTGGGTGACATCGGCCCGCTGGCCGGCAAGCCGGTGATGGAAGGCAAGGGCTGTCTGTTCAAGAAGTTCGCCGGCATCGACGTCTTCGACATCGAACTCGCCGAGCGCGACCCGGACAAGCTGGTCGAGATCATCGCCGCGCTCGAGCCGACGCTGGGCGGCGTGAACCTCGAGGACATCAAGGCGCCCGAGTGTTTCTACATCGAGCGCAAGCTGCGTGAGCGCATGAACGTGCCGGTCTTCCACGACGACCAGCACGGCACCGCGATCATCTCGTCGGCGGCGCTCTTGAACGCGCTGGAACTGGTCGGCAAGGACATCGGCAGCGTCAAGCTGGCGGTCTCGGGCGCCGGCGCCGCGGCCATCGCCTGCCTGGACCTGATGGTGCATCTGGGCGTGCGGCGCGAGAACGTCTGGGTCTGCGACTCCAAGGGTCTGATCCAGTCCGACCGCGCCGACGTGCTCGCCGGCCGCCTGGACGAATCGAAGCTGCGCTACTGCCAGCGCAGCGCGGCGCGCACGCTGGCCGACGCGATCGTCGGCGCCGACGTCTTCCTCGGCTGCTCGGCCGCTGGCGTGCTGTCGCCGGAAATGGTGGCGACGATGGCCGGGCAGCCGGTGATCCTGGCGCTGGCCAACCCCGAGCCCGAGATCCGGCCCGAACTGGCCAAGGCGGTGCGGCCCGACTGCATCATCGCCACCGGCCGCAGCGACTACCCGAACCAGGTCAACAACGTCCTGTGTTTCCCGTACATCTTCCGCGGCGCGCTCGACTGCGGCGCGACCAAGATCACCGAGGCGATGAAGATCGCCTGCGTGCACGAGATCGCCGCGCTCGCCAAGGCCGAGGCCAGCAGCGAAGTCGCCGCCGCCTACGCCGGCAAGGAGCTGAAGTTCGGCCCCGACTACCTGATCCCGACGCCCTTCGACGTGCGCCTGATCCTGCGCATCGCGCCGGCGGTGGCGCGCGCCGCGGCCGAGTCCGGCGTCGCGACGCGGCCGATCGCCGACCTCGAGGCCTACCGCCAGTCGCTGACGCGTTTCGTCTACCAGACCGGCATGTTCATGCGCCCGGTGTTCAACGCCGCTAAGGCGCGCCCGGCGCGTGTCGTCTACGCCGAGGGCGAGGACGAACGCGTGCTGCGTGCGGTGCAGGCGGTGCTCGACGAAGGCCTGGCGCGGCCGGTGCTGGTCGGTCGCCCGGAGGTCATCACGCACCGTGCCGAACTCGCCGGGCTGCGTGCGCTGCCGGGGCGCGACTACGAGGTCGTCGACCCGGCCGCGCACGAGGGCTACGACGCCTACTGGCAGGCCTACCACCGGCTGATGGGCCGCGACGGCATGACGCCCGAGGCCGCGCGCACGACGCTGCGGCGCTCGAACACGCTGACCGCGGCGATGATGGTGCGCCTGGGCCAGGCCGAAGCCATGGTCTGCGGCCTGGCCGGGCGCTACGACTCGCACCTGGAGCACGTGCGTGCGGCCATCGGCCTGAAGCCCGGCGTGCAGACGCTGGCGGCGATGAACGCGCTGCCGCTGGACAGCGGCACGCTGTTCGTCGCCGACACCTTCGTCAACGAGGAGCCGAGCGCCGAACAGCTCGCCGAGATCGCGCTGCTGGCCGCCGAGGAGGTGCGCCGCTTCGGCCTGCCGCCCAAGGTGGCTTTCGTCTCGCACTCGATCTTCGGCTCGTCGGCGCGGGGTTCGGCGCGGCGCATGCGCGCGGCGCGCGACCTGTTCGTGAAGATGGCGCCGCACATCGAGTGCGACGGCGAGATGCACGGCGACGCCGCGCTGTCGGCCGAGGTGCGCGCGCGCTACCTGCCCGACAGCACGCTCACGGGCAGCGCCAACCTGCTGGTGCTGCCCAACCTGGACGCGGCCAACATCCTGTTCAACGTGCTGAAGATGACCAGCGGCCACGGCGTCACCGTCGGCCCGATGCTGCTGGGCACGGCGGCGCCGGCACACATCCTGACGCCGTCGGCGACGGTGCGTCGCGTCATCAACATCACCGCGCTGGCGGTGGCGGAGGCGGCGACGCTGGCGACCGTGCGCCAAGCCACGCTGTAATCGGGCGGTACTCGGGCAAGCATGGCGCAGCCATGCCATGTGCCGATAATCGCAGACGCTGGGTTTCCAGCGTTTTCGAGAGAACCGCTATGCGCGCCACGAAGATCGTCGCCACCCTCGGCCCCGCCTCCTCTTCGCCGGAGGTCCTGGAAGCGATGATCCGCGGCGGCGTCGACGTCGTGCGCCTGAACTTCTCGCACGGCAAGGCGCAGGACCACATCGACCGCGCGACCCTGGTGCGCCAGGTCGCCGCGGCCGCGGGCAAGGAGGTCGCCATCATGGCCGACCTGCAGGGCCCGAAGATCCGCGTCGGCAAGTTCGCCGGCGGCAAGGTGATGCTGGAGAAGGGCGCGCGCTTCGTGCTCGACGCCTCGCGCACCGAGCCCGGCGACATCGACTCCGTCGGCCTGGATTACAAGGACCTGCCGCGCGACGTGCGCCCGGGCGACACGCTGCTGCTCAACGACGGGCTGATCCGGCTCACCGTCGAGCAGGTGATCGGCGACCGTGTCGCCACCGTGGTCGTCGTCGGCGGCGAGCTGTCGAACAACAAGGGCATCAACAAGGCCGGCGGCGGCCTCACCGCGCCGGCGCTGACGGCCAAGGACATGGAGGACATCCGCACCGCGATGAGCTTCCAGGCGGATTACGTCGCCGTCAGCTTCCCGAAGAGCGCCACCGACATGGAGATGGCGCGCCAGCTGTGCAACGTCGCCGGCGAACCCTGGCGCCACAAGCCGGGGCTGATCGCGAAGATCGAGCGCAGCGAGGCGATTCCGGTGCTCGAGCAGATCCTGCGCGCCTCCGACGGCATCATGGTCGCGCGCGGCGACCTCGCGGTCGAGGTCGGCAACGCCGCGGTGCCGGCGCTGCAGAAACGCATGATCCGCATGGCGCGCGAAGCCGACAAGATCGCGATCACGGCCACGCAGATGATGGAGTCGATGATCGTCAACGCGGTGCCCACGCGCGCCGAGGTCAGCGACGTCGCCAACGCCGTGCTCGACGGCACCGACGCGGTGATGCTGAGCGCCGAGACCGCCGCCGGCCGCTATCCCGTCGAGACCATCCAGCAGATGGCCGCGATCGCGCTCGAAGCCGAGGCCGCCGACGACTTCCACCTCGAGACCGACTTCACCAACAAACGTTTCGGCCGCATCGACCAGTCGATCGCGATGGGCGCGCTGTTCACCGCCCACCACCTGGGCTGCCGTGCGATCCTGGCGCTGACCGAGTCGGGCTCGACGGCGCTGTGGATGAGCCGCCACCACATCAAGGTGCCGATCTACGGCCTGACCTCGCAGCCGGCGCCGCAGCGCCGCATGACGCTGTACCGCAACGTCACGCCGCTGCTGGTGCCCAAGTTCGTCGACCGCGACGAGGCGCTGGCCGCGGCCGAGCGCATCCTCGTCGATCGCGGCGTGCTGCGCCCGGGCGACACCTACGCCATCACCTGCGGCGAGCCGATGGGCCACCCCGGCGGCACCAACATGCTCAAGGTCTGCCGCGTCGCCTGAAGCGCGCGCGTCTATTCCGCGTGCGCACCGGTTCCAAAGCCGGTGCGGCGGGGGGCCAGTGGCTAGAATCTTCCGCAGTCCACGCCGCGTGCGGCGTGCCGTCATTCATTCATTTCGCGGGGATTCCACCATGCCACTCGTTTCGATGCGCCAGTTGCTCGACCACGCCGCCGAACACGGTTACGGAATCCCGGCTTTCAACGTCAACAACCTCGAGCAGGTTCAGGCGGTGATGTCCGCCGCCGCCGAGGTCGGTTCGCCGGCCATCCTGCAGGCCAGCGCCGGTGCCCGCAAGTACGCCGGCGAAGCCTTCATCAAGCACCTGATCCAGGCTGCCGTCGAGGCCTACCCGCAGGTGCCGCTGGTGATGCACCAGGACCACGGCCAGAGCCCGGCGATCTGCCGCGGCGCCATCGACCTGGGCTTCGGCTCGGTGATGATGGACGGCTCGCTGATGGAAGACGGCAAGACGCCGTCGAGCTTCGACTACAACGTCGAGGTCACGCGCAAGGTCGTCGCGATGGCGCACGAGGTCGGCGTCACCGTCGAAGGCGAACTCGGCTGCCTGGGCTCGCTCGAGACCGGCGAGGCGGGCGAGGAAGACGGCATCGGCGCCGTCGGCAAGCTCGACCATGCGGCGCTGCTGACCGACCCCGAGCAGGCCGCCGACTTCGTCCAGCGCACCCAGCTCGACGCGCTCGCGATCGCCATCGGCACCAGCCACGGCGCCTACAAGTTCTCGCGCCAGCCCACCGGCGACATCCTGGCGATCTCGCGCGTCAAGGAGATCCACGTCCGCATCCCCAACACCCACCTGGTGATGCACGGTTCGTCGTCGGTGCCGCAGGACCTGCTGGCGCTGATCAACCAGTTCGGCGGCAAGATGAAGGAGACCTACGGCGTGCCGGTCGCGGAGATCCAGGAAGCGATCAAGCACGGCGTGCGCAAGATCAACATCGACACCGACATCCGCCTGGCGATGACGGCGGCGGTGCGCAAGTTCCTGTTCGAGAACCCGGAGAAGTTCGACGCCCGCGAATGGCTCAAGCCCGCGCGCGAAGCCGCCAAGCAGATCTGCAAGCAGCGCTACCTCGAGTTCGGCTGCGAAGGCCAGGCGCCGAAGATCAAGCCGGTGAGCATGCAGGAGATGGCGCAGAAGTACGCCGCCGGCAAGCTGGCGCAGCTCGTCAACTGAGTTTTCACGGCCGCGCCAGCGTCCGTCGATGAGACGAAGAGGGGGCCGCAACCGGGGCCCCCTCCTGCTTTTTCAGTCCCACACTTTGAAGAGCGGGTCCCCCCGCTGAAGCGTATGAGCACAGCCCTGTACCAGTCGCAACTCCACTCGCTGCCGCTGCTGGCGCGCGGCAAGGTGCGCGACAACTACGCCGTCGGCGAGGACCGCATCCTGATGGTCGCGAGCGACCGGCTCTCGGCCTTCGACGTCGTGCTCGAGGACCCGATCCCGGGCAAGGGCGAGCTGCTGACGCGCATGGCGCTGTTCTGGTTCGACCAGCTCGCCGGCATCGTCCCGAACCACCTGACCGGCGATGACCCGGTCTCGGTCGTCGCCGCCGACGAGGTGGCCCAGGTGCGCGGCCGCTCGATGCTGGTCAAGCGGCTGAAGGGCCTGCCGGTCGAGGCCGTGGTGCGCGGCTACCTCGCCGGCTCCGGCTGGAAGGAGTACCAAGAGAGCGGCTCGGTCTGCGGTGTCGCGCTGCCGCCGGGGCTGAAGAACGCCAGCCGCCTCCCCGCACCGATCTTCACGCCGGCCACCAAGGCCGCGGTCGGCGACCACGACGAGAACATCCCGTTCGTGCGCATGGAAGAGATGATCGGCGCCGAACTGGCCGCCCAGGTGCGCGAGATCTCGATCCGCCTGTACGAGGCGGCCGCGGCGCACGCGCTGACGCGCGGCATCATCATCGCCGACACCAAGTTCGAGTTCGGCCTCGACGAAAACGGCACGCTGACGCTGATGGACGAGGTGCTGACGCCCGACTCCTCGCGCTTCTGGGAACTGGCCGGTTACCGCGAAGGCGAGAACCCGCCGAGCTACGACAAGCAGCCGGTGCGCGACTGGCTCGAGACCGCCACCGTCGACGGCCAGCCCTGGAACAAGCGCGCGCCGGCGCCGCGCCTGCCGGCCGAAGTGGCCGCGGCCAGCACCGCGCGTTACGCGCTCGCCTGCGAACGCCTGACGGCGCCCGCCTGAGCCATGAGCCGGCTGCTCGCGCGTCTGGACCACGAGCTTGCCGGCTGCCGCGACCCGCTGCGCCGCGCCGAACTGCTGGCCGAACGCGGCTGCCACCTGGCCCGCGTCGGCGACCGTGCCGGCGCCCAGCGCATCGCGGCCGAACTGCGCCAGGACCACGGCGACGGCCGCGCCAGCCGCATCGCGGTGCGCATCATGCTGCTCGAAGGGCTGATGCTGTTCTTCGACAACCTGGACCCTGCCGCCACCGACCGCATCCTGCGTGCCCACACCGTCGCGCTCGCCTGGCGCCACGACGACCTGATCCGCCTGACCGCTGCCTGGCTGGCGCACATGCAGTTCGTGCTCGGCGACTACGCCGCGATGGCGCGTGCGCTCGAACCCTGTTTCGACCGCCCCGGCGCCTGCCGCGAGGCCAGCAGCCGCGTCTGCGTCGTGCTCGGCAACGCCCACCAGATCGCCGGGCAGGGCGAGGCCGCGCGCCCCTGGTACGACCGCGCGCGCCACGAGGCCGCCGAACTCGGCGACGACGCGACGATCGGCGCGCTCGTCTACAACCGCCCGGCGCTGTCGCTGATCACGCTGCGGCTGGATGCGCTGCGTGGCCGCCTGGACGCCGGTGCGCTGCAGTTCGCGGCGATGGGCATCGAGTCCGCCTACGCCTACTGCCTGGGAGCGCAGCAGTACTCGCTGATGCAGCTGCTGCTGGTGTCGCGGGCGCGGGTCGCGATGCTCGGTGGCGACGCCGCGGCCGCGGTGACGCAGTTCGACGCGCTGCTGCAGCCGGCCGACCTGCGCTTCGGCTTTCACGCCGACCGGCTGATGCTGGAGATCGAACGCGCCGCCTGCCTGCAGGCCGCCGGCCGCGAGGCCGATGCGCGCAGCGCGCTGGACGCGCTCGACCCGGCGCTGCACATGCAGCTGGCGCTCGAAGACCAGCTGCTGTTCCTGCTGCAGCACGCGGCCTTGTCGCAGGCGCTGGGCTGCCCCGCACGCGCCGCGGCCTGGGCCGCTGCGCTCGCCGAGGTTCAGGGAAGGTACGATTCCGAGATCGACCGCCTGAAAGTGGCGCTCGCCGGCCTGCAGCCGGCACGTCTGGCCTGAAGGGCCCCGCCGCACCCGAACTGCCGGTGCCCGGCGCCCGCCCGATGCGCCGGTTCATGCGACGATGGCGGTCTGCGCCGTCCAACTGATCTGCAAGGAATCGCCCTCTTGAGTTCCCCCGATACCCCGGCGCCGCGCGTCGCGATCGTCCTCGGCTCGTCCAGCGACTGGGAGACCCTGCGCGGCGCAGCCGAGCTGCTGAAGGAGTTCGACGTGCCTTACGAGGCGCGCGTGCTGTCGGCGCACCGCATGCCCGACGAGATGTTCGCCTTCGCCGAGACGGCGCGTGAACGCGGCCTGCGCGCGATCATCGCCGGTGCCGGCGGCGCCGCCCACCTGCCGGGCATGGTCGCGGCCAAGACCACGGTGCCGGTGCTCGGCGTGCCGGTGGCCAGCCGCCACCTGCAAGGTGTCGACTCCCTGTATTCGATCGTGCAGATGCCCAAGGGCGTCCCGGTCGCGACCTTCGCGATCGGTGCCGCTGGCGCAGCCAACGCGGCGCTGTTCGCGGTCGCGATGCTGGCCGCCGACGACGAGGTGCTGCACGCCCGGCTCGCCGCCTTCCGCGTTCGCCAGACCGAGGCCGCGCGCGCGATGACGGCCGATCTCAAGTGAGCGCGCCCGTCCTGCTCCCGGGCGCCACGCTCGGCGTGATGGGCGGTGGCCAGCTCGGCCGCATGTTCGTGCACGCCGCGCAGGTGCTCGGCTACCGCACCGTCGTGCTCGAACCCGACGCCACCAGCCCGGCCGGACTCGTCGCCCACCAGCACGTCGCCACCGGCTACACCGACGCCGCCGGCCTGGCCGAGCTGGCGAGCGTCTGCGACGCGGTGACGACCGAGTTCGAGAACGTTCCCGCCGATTCGCTGCGCACGCTCGCCGAGCGCCTGCCGGTGGCACCGGCTGCGGCCGCGGTCGAGATCTGCCAGGACCGCGCCGCCGAGAAGCGCCACTTCCAGCGCGCCGGCGTGCCCTGCGCGCCGTTCGCGACGATCGAGGCCGAAGCCGACCTCGCCGGCGCCGCCGGCCTCCTGCCCGGCATCCTGAAGACCGCGCGCCTGGGCTACGACGGCAAGGGCCAGGTGTCGGTGTCGACTCCCGCGGAACTCGCCGCTGCCTGGCAGCGCCTGGGCCGCGCCGCCTGCGTGCTGGAAAAGCGCCTGCCGCTGGCGCTGGAGCTGAGCGTCATCGTCGCCCGCGGCCGCGACGGCACGATCGTCAGCCTCCCGCTGCAGCAGAACCTGCACCGCGACGGCATCCTCGCGGTGACGCAGGTGCCGGCACCTGAGGTCACGCCGGCGCTGGCCGCCGAGGCGGTCGGCTGCGCCGGCCGGCTGGCCGCGTCGATGGACTATGTCGGCGTGCTCTGCGTCGAGTTCTTCGTGCTCGCCGACGGCAGCCTGGTCGCCAACGAGATGGCGCCGCGGCCGCACAACTCGGGCCATTACAGCCTCGACGCCTGCGACGTCTCCCAGTTCGAGCTGCAGCTGCGCACGCTCGCCGGCCTGCCGCTGGTGGCGCCGCGGCTGCATTCGGCGGCGGTGATGCTGAACCTGCTCGGCGACCTGTGGTTCCCGGGCGATGCGACCTTGCCGCGCACGCCCGACTGGGGCGGCGTGCTGGCGCTGCCGGGCGTGGCGCTGCATCTGTACGGCAAGACCGAGGCGCGCCGCGGCCGCAAGATGGGCCACCTGACGGTGACCGCACCCGACGCCGCGAGCGCGCGCACGACCGCGCTCGAGGTCTGCCGGCTGCTGGGCCTGGCCGCGTACTGAGGGCAGCCGATGCCGATACTCGACGGACGCCGCGCCGCGGCCATCACCAGCGCGGCCGAACGCCTGCGCGACGGCGGCCTGGTCGCCTTTCCCACCGAGACCGTCTACGGCCTGGGCGCTCGCGCCGACCGCGACACCTCGACCGCCGCGGTCTTCGCCGTCAAGGGCCGGCCCGACGACCACCCGCTGATCGTGCACGTCGCCGACCCGGCCGCGGTCACCGAGTTCGCCGAAGAACCGGGGCCGGTGGCCCGGGCGCTGATGGCGCGTTTCTGGCCCGGCCCGCTGACGCTGATCCTGCGCCGCCGCCCCGGCCGCGGCGAGGCCGCCGCCGGCGGCCAGGACACGATAGGCCTGCGCCTGCCTTCGCATCCGGTGGCGCTGGCGCTGCTGCAGGAGGCCGCGCGGCTGGGTGTTCCCGGCGTCGCCGCGCCCAGCGCCAACCGTTTCGGCCGCGTCAGCCCGACGAGTGCGCGCCACGTGCTCGGCGAGTTCGGCGAAGGCCTGCTGATCGTCGACGGCGGCGACTGCGAAGTCGGCATCGAGTCGGCGATCGTCGACTGTTCCGGTGCGACGCCGACACTGCTGCGCCCGGGTGCGCTCGACCGGCGCGAGATCGAAGCCGTGATCGGCAGGCCGCTGGCCGCTCCCGGCGCCGATTCGCCGCGTGCCTCGGGCACGCTCGCCTCGCACTACGCGCCCAGCGCCCGCCTGCTGCTGCTGGACACGGCGTCACTGACGGCCATGCTCGCGCAACCGGCGCCGCCGGGCGTCGCGGTATATTCCCGCGTCGTTCCGCCTGCGGGTTGCGGCTTAAGCCACCGGCCGATGCCGGCCGATGCCGGTGCCGCGGCGCACGAGTTGTTCGCGGCCCTGCGCGAGTTCGACGCTGGTGGCGCGACGCTCGTCTGGGTCGAACAGCCGCCGCCCGGTCCCGAGTGGGACGGGGTTCGTGACCGCCTCACCCGCGCTGCCGCCGCCTGACACAACCGCCCCCGGGCGCAGCTTCCGTTTCGGAGTCCACATGTCCTTCTTCTTGAACCGCGGCCGAATCCTCCGTCGCGTGCTTGGCGGCGTTGCCATCGCCGCGGCGCTCGTGGCCTGCGGTGGCGGCACCTCGCAGTACGAGGAGTTCAACCCGAGCCGGATCATCGTCTTCGGCGACGAGAACAGCCTGCTCAACGCCGACGGCAAACGCTGGGCGATCAACAACGTCTCCGTCGACACGACCACCTCGGTCGAGACTTTCGCCTGCGGTTCCAACCCGATCTGGGTGCAGCGGGTGGCGTCGAACTACGGATTCGTGTTCGAGCAGTGCAATCCGGACGACGGCAACGTCCAGGCCTTCTTCCGGTCGAATAACGGCGCGCTCGTCGCCGATCTGCAGGCGCAGATCGACGCCCAGATCGCCGCCGGCGGCTTTCGCAGCAACGATCTCACCACGGTGATGATCGGTGCCAACGACATCCTCGA
Organism: Rubrivivax gelatinosus; assembly: GCF_016583785.1. Taxonomy (GTDB): domain Bacteria; phylum Pseudomonadota; class Gammaproteobacteria; order Burkholderiales; family Burkholderiaceae_C; genus Rubrivivax; species Rubrivivax gelatinosus_B. The sequence continues at coordinate 18,077 of NZ_NRRU01000041.1, read as the reverse complement.
GCTCTACAAGCAGTTTCCGACGCGTACCGCGAGCGACCTGAAGTCGGAAGCCGCCGAGCGCGGCAAGACGCTCGCAACGCAGGTCAACCGGCTCGCCGATCTCGGCGCCCGCGTCCTGCTGTCCAACGTGCCGGACATGGGACTGTCGCCTTACGCGTTGACGGAGAAGTCGCTCAACACCGACGTCGACCGTGCCGCCTTCATCACCGATCTCGTTCAGGCCTTCAATGAATCCCTGGGCTCCAAGATCGTGATCGACGGCCGCTACATCGGCCTGGTGCAGTCGGATGTGCGCGTTCAGGTGATGGAGAAGTCGCCATCCAGCTTTGATCTCGATAACGTGAAGGTCGCTGCCTGCCTGGAGAGCGCAGCGTTGCCTGACTGCAACACGCAGACCCTGGTCGACGGTGCCGCCAACAGCAATTACCTCTGGGCCGACAGCTGGCACCTGAGCACACGCGCCCACTACGAAATCGGTGCATTGGCCATCAGCCGCGCCGAAAACAATCCCTTCTGACACCGCCTGCCCCGCGGCGAACGCCGCGGGTTTTCTCTCCTCAGGGTTGCCCCCCGGGCGCTTATAGTCGCCGACGCTAAATTAGAACGAACGTTCGTCATTACGACGTTCGAGACCTAGATAGAAAGCGGGGCAGACATGATGAAGATGCGCAGGGGCGTGCTCGCGGCAGCCGTCACGGCGGCGCTGTTGGCGGCATGCGGCGGCGGCAATCCCGATCCGGGCGGCGACGGGCCGTCCGGGGCACCGTCGACGGTCGGCAGTTTCACCGCCGTGGTGTCCTTCGGCGACAGCCTGAGCGACGTCGGCACCTATTCGCCCGCGACCTCGCTGGCGGGCAATGGCAGCTCGCCGTATCTGGGCGGCAAGTTCACGACCAACACCGACTCGTCCACCGGCGATCTGATCTGGGTGGAGCGGGTTGCCGCGACGCTGGGCATCACGATCACGCCGGCCGACATGGGTTTCGCTGGGCAGTCGCAAGCCTGCCCGGCAGCGACGATCAACCCCGCGCTGGCCGGCACCTGCACCGCGTACGGTCAGGGCGGCTCGCGGGTGACGGACCCGGAAGGTATCGGACACACCAAGGACGGCGCACCCGCTGCGCTGACGGTTCCGGTTGCCACCCAGATCGACCGCCACCTGGAGCGCTTCGGCAGTTTCAAGGACAGCGACCTGGTCATCATCTGGGCCGGCAACAACGACGCCTTCATCCAGCTGCAGACCTTCGTCGCCACCGCGACCTCGATCCAGACCCAGGTCGCCACCGGCGCCATCACCGCCGAACGCGGCAACAAGCTGCTGTACGACGCGCAGAGCGCGGCGCAGGAGGGCATGAAGGAAGCGGCGTTCGAGCTCGCGGGCTACGTCAAGAACAAGATCCTCGCGCACGGCGGCAAGTACGTCGCGATCGGCAACCTGCCGAACTCGGCGCTGACGCCGCAGTTCCAGGCCTATCCGGCGAGCATCCAGGGCGTGCTGAAGACCATCACCGAGACCTTCAACCTGTGGTTGCGCGAAGGCCTCGATGACCTGCCGGTGCAGATCATCGACATGGCCTCGATCGGTGCCGCGGTCAATGCCGCCCCGGCCAGCTACGGCTTCACGAACATCACGACGCCGGCCTGCAGCGCCACCAAGATCAGCTTGATCACCGGTGGCCAGATCACTGACGGCTCCTCGCTGTTCTGCAACGCCACCACCGGCATGCCCTACAACGGCCTGAGCGACGGCGCCGACACCTCGACCTGGTTCTTCGCCGACGGCGTGCACCCGACCAGCGGCGGCCACGCGTACTACGCGGATCAGATCCTGACCCAGCTGCGTGCGTTCGGCTGGGTTGCGGCGCCCGCCGCGCAGTGAGCGCCACGCGACTGGCCGAGACAAGGAATCCAGACATGAACAAGACGATTCGCGCGCTGGCGATGCTGACGCTGGCGGCCGGCGCCGCCGGCATCGCACAGGCTCAGGACTACAACGTCAACGTCGTCAAGGCGGGCATCACTCGCTACGACACGCATGCACAGACCAACGGCGTGAGCGGGCTGGGCGTGCCCGCCGGCGCAGACGCCAATACGAGCGACGCGACCACGGTCGTGCTGATCTACGAGCGCATGGTCTCGCCCAACGTCGGCGTCGAACTCGTGCTCGGCGTGCCGCCGAAGATCGAGGGTTATGCCGACGGCTCGGTCGACTACCTGGGCAAGGTGGTCGAGGCGCGGTCGGTGTCGCCGACGCTGCTGTTCAACTACCACTTCGGCGAACCGGCGGACAAGTTCCGCCCCTACGTCGGCCTGGGCATCAACTACACCCACTTCGCCAGGCGCAAGTCGCCGTACGGCTGGAAGGTGCACATGGAAGACTCGTGGGGTCCGGCGGCCGAAGCCGGCTTCTCCTACAAGTTCGACCGGCAGTGGGGCATGTTCGGCAGCGTCGCCGTGCTCAAGGTGAAGAGCGAATTGGTCGGCGAAGGCGCCGCGGTGATCAAGACCACCGTCAACTACCGCCCGGTGGTCTTCACCGGCGGTCTGAGCTACAGCTTCTGATCCGCGTCCACGCGACGGCCGCGCCCGCGGCCGTCGCGGCGCTGCGAGCGTTCGATCGAGATCTTCAGCCCGAGGATCGTCGCCGCCAGCGCCAGCGTCGCCGTGTTCGCGGCGATGATGGGCCACTCGCCGAGCGCGAGCCCGTAGGCCAGCCACGTCGCCACCCCGGCGGTGAACACCGCGTACATGCCCAGCGAGATGCCGCTGACGTCGCGCGTGCGCAGCGTCAGCAGCGCCTGCGGCACGAAGGCCGCGGTGGTCAGCGTCGCGGCCAGATAACCGAGCAGGTCCGAAAGCGTCATGGTGTCGTGGTGCCGGGTGCGTCGCGCGCCGTCCACTGCAGCAGCGCGTCGAACGCCGGCCGGGCGGCGGCGGCGTTCGGGTGCTGCAGCAGCGCGACGAAGGCGTAGCGCCGGCCGCTGTCCGAGAACACGTAGCCGGCCAGGGCCGCGACGTCGCGCAGCGAGCCGGTCTTCAGGTGCGCGCGTCCGGGCATCAGCGCCCGCGCGCGGCGCATCGTGCCGTCGATGCCGGCGATCGGCAGCGAGGCGACGAACTCGGGCATGGACGGGCTGGCGTAGCCGCGCTCGAGCAGGCGCGCCAGCAGCCCGGCGCTGAGCCGCGTGCTGCGCGACAGCCCCGACCCGTTGTCCAGCACGGTGCCGGCGGGCAGCGGGCCGAGCGCCTCGTCCAGCCATTCGGCGAGTGCGGCGCGGGCGCCGGCGGCGTCGGCGGGGATGTCGGGCCGGCGCTGCAGCGCCAGCGTGCGCGTGATCTGCTCGGCCATCGTGTTCTGGCTCAGCTTGTTCATGTCGCGCAGCAGATCGGCCAGCGGCGGCGAACGCAGCTCGAAACTCGGTGCCGTGTCGCGCGGCGCGAGGCCGGCACGCGCGCGGCCGGTCAGGCGGCCGCCGAGTTCGGCCCACAGCCCTTCCAGCAGCCGGGCGTCGTAGCTCTGCGGGTCGGGGTCGGCGACGTACCAGGCGAGTTCGCCGCAGCCCACCGGGTAGCGGCCGGCGAAACGCACCTCGGCGCCGAAGCTCGCCTTCAGCGCGCTGCGCCAGTCGACGCAAGGCCCGGTGTCCAGCGGCACCGTCGCCTGAATCGCGGTGCGCGCCAGCGGCGGGTCGACCAGCACGCGTGCGACGCCGGCGCCGGGGTCGGGCACGAAGCTGTAGCCGACCGAGCGGAAGTTCGGCAGCAGCGCCGCTGGTTGCACGTTGTAGGGCCGCGTGCTCTCGCCGTCGAAGTCGCCCGGCTCGGCCTGCGCCGGCGCGAAGGCCGAGCCGTCGAGCACGATGTCGCCGCGGATCTCGTGCACGCCGAGCTGCCAGACGCGGCGCAGCGCGGTGCGCAGCCGCTCGGCCGTCAGCTGCGGGTCACCGCGGCCCTGGATCACCAGCGTGCCGTCGAGCACGCCGTCGTGGATCTGGCCCTGCAGCCAGACCGGTGTCGTCCAGGTCCAGCCCGGCCCCAGGCGCTCGAGCGCCGCCAGCGTCGTCAGCAGCTTGGTCACCGAGGCCGGGTTCAGCGCCAGGTCGCCCTGCCAGGCCAGGCGCGTCGGCCCCGCCGGCAGCTCGCGCACGACGACGGCCAGCGCCGTGGCCGGCACCTCGGCGCGGCGCAGCGCCGCCAGCGCCTCGGGCGGCAGCGCCTGGGCCGTCGCGCTGGCGGCAGCGGCCGCGAGCACGGCGCAGGCGAGGGCACGCGGCAGGGTCATGCGGGCGATGATCGCACGGCTAAACTCGCCCGATGCCCCATCCGTCCCCCCCGCGCGGCGCTGCAGCGCGCGCGAGCCACGAGACGGCGCGACTGCTCGCCTTCGACACCTCCACCGAACGGATGGCGGTCGCGCTCGTCGCGCCGCACGGCGCCTGGACCGCCGACGAACCCGGCGGCGCGCTCGCCTCGGCCGCGCTGCTGCCCTGCGTGCACGCGCTGCTGGCCCGGGCCGGCATGGCCCTCGCGGACCTGGACGCGATCGCCTTCGGCCGCGGCCCCGGCGCCTTCACCGGGCTGCGCACCAGCTGCGCCGTGGCCCAGGGCCTGGCCTTCGGCCTGGGCTGCCCGGTGCTGCCGCTGGGCAGCCTGCTGATCGTCGCCGAGGACGCACGCATCCAGCGCGCGCCGCAGGACGCCGCGTTCGAGGTCGACGTCGCGATGGACGCGCGCATGGAAGAGGTCTACGCCGGCCGCTACCGCTGGACCGAGGGCCGCTGGCAGGAGCTGGCCGCGCCGGCGCTGTACACGCTGGAGGCCTTCGCGGCGATGGCCGCGGACGGGCCGGGCGCGGTCGCCGGGTCGGCGCTCGCGGCCTTCGGCGAGCGCCTGGGGCTGGCTCCGCAGCGGGCGCGCGTGCCGACCGAACACGAGCGCGCCGCCGCGCTGCTGCGCCTGGCGCAGGCCGCGCACGCGGCCGGCGAGGGCGTGGACGCGGCGCTGGCGCTGCCGCTGTATCTGCGCGACAAGGTCGCACTGACGACGCGTGAACGCGAAGCCGTGCGTGCCGCCCGCGACGCCGCCGCGGAGGCGCCGCGGTGAGCGCGGCGCTGCGGACCATGACACTCGCCGACCTCGACGCCGTCGTCGCGATCGAGGCCGGCGCCTACCCCTTCCCCTGGACACGCGGCAACTTCGTCGACTCGCTCGCTGCGGGATACGAGGCCTGGGTGCTGGAGGGCGGCGGCGCCGTCGTCGGCTACTACCTGGCGATGGTCGGCGTCGACGAGATGCACCTGCTCAACGTCACCGTCGCCGTAGCGCGCCAGCGCCAGGGCCTGGGCGTGCGCCTGTTGGACGCGCTCGATGCCCGCTGCCGCGAGCTCGCGCTGCCGATGCTGTGGCTCGAGGTGCGCGCCAGCAACGAACGTGCGATCGCGGTCTACCTGCGCCGCGGCTTCCAGCCCGTCGGCCGGCGCCGCGGCTACTACCCGGCGCACCAGGGGCGCGAGGATGCGATCGTGATGAACCGGCGGGTGCCGCAGGAGGCGCGTGATGGCCTGGTCTGAACGCCAGGTCGCGATGCTGCGCACGATCGGCGTGCGCCTGTGGCAGCCAGCCGCCGACGCCCCGGCCGAGGCCGAGACCCCGGCCGAGCCGGTTCCGGTCGAGCCCGCGGCCCAGCTGCGCCGCGAACCGCTCCCGGTGGCCGCAGCGTCGCCTGCCGCCGTCGAGGCGCCGGCCGCAGCCGCGCGCGCTCAACCGGCGCGCGCCGAAGCCGCGCCGGTACGCGCACCGGCCGTGGCCGCGGCGCCCGCCGCCGACGCCGGCTCCGCGGCCGGCCTGGACTGGCCCGCGCTGCGCGACGCGGTCGCGGCCTGCAGCGCCTGCACGCTGTCGCAGAGCCGCACGCAGACCGTGTTCGGCGTCGGCCACCCGCAGGCTCACTGGATGATCGTCGGCGAGGCGCCGGGCGAGCAGGAGGACCTGCGCGGCGAACCCTTCGTCGGCCCGGCCGGGCAGCTGCTGGACGCGATGCTGCGCGCGCTGGCGCTGTCGCGTGCGGCCGACGGCGAGGCCGCGCAGCGGGTCTACATCGCCAACACGCTGAAGTGCCGGCCGCCGCGCAACCGCAACCCGGCACCCGAGGAGCTGCAGCGCTGCGAGCCCTTCCTCGTGCGCCAGATCGAACTCGTGCGGCCCCGCATCATCCTGGCGATGGGGCGCTTCGCGGTCCAGGCGCTACTGCGCAGCAGCGAGCCCATCGGCAAGCTGCGCGGGCGTGTGCACCGCTACCAGGGCGTGCCGCTGGTCGTCACCTATCACCCGGCCTATCTGCTGCGCAACCTGCCCGACAAGGCGCGCGCCTGGGACGACCTGTGCCTGGCGGCCTCGGTGGCCGAACGCGCCAGCTGATCAGGCGGCGTTTTCCCAGCGCAGCGTGAAGCGTGCGTCGCTGCCGGCGCGGGCGCAGGTCAGACGGGCGCCGGTGACGCTGGCCAGGCGGCCGGCGAGTTCGATCGCCAGGCCCGCGCCGTCCTGGGCATTGGTGGTGCAGGGCAGGTCGGTCTCGGGCACCGCCGCCACGGTTTCGCCGATGCACAGCTCGACGCCGCCGGCCGTCTGCCGCAGCGCCAGCCGCAGGTCGCCACCGCGCTCGCGCAGCGCCTGCAGCACCAGCGTGCGCAACAGCTGCTGCAGCGCGTGGCGGTCGGCGACCAGCACCACCGGCCCGGCCGGCAGCTCCAGCACCAGGCGCCGGCCGGCGTGATCGGCCAGCGGCGCAAGCGAGGCCTGCAGCAGCGGCAGCAGCGCCGCGAGGTCCAGCGGCTCGGGCGCCAGCTGCGGCGCACCCGACTGCAGCTGCGCCAGCGCCAGCAACTGCTCGATCAGCGCCAGCAACTGCTCGCCGCTCTGGCGCACGATGGCCAGCTGGTGCCGCTGCTCGCCGCTCAGCGCACCTGCCTGCTGCATCAGCAGCAGCCCCGAGAAGCCGAGGATCGCGTTCAGCGGCGTGCGCAGCTCGTGGCTCATCGTCGAGAGGAAGCGGTCCTTGGCCTGGTTGGCGACGGTGAGCTCGATGTTCTTGTCCTGCAGCGCCTGCTCGAACTGGCGCTGGCGCGAGGTGTCGCGGATCGCGCTCATCACGTAGTGGCCGTCGCCGACGTCCAGCGGGCTCAGGCTGATCTCGACCGGGAACTCGCGCCCGTCGTGCCGGCGCCCGTACAGCTCGAGGCCGGCGCCCATCTGGCGCACCTGCGGCCGGGCGCGAAAACGCAGCCGGTGCGCGACGTGGGTGGCGCCGAAACGCGAGGGCAGCAGCGTCTCGATCGGCTCGCCGATCAGCTGCGCGCGCGTGCAGCCGAACATCGACTCGGCCTGGCCGTTGAACAGCACGATGCGGCCGATGTCGTTGGCGATCACGATCGCGTCCGGCACCGACTCCAGCAGGTCGCGGTAGCGCTCCTCCAGCAGCCGGGTGTCGCGTGCGATCGTCAGCGCGGTGATGTCGCGCTCCGAGACCGCGTAGGCGCGCAGACTGCCGTCGGGACCGAACACCGCGCGCAGCGCGCTGTCGGCATGCACCAGCGCGCCGTCCTGGCGCCGGCGCAGCACGGCGCGCGCCGTGACGCCGCCGTCGCGTGCCCGCCGGCGGCGCGACTCCTCTTCGCCGTTGGCGCCCGGCGGCACCACCAGCTCGTCCCACAGGCTGCCGATCGCGACCTCGGCGGGGTAGCCGTACAAGGCTTCGGCACCCGCGTTCCACAGCAGCACGCGGCCATCAGCGCCGAACAGCGCCATCGCGTCGGGCGACTGCTCGAACAGCAGCTGCTGCAGCTGCAACCGGTCCACGGCGACGGTGTCCATGGTCTCCTCTCGGCGGTGCGGGCCGCCGGGCGGAAGGGACAGGGGCAATGCGCGCGCCTGGCGCGCGGCTTCAGCCCTTGGGCTTCTTCTTCGGCCGCTGCCAGCCCGAGAGGCTGGCCTGGCGCGCGCGCGCGACGGTGAGCTGGCCGGCCGGCGCGTCCTTGCCGATGGTCGAGCCGGCGCCGATGGTCGCGCCTTCGCCGATCGTCACCGGGGCGACCAGCACGCAGTTCGAGCCCACGTGCACGTCGGCGCCGATCACGGTGCGATGTTTGTTCGCGCCGTCGTAGTTGGCGGTGATGCTGCCGGCACCGTAGTTGACACGCGGGCCGACCGTCGCGTCGCCGAGGTAGGCCAGGTGGTTGGCCTTGGCGCCGTCGGCAAGCGTGGAGTTCTTCACCTCGACGAAATTGCCGATGTGCACCTCGCGGCCGAGCTCGGCGCCCGGGCGCAGGCGCGCGAACGGGCCGACCAGGGCGCCGGCGCCGACGGTCGCGCCTTCGACGTGGGTGAAGGGGTGCAGCACCGCGCCGGCGCCGATCTCGGCGTCGCGGACCACGCAGTTGGCGCCGATCGAGACGCCGTCGCCCAGCACCACCCGGCCTTCGAAGACGCAGTTGACGTCGATCTCGACGTCCTGGCCGCACTCCAGCGTGCCGCGCTGGTCGAAACGCGCCGGGTCGGCCAGGCGCACACCGGCGGTCATCAGCGACTCGGCGCGCTGGCGCTGCAGGCGGCGTTCCAGGTCGGCGAGCTGCGCCGGGCTGTTGACGCCCAGCACCTCGGTCTCGCCCGAGGCCGCCGCGGCGACCACGGCCACGCCTTCGGCCACCGCCATGCCGACGATGTCGGTCAGGTAGTACTCGCGCTGGGCGTTGTCGTCGGCGAGCGCCATCACCCAGCGTTTGAGCCGCGCCGTCGGCGCCGCCATCATGCCGGTGTAGACCTCGCGGATCAGGCGCTGTTCGGCGCTCGCATCCTTGTGCTCGACGATGCCGGTGACATGGCCCGCCGGGTCGCGCACGATGCGGCCGTAGCCGCTCGGGTCGGCGAGTTCGACGGTCAGCAGCGCCAGGCGCTCGCCGCCGCAGGCCGCAGCCAGCGCGGCGGCGGTCTCGGTGCGGATCAGCGGCACGTCACCGTTGAGGATCAGCGTCGTCTCGGCGGCGTCGTCGAGGGCCGGCACCGTCTGCTGCACCGCGTGGCCAGTGCCCAGCTGCGGCTGCTGGCGCACGAACACCGCGCCGCTGGCGGCCGCGGCCGCTTCCACCTGCTCGGCGCCGTGGCCGGTGACGACGATGCTGCGCTTGGCCCCCAGCGGCGTGGCGGCATCCAGTACATGCTGCAATAGGCTGCAGCCGCCCAGGCGGTGCAGCACCTTCGCGCGCGCCGACTTCATCCGCGTGCCTTTGCCCGCGGCCATCACGACGACGTTCAATGCCATGAGACGGTCCCTGCTGAAAGTGGCAATTATCGCGGCCGTGCTGGTGCTGGCCGGCTGCAGCACGCTGCGCCTGGGCTACGCCAACGGCCCCCGGCTCGCGTGGTGGTGGCTCGACGGCTACTTCGACTTCAGCTCGCAACAGGAGCCGGCGGTGCGGGCCGCGATCGGGCGCTGGTTCGACTGGCATCGGCACAGCGAACTGCCCACCTACGCCACGCTGCTGGCCGAAGCCGGCACGGCGGCGCTGCAGCCGACGACGCCGGACCAGGTCTGCCGCTGGAGCGCACGGTTTCGCGAAGCCTCGGAGCCCGCGGTCGACCGCGCGCTGCAGGAAGGCGCACCGCTGGTCGCCGGGCTGCGCGAGGCGCAGCTGCAGCACCTCGAGCAGCGTTTCACCAAACGCCTGGCCGACATGCGCGACGAGTACCTGCAGAGCGACCCGGCCAAGCGCCGCGAAGCCTCGGTCGAACGTGCGACCGACCGCATCGAGCAGCTCTACGGGCGGCTGGACGGCGCGCAGCGTGCGCTGGTCGCCGAACTCGTCGCCGAGTCACCTTTCGACGCCGAGGCCTGGGTGGCCGAACGCGACCGCCGCCAGCGCGAGGTCGTGCAGACCCTGCGCCGGCTGGTCGCCGAACGTGCCGACGCCGCCCAGACGCTGCCGGCGCTGCGGGCGCTGGCCGCACGCAGCGAACGGTCGGCCGACGCCGGCTACCGCGAGCTGATGCTGAAGCTGGACGACTACAACTGCCGCTTCGCCGCGCGGGTGCACAACGCGGCCACAGCGGCACAGCGTGCCAAGGCGCGCGAGCGCCTGCTCGGCTGGGGGCAGGACCTGCGCTCGCTGGTCGTCACCGGCGAGACCGCGCTGCCCTGAAGGCGGGGCCGGCTCAGGGCTTGCCGGCCAGCGGCACGACGACGCGGTGCGGGTTGACGCCGGTCTTCGGGAAGTCGGCGAGCGCGGCCGAGAACATCGCCGCCAGCGTCGGGTCGTCCAGGCCGCTGTTGCTGTCCAGGCTGGCGCGGGCCTCGAACAGCGGCTGGCCGCTGGTGCGGTCGCGCAGCAGCAGCGCGACCTCGCTCTCGTAGCGCGGCATCCGGTCCAGGTAGCCCGGCCCCCAGTAGGGCCCGGGGCCGTACCAGGGCGAATGGCGCCAGTAGCCCCAGCCGCCGCGCCACCACATCGGGTCGTCCCAGACGATGCGTTCGTTGCGCGAGACGCGCGCGCCGACCTGCACCAGCACGTCGGGCTGCTGGCCGGCGGCTGCCGGCGTGAAGCCGGCCTTCTCCAGCGCCGGGCGCGCGGCCAGTTCCAGGCGCTCGGTCTCGGCGGCTCGCGCCTGCTGCGAGGGCAGGCGGTCGAAGGCGTAACTGCCGGCCGCCCGTTCGGCCGGCCAGCTGCCATAGCTGGAAACGTCGGCGGTGACGCTGTTCAGGCCGGCGCAGCCGGTCAGCAGGGCGGCGGCGGCGAGCGCCGCGGCACCGATCCAGGTCTTCATGGTGTGTCCTCGGAGTCGGGGGCGATGCGCAGGGCGCCCGGTGCCGGCGGCGGCGGCGCGCAGGGCTCTTCGTCGAAGGCCTTGTCGCCGTCCGCGTCGGCGACACCGGTCGCGCGCAGCGTCTCGAAAGGATAGAGCTTGCGATCCATCATGTGCGAAGGGACGATGTTGCCCATCGCGGTGAACATGTTGTCGATCCGTCCGGGGTACTGGCGTTCCCATTCGCGGATCATTTTCTTCGTCAGCACGCGCTGCAGGTTCTCCTGGTTGCCGCACAGCGAGCAGGGAATGATCGGGAAGGCCCGGTGTTCGGCCCAGCGCTCGAGGTCGGTCTCGGCGACGTAGGCCAGCGGCCGGATGACGACGTGGCGGCCGTCGTCGCTGACCAGTTTGGGCGGCATGCCCTTCATGCGGCTGCCGAAGAACATGTTCATCAGCAGCGTGACCACCATGTCGTCGCGGTGGTGGCCCAGGGCGATCTTGGTCGCGCCGATCTCGCTGGCGACGCGGTAGAGCACGCCGCGGCGCAGGCGCGAGCACAGGCTGCACATCGTCTGGCCTTCGGGCACCAGGCGCTTGACGATCGAGTAGGTGTCCTGCTCCTCGATGCGGAACTCGACGCCGCGGCTCTTCAGGTAGGCCGGCAGCACCTCGGCGGGGAAGCCCGGCTGCTTCTGGTCGAGGTTGACGGCGACGATCTCGAAGTCGATCGGCGCGCGCTCGCGCATCGACAGCAGGATGTCCAGCAGCGCGTGGCTGTCCTTGCCGCCGGACATGCAGACCATGACCCGGTCGCCGGCCTCGATCATGTTGAAGTCGCCGATCGCCTGGCCGACCTGGCGGTGCAGGCGCTTGGACAGCTTGTTCGCTTCGAACGCGGCCTTCTTCGCCGCCGCGGCGTCGGTGGTGACGGTGTCCATCGTGTTCATTCCTTGCAGCCGAAGACCTCGACGCCGACGGCCGCGCAGTCGGGGTAGACGTCGGGCTTCTCGGTCGAGACGCGTGCCGCGCGCACCATCGGGTGCGCCAGCAGCGCGCGCAGCAGGTCGTCGGCCAGCGTTTCCTGCAGGTGGATGTGGCCGCGCGCGACACGTTCGGCGACGGTGCTGCGGATGAAGTCGTAGTCCAGCACCTCGGCCAGCCGGTCTTCGCGCGGCGTCGAGAGCGCCAGCGGCACCCACAGGTCGACGTTGATGACGAGGCGCTGCTCGCCTTGTTTCTCGAAGTCGTGCACGCCGATGTTGACGTTGATCTCGTGCTCGCGCAGGAAGAGGCGGCGGCAGTCGCGCAGCGTGGCGGCGAAGGGCAGGTTTTGCATGGGTTCAGTCCTGGCGGGCGAGAAAAAGCACGTCGCGCGCCTGGGCCTGCAGGTGCTGGCCGCCGTCGACGAGGATCGTGGTGCCGGTGATGGCCGGCGATTCGAGAGCAAAACGCACCGCGCGAGCGATGTCGCCGGGCGTGGAGGAGCGGCCCAGCGGCGTCATCGTGTGCGCCGCGGCGAATTCGGCCGCGTCCATGTCGCCCGAAGGCAGCGTGACACCCGGCGCGACGCCGCAGACACGCACCGCCGGCGCCAGCGCCTGCGCCAGCAGCGTCGTCGCCTCGCGCAGCGCGGCCTTGGCGAGCGTGTACGACAGGTGGTCGGGGTTCGGGTTCCAGAGCTTCTGGTCGAGCAGGTTGACGACGCAGCCGCCACCGGTGCGCGCCAGCGCCCGCGCCAGCACGACGGCCGGCGCGACGTTGGCGCGCCAGGCGCGCTCCATCGCCGCGTAACCGAAGTCGTCGATGCTGTCGTACTCGAACAGCGAGGCGTTGTTGACGACGGCGTCGACGCGGCCGAACGCCGCCTGCACCGCCGGCAGCAGCGCTTCGCACTGGGCTTCGTCGGCGAGGTCGGCGGCGAAGGCCTCGCCGCGCGCACCGACCGAGGCCAAAGCACGCTGCGCGCTCTCGGCGTCGGCGGCCGAGTCGCGGTGGTGCAGCGCCACGTCCCAGCCGTGGGCGGCGAGTTCGAGCGCGATGGCGCGGCCGATGCGGCGCGCGCCGCCGGTGACGAGCGCGACCGGACGGCCGCTGCGGGGCGCGTCCACGCCGCCGACGTGGGCTGTTTTCATGCTTCCTACAATGCCCGCGTGACCACAGGCGAACCCGACAGTTTATCGGCGCGCATCGCCGCGCGCCTGCGCGCGGACGGCGGCTGGTGGCCGTTCGACCGCTTCATGGCCGCGGCACTGTACGAGCCGGGGCTGGGCTACTACACCCGGGGCGCCCCGGTGTTCGGCACGATGCCGGCCTCGGGCAGCGATTTCGTCACGGCGCCCGAGCTGTCGCCGCTGTTCGGCGCCGCGTTCGCGCGCCAGCTGGCGCAGGCGCTGCAGGCCGCCGGCGCGCAGGATGTCTGGGAGTTCGGCGCCGGCAGCGGCGCGTTCGCGGCGCAGCTGCTCGCCGCGCTGCCGCCGGACACGCGTTACCACGTCGTCGACCTGTCGGGCACGCTGCGCGCACGCCAGGCCGCACACCTGGCGCCGTTCGCGCCGCGCGTGTCCTGGCACGACACGCTGCCGGATGCGATCGAAGGTGTCGTCGTCGGCAACGAGGTGCTCGACGCGATGCCGGTGCAGCTGCTGCACTGGGACGGGCAGCGCTGGCACGAGCGCGGTGTCGTCGTCGACGACGGTCGTTTCGCCTGGGCTGACCGGCCGACGGTGCTGCGGCCGCCGGTGGATGCCGACTTCGTGCCCGGCACCGTCGTCGAGCTGCCGGCGCAGGCCGCGGCCTTCATCCGCACGCTGGCGGCGCGGCTGGTGCGCGGCGCCGCCTTCTTCGTCGACTACGGTTTCCCCGAGCGCGAGTACTACCACCCGCAGCGCCGCGGCGGCACGCTGATGTGCCACCGCGCGCACCGCGCCGACACCGACCCGCTGGCCGATGTCGGCACCAAGGACATCACCGCCCACGTCGACTTCACCGCCGTCGCACTCGCCGGCCAGGACGCCGGTCTGGACGTCGTCGGCTACACCTCGCAGGCGCGGTTCCTGGCCAATTGCGGCTTTCTCGATCTGCTAGCGGGCGCCGACCTGAAGACCATCGCCAACGCCCAGAAGCTGATCACCGAGCACGAGATGGGCGAACTGTTCAAGGTGATCGGTTTCGCCCGCGGGCTGCCGGATTTCGCTCCCGTCGGTTTTGCCGCCGGCGATCGCACGCACACGCTGTAGCCGCGATGCGCTGGCTGCTGGTCTTCCTCGTCGCCTGCCTGATCTTCAACGGCCTGCAGCACTGGTTCGCCAAGCTGGGCTTGGGCCGGCTGCCCGGTGACCTGCGTTTTCGCGTCCGCGGCCGCGACTGGTTCCTGCCGATCACCAGCTCGCTGGTGCTGAGCCTGATCGTCGGGCTGATCTCGCTCGTCGTCTGAGCTAGAGCCGCGCGCCGACGGCGTCGGCACGGGCGAGCTGGATCGCGGCGGCGATCTGCGGCCCCTTGGCGCCGCGTTCGGCCGCGGCGGCGGCCACGGCCGCGGTGTCGACGCCGCGTGCGGCCTCGAACAGCTCGGTCAGCCGGGCGCGCTGCGGGTAGGGACTGTCCTCGAAGCCGGTGCGGCCGCGCGCGTCGCATTCGCAGGCCAGCAGCAGCTCGGCGAAACGCTGCGGCCGGCGGAAGGCGTCGCAGCGCTCGAGCAGGCGCACGACAGCGGCAGCGCCGAACTCGCCGCTGCGGTGCACGTTGCCGTGTTCACGCGCGACGACCTCGGCCAGCTCGCGGCAGGGGTTGGGCACGCGCCAGCGTTCGCCGGCGGCACGCGCCAGCGTTGCGCTGCGGACTTCGTGGCCGATGTGCCGCGGCAGCAGCTCGGCCGGCGTCTGGCCCTTGCCCAGGTCGTGCGTCAGGCAGGCCCAGCGCACCGCGAGCGGCGCCTGCAGCCGCGCCGCCATGTCCAGCACCAGCAGCATGTGGGCGCCGGTGTCGACCTCGGGGTGGTGTTCGGGCGGCTGCGGCACGCCCCAGAGCCGGTCGAGCTCGGGCATCAGCCGCGCCAGCGCGCCGCAGCGCCGCAGCAGCTCGATCATGCGGCTGGGCCTGGCCTCCATCAGCCCGCGCGACAGCTCCTGCCAGACACGCTCGGGCACCAGCGCGTCGACTTCGCCGTCGGCGACCAGGCGCTCGAGAAGCGCCTCGGTCTCGGGCGCGACCGTGAAGTCGGTGAAACGTGCCGCCAGCCGCGCCAGCCGCAGCAGCCGCACCGGGTCCTCGACGAAAGCCTCGCTGACGTGGCGGAACACCCGCGCCTGGATGTCGCGCTGCCCGCCCCAGGGGTCGACCAGGCTGCCGTCTTCGGCGCGTGCAATGGCGTTGATCGTCAGGTCGCGGCGCCGCAGGTCCTCTTCCAGCGTCACCGACGGGTCGGCGTGGAAGCTGAAGCCGTGATAACCCGGCGCCGACTTGCGTTCGGTGCGCGCCAGCGCCACTTCCTCGCCGGTCTCGGGGTGCAGGAAGACCGGGAAGTCGCGCCCCACCGGCCGGAAACCGGCGGCGACCAGTTCCTCGGGCGTGCTGCCGACGACGACCCAGTCGCGGTCGCTCGCCGGCAGGCCCAGCAGCGCGTCGCGCACCGCGCCGCCGACGACGTAGAAGCGGCCCTTCATCGGCTGGTGCGGTAGGGTTCCTCGTCGGCGATGTAGTCGGCCTCGGCCAGCGCATCGGCGATCCAGGCGGCGACGCCGGGCGCGGCCAGCACCCGCCGCACGTAGGCGCGGGTGGCGTCGGACACCGGCAGCGCGTAGCTGATCAGGCGTGTGCAGACCGGTGCGTAGAAGGCGTCGGCGGCACCGAACTCGCCGAACAGGAAGGGGCCGCCGCTGGCCTGCAGCGCCTCGTCCCACATCGATTCCAGCCGCGCGACGTTGCGCCGCAGCGCCGGCTGCCCGGCCCACAGGCGTTCGCCGACGTCGGGCAGCGCGGCCTCGATGTTCATCGCGCAGTGCTGGCGCAAGGCGCCGAAGCCGCCGTGCATCTCGGCGCACAGGCTGCGGGCGCGCGCGCGCTGCCGGGTGTCGGCCGGCCAGACGCCGGCGGCAGGGAAACGTTCGGCCAGGTACTCGGCGATCGCCAGCGTGTCCCAGACCACGAAGCCCTCGTCCAGCAGCACCGGCACCAGGCCGGCCGGGCTGACGGCGGCGACCTCGCGCCGGAAGTCGGAGCCTTCGGTGAAGTCGAAGCGCAGCTTGCGCTCCTCGAACGGAATGCCCAGCTGGCGCATCAGCACCCAGGGCCGCATCGACCAGGACGAGTAGTTCTTGTTGCCGATCACCAGTTGCAGAGCCATCGCCGCCTCCATCGAGCCAGCCGCGATGCTAGGCCACAAGCGCTCAGAGGCGGCGCGCGTGCGCGCGCAGGCGCTCGTAGCGGCCGCGGCCGCCGACGCCGCCCAGATACCCCGGCGCCACCGCCTGCATCGAGGCCGGCACGATGCCCAGCGCCTCCAGCCCCGGCAGCTTGCCGCCGGCGACGTTGGGCACGCGCATCGAGTCGAGGTTGTCGCGCGACATCAGCGGCGTGCCCGGCATCGATTCCATCAGCCGCGCCTGCAGCCGCGCCAGCCCCGCCGGCACCGGGATCTGGCGCCGTTCGTGGCCCGACCAGCGCCCGGCCAGGCGCACGATCTCCGACAGCGTGTAGACCTTGGGGCCGGCGAGTTCGTAGACCTGGCCGATGGTCGCCGGGTCGTCGATGCAGCGCACGATCGCGGTGGCCACGTCCTCGATCCACACCGGCTGCATCTTCGCGTCGCCGGCGGGCAGCGGCACCACCGGCGCGACGGCCTGCAGGTCGGCGAAGACGTTGAGCACGCGGTCCTCGGCGCCGAAGATCAGCGAGGGCCGCACGATGGTGAGCGCGACGCCGGGCGACTGCAGCGCGGCCTCGCCCTCGGCCTTGCTGCGCAGGTAGTTCGACGGCCCGCCGGCACCGACGCCGAGCGCGCTGACGTGCACGACGCGGCGGCCGCCGGCGGCGGCGCAGGCGTGGGCGATGCGCCGCGGCAGCTCGACGTGCACACGCTGGAACTGCTCGCGGCTGCCGTGCAGGATCGCGATCAGGTTGACGACGACGTCGGCTTGCGCCACCAGACGCGCCAGCGTGCGCTCGTCGTGCACGTCGGCCTCGACCAGTTCGACCGTCGGCAGTGAACGCAGCACGGTGCCGTGCGCCAGCCGGCGCGTGGGCACGATGACGCGGCCACCGCCGCCGCCGTTGCGTTCGACCAGACGCTCGACGAGCGCCTTGCCGAGGAAGCCGGTACCACCGAGAACGAGCACGTTTTTCATGAGGTCAGGGGAGTTCACGGTCGCTGGGAGGAGCGTTCGAGTCGGGCGGGCCGATCGGGCTGCCGAGCCTGGCCTTCAGCGACGGCGGCTGCGCGCCCAGCAGGGCGCCATAGTAGACGGCGTTGGACAGCACCTTCTTCACGTAGTCGCGGGTCTCGCCGATCGGGATCGCCTCGATCCACGCGGCCGGCTCGACCACCGGCGCATCGCGCCAGCGCCGCGGCCGGTTCGGCCCGGCGTTGTAGCCGGCGGTGGCCAGCGGCTGCGAGCCGGCAAAGTCGTCGAGCACCATCTTCAGGTAGCTGGTGCCCAGCAGCAGGTTGGTGTCGGGGTCGGCCAGCATCGCCGGCTTGAAGTCCAGCCCGATGCGGCGCGCGACGATGCGCGCCGTGCCCGGCATCACCTGCATCAGCCCCGAGGCGCCGGCGCCCGAGCGCACCGTGGTGATGAAGCGCGACTCCTGGCGCATCAGGCCGTAGACGTAGGCCGGGTCGATGCCGACGCGGCGTGTCGTCTGCAGCACCTGGCTGCGGTGCGGTGTCGGGAAACGCTGCGCCAGGTCGACTTCGCTGCGCGTGCGCTCGCTGGTGTTGATGCACAGGTCCCAGGCCTCGTGCTCGCAGGCGAGCGCGGCCGCTGCCAGCAGCTCGCGGTCGCCCAGGCCGCGGCGCGTGAAGTTCCATTCGCGCACGCCTTCCGAGCGCAGGCCGAGCTCGAGCAGGCGCAGCGCGCGCCCGAAGCCGGCATTGGCCGCGGCCGCTTCGCGCTCCGGCGCCGCCAGCGTGCGCGGCGGCGGCAGCAGCACGATGGGCAGGCCCAGGTCCTCGGCGGCGAGCTGGCCGTAGAAGCCCTGCTGGCCGGCGATGGCCTGCAGCATCGCGCGCGCCGCGCTGCGGTCGGCGTCGCCGGCCGCGCCGGCGGCGGCCGGCGCCGCCATCGCGC
>NZ_NRRU01000040.1 GCF_016583785.1 Rubrivivax gelatinosus | reverse complement strand
GACACCGGCGATGAAGGCCCACACCGGCGGTGCGCCGGGCGAGGCCAGCGGCGCGACCATCGGGGCCGCTGCGCCGCCGGCGGCCAGCCGGGGCGCAGGCCGCGGCGCCGGCCCGGCGACGTCGTGTGCCGCGCGTTCCAGCAATTCGCGCCCGATGCGGCGCACGCCGGCTTCGGCGGCAAGTGCCAGCGCGCGGTCGCAGAGCACGTTGATGCGCCGCGGCACGCCGCCGCTGATACGGTGCACCAGGCCCAGCGCCTCGCCGTCGAATGGCAGCGCACCGGCATAACCGGCGACCGCGAGCCGGTGTTCGACGTAGGCCGCGGTCTGGGTCTCCGACAGCGCACCGAGGTGGAAACGCACGACGATGCGCTGCGCCAGCGGCTCCAGCTCGGGCCGGGCCAGCATCTCGCGCAACTCGGGCTGGCCGATCAGCAGCACCTGCAGCTTGCGGCCGCTGGAGTCCAGGTTGGTCAGCAGGCGCAGTTGCTCCAGCACTTCGTCGGACAGCGCCTGGGCCTCGTCGATGACGATCAGCGTGCGCCGCCCCTGGGCGTGCGCCAGCAGCAGGTGGCCGTGCAGCGCGTCGACCATGTCGACCGGGCCCTCGGCCGGCGGCAGCTCGACGTGCAGGTCCTCGAACACGCGTGCGATCAGCGCGTCCACGCCCAGCTTCGGGTTGACGACGCTGGCGACGTCGATGTTGGACGGCAGCTGCTCGAGGAAGGTGCGCCAGACGGTGGTCTTGCCGGCGCCGATCTCGCCGGTCAGCAGCACGAAGCTGGCGCCACGCGCCAGGCCGTAGTTCAGCAGTTCCAGCGCCTCGCGGTGCTGCTCGCTCGGATAGAGGAAACGCGGGTCCGGGGCGATCGAGAAGGGCTCGCGCGCCAGACCGAAGAAGGATTCGACCATGTCGCGCACGAGCATAACCGGGGAGCCGGCGCCGCCCGGCGCTACAGCATCACCGCCAGGCGTTCGAGGATCAGCACCGCGAAGAAGCCGAGCGCGGCCAGCACCGTCCACTTGACGATGACGATGCCGCGGCGGCGCCAGACGCCCTGCCCGGTGGCGATGTACATCGCGAAGCACAGCAGCCCGGCCAGCAGCAGCAGGCCGAAGACGAGACGGAAGATCAGCATCGCGCCGCGGTCACCAGGCCGGCGCCAGCTCGGCGAAGCCGCGCGGGGCGTCGCTCTCGCGCTCGAAGCTGACGATCTCGAAGGCGCTCTGGTCGGCCAGCAGCTTGCGCAGCAGCTTGTTGTTCAGCGCGTGGCCGCCCTTGAAGGCGGTGTAGGCGGCCAGCAGCGGCTTGCCGGCGACGTGCATGTCGCCGATGGCGTCGAGGATCTTGTGCTTCACGAACTCGTCGTCGTAGCGCAGGCCGTCGGCGTTGAGCACGCGGTATTCGTCGACGACGATGACGTTGTCCATGCTGCCGCCCAGGCCCAGGCCGCGCGAGCGCATCATCTCGACGTCCTTGGTGAAGCCGAAGGTGCGGGCGCGTGCGATGTCGGTCTTGTAGCGGCCCGAGCCGAAATCGAACTCGCGGCGCTGGCCGGTGGCGTCGAGCGCCGGGTGGTGGAACTCGATCTCGAAGCTGAGCTTGTAGCCGTGGTAGGGCTCCAGACGTGCCCACTTCAGCGACGCGCCCTCGCCTTCGCGCAGCTCGACCGCCTTCTTCACGCGCAGGAAACGCTTGGGCGCGTTCTGCAGCTCGATGCCGGCGCTCTGCAGCAGGAAGACGAAGCTCGCCGCCGAACCGTCGAGGATGGGCACCTCCTCGGCGGTGATGTCGATGTAGACGTTGTCCAGCCCCAGGCCGGCGCAGGCCGACAGCAGGTGCTCGATGGTCTGCACCTTGGGCGCGCCGGGGTCGCCGTTCGGGCTGATCGTCGTCGCCATGCGCGTGTCGCTGACGGTGTCGGGGCGCACCGGGATGTCGACCGGCACCGGCAGGTCGATGCGGCGGAAGACGATGCCGGTGTCCGGCGGGGCGGGGCGAAGCGTCAGTTCGACCTTCTGCCCGCTGTGGACACCGACGCCCACGGCCCTCGTCAGGCTCTTCAGGGTGCGCTGCTGGATCATCTCCGTATTGTCCCGCATGGCGCCGTGCCGGGGCGAGCGGCGGGTCAAGGCGTACTCAATGGCGGAAATTGGCAAATTTGTCAGAGGCGAGCGGTTCATCTGCCGGCACGAATGCCGATAGCTTGCGAAGAACACGGGATTTCCCGGAGGAGCTTTGCATGGTTTTCTTTCGCGACCTGCGCATCGGCGTGCGCCTGGGCGGGGCCTTCATCGTCGTGCTGCTGCTGATGGTGGCAACGCTCGCGCTTGCCGGCTGGACGATGTCGGGCATGCAGGACCGCACCCGCCACATCGTCGACGTCGAGTACCGCAAGGTCGCGCTCGAAGGCGCGGCGCTGGACAACGTGCGCGGCAGCATCGGCCGCGTGATGCAGCTCGTCGGCGACACCGACCCCGAGCGCCTGACGAAGGCGCGCGAGCGGCTGCAGGTCAACGTCAAGGCCTTCGACGATGCGATGGCCGAGCTCAAGCCGCTGCTCGACGACGCCGAGGCCGTCGCGCTGTTCGCCAAGGCCGACGCCGGGCGCCAGCGCTACAAGGACGAGATCGGCAAGGTCTTCGCCACCGTCGACAGCGCCGACGAGGGCGCCGCGCGGGCGCAGCTGTTCGGCGTCACCTACGAGTCGCTGCACGCCTTCGCCGGCCAGTTGCGCGAGCTGCAGAAGTACAACCAGAAGGCGCTCGAGCAGGCCAACACCGAGAACGAGGCCGCCTACGCCAAGGCGCGCCTGACGATGATCGTCGCGGCGCTGGTCGCGCTGACCACCGGCGGCCTGCTCGCCTGGGCGATCACGCGTTCGATCACGGTGCCACTGAACAGCGCCGTCGAGGTCGCCGACCGTGTCGCCGCCGGCGACCTGAGCGCCGAGATCCCGAAAGGCGGCCGCGACGAGACCGGCCGGCTGCTGACGGCGCTGGCGCGCATGAACGCGGCGCTGGTCGAACTCGTCGGCGAGCTGCGCGGCGCCTCGGACTCGATCGCCACCAGCAGCTCCGAGATCGCGGTCGGCAACGCCGACCTGAGCCGGCGCACCGAGTCGCAGGCCAGCAGCCTGCAGCAGACCGCGGCGTCGATGGAGGAACTGGCGTCGACCGTGCGCAGCAACGCCGAGACGGCGCAGCAGGCCGCGACCCTGGCTTCCGAGACCGCCGTCGGCGCCACCTCCGGCGGCGAGGCGATGCAGCGTGTCGTCGCCACGATGCAGGCCATCGGCACGAGTTCGCAGCGCATCGGCGACATCATCGGCACGATCGACGGCATCGCCTTCCAGACCAACATCCTGGCGCTGAACGCCGCGGTCGAAGCGGCCCGCGCCGGCGAGCAGGGCCGCGGCTTCGCGGTCGTCGCCAGCGAGGTGCGCCTGCTGGCGCAGCGTTCGGCCGAAGCCGCGCGCGAGATCAAGACGCTGATCGGTGCCAGCCGCGAGACGGTCGACAGCGGCCACGGCCTGGTCGCCGACGCCGGCCAGCGCATCGCCGCCATCGTCTCCCAGGTCGAACGTGTCAACGTGCTCGTCGCCGAGATCGGCCACTCCAGCCAGGAGCAGCGTGCCGGCATCGACCAGGTCGGCCAGGCGGTGACCTCGCTGGACGACGTGACGCAGCAGAACGCCGCGCTCGTCGAAGAAAGCGCCGCGGCGTCCGACAGCCTGCGCCGCCAGGCCGAGGCGCTGCAGACCCTGGTCGGGCGCTTCCGCGTCGCCGCCTGATTCAGCGGCGCAGCGTCGCCGTCAGCCGCGCGGCGTCGGCGCGCAGCCGCGCCAGGTCCAGGCCCGGGATCGTGTCGTTCTCGACGACGACACGCCCGGCCACCAGCAGCGCCTTCAGCGGCGTGCGCCCGCCGCTGGCCACCGGCGCGACGGCGGGGTCGTGCAGGCCGAAGTGGCGCGGCTCGCAGGGGTCGTAGAGCGCGAGGTCGGCACCCTGCCCGACTTCGAGCGTGCCGATGCCGTCCAGCCCGAGCACACGCGCGCCGCCGGCGCTGCCGACGTGCACCACGTCCTCGACCGACATCGCGCCCGCATGGCCGCCGGGCTGGCCGGCGAAACGCCCGGCGCGCGGGTCGGCGCGGTGCGTCAGCCAGCAGGCGTGGGCTTCGCTCAGCATGTCGCAGGCTTCGTTCGAGGCCGCGCCGTCGACCGCCAGGCCCACCGGCACGCCCAGCGCCAGCGCCTCGGGGATGCGGGCGATGCCCGAGCCCAGGCGCGCATTGCTCTGCGGGCAGTGGGCGATGCCGGTGCCGGTCTCGGCGCAGCGGCGCAGCTCGGCGTCGTCCAGGTGCACCATGTGGGCGTACCAGACGTCGGGGCCCAGCCACTCGTGGCGCTCGGCGAACTCGATCGGCGTGCAGCCGTGGCGCTCGCGCGCCCAGCGCCGGTAGTCGTCGGTCTCCGACAGGTGGCTGTGCAGCCGCAGCCCCAGGCCGCGCGCGTGGCGCGCGATCTCGCGCAGCTCGTCGCCGGTGCAGCTGGTGTGCGGCGTCGTGATCGCGCTGACGACGCGGCGCATCGCCTGCGGCGAGGGGTCGTGGAACCGTGCCGCGTCGTGTTCGACGCCGGCCAGGAACTGCTCCAGCGTCTCGGGCTCGGCTTCGGGCGGCGCGTCGGCGCTGGGCAGGGTCTGGCCGCCGCGGCAGAGCACGAAACGCAGCCCCAGGCGCTCGGCTTCGTCGAAGCAGATCGCCGACGGGTCGTAGCCCATGCCCGGATAGACGTGGTACTGGTGGTCGGCCACCGTGCCGCAGCCCGACAGCGCCAGTTCGACCAGGCCGACGCGCACCGCGACGCGGAAGGCCTCTTCGTCGCGGAAGCCGGCGCGGTACGGCACCGTCACCGCGCCCAGCCAGGGCACGAGCGGCAGGTCGATCGCCTCGGGAATGCCCTTCAACAGGCTCTGGAACAGGTGGTGGTGGGTGTTGACCCAGGCCGGGTAGGCGATGCAGCCGCTGGCGTCGAGCACACGTTCGCCGGGTTCGGGGGTCAGCGTGCCGATGGCGGCGATGCGGCCGGCGCGCACGCGCAGGTCCACCGGGCCGCGCACACGCATCGTGTCGCGGCGGCCGGTCCAGAGTTCGGCGGCGCCGCGGACGAGGAGGTCGGTCATGGGAAGCAGGCAGGGACGGGAACGGCGGCAAGTATCCCCCCGGCCACGCCGGCAGGCGCCGGCGCGCGGCGTGCAGCGCCCCGTCAGAACTGCAGGAAGCTCAGGCCCAGGCCGACGCTGTTCTGGCGGAAGTTGTAGTCGGTCAGCGTCTCGCCGTAGCCGCCGAAGAGCTGGAAGTACCAGCGCAGCCCGTTGGGCTGGCTGGGGAACACCGGGTAGGTGTAGTCGAACTGGTAGGCGCCGTAGTGCCCGTCCTTCAGCGTCGTGCGGTACATCAGCGACGCGGTGTGCAGCCCCGAGGCCCAGCCGAACGTGAACTCGGCGCGGCCGCGGTGCTGCACGAGATCGGGGTTGTCGTCGTCGGCGGCCGACTCCGACAGCCGGTGGTTGATGCGCGCCTGCAGCGTCCAGGGCCCGCGCTCGAAGCCGGCGCCGAGGTAGGTCCGGTTCCAGCTGCGCGACAGCGGGTCGCTCTGGCCGTTGGACTGGTGCGCCAGGCCGAGCTCGGTGTAGCGCCAGCGCCAGCCCAGCGGCAGCGTGCCCAGCGCCTGGGGCGTGGGCACGATGTACATCAGCTCGGGCTCGAAGTCGGAGTTGCGGAAGGGCTTGGAATCGGTCGAGTTCCAGATCTGCCACAGCACCTGCTGGGTGTAGCCGAACCACAGGTCGGCGTCGGGCAGCAGCAGCCCCTGCGCCAGCTTGGCGCGCACCGAGAGCTGGAACTTGGCCTCGACGTTGCGGTAGTTGGGCTGCTCGACCTCGTCCTGCGTCGGCGTCTTCGGGCGGCGGTTGATGCGGTCGGTGTAGTGCACCGGCATCACGTAGTTGGGCCGGTAGCCGGTGAAGTTGAAGATGCCGCGTTTGTCGGCGCGGTCCAGCTCCCAGTACTTGGACAGCAGGCTGCCGCCCTTGGCTTCGGCCGGGTCCTCGACCGGAGCGCCGCGTGCGGCCAGCAGCGTCGGCGGCACGTCGGCGGCCGGCAGTGGCGCGGCGGGCGCACGGCCGGCGACGCGGTCGTAGCAGGCGAGGCGGTCGGGCGCGGCGGCGATCTCGACACACTCGGCCAGGCGCGCATCCGGGGGGTCGCCGGCCGCGAGGGCCGGGGCGGCGGCGCAGAGCGCCAGCAGGGACAGCGGACCGGGCAGCGGGCGAACGGACATGGGCAGGTTACGGATGTGGCGACGGCGGCGAGCTTAAGGCTGTCCGCCGGCTGTAGGCCGCTGCCCACACCCGGACGCGGTGTCTGGCGATGGCGCCGCCATGGCGCCGGCGTTGCAATGAAGACACGCGGTCGCGCCCTTGCAGGCGCGGCCCGCCCACCACCAGGAGCACGAGATGAGCACGACCCACGCCCCGCTGTTCGGCGAACGTTCGCTGACACTCGTTGCCGCCCTCTTTCCGGAGCCGGCTGCCGCACGCCGCGCCGCCGAGAGCCTGCGCACCCAGATGGCCGGCAGCGACCGCGACGTCACCGTCGTCGCCCCGGGCGACCCCGACATCGCGCGCAAGCTCGAGCCCGAGCAGGGCGGCATCTGGCGCACCTTGAAACGCAGCCACCTGGTGCTCGGCGCCGCGGGGCTGGGCGCCGGGCTGCTGCTGGCGGCGCTTCTGGTCGTCTTCGGCTGGCCGGCAGCGGTCGCGTCGCCGCAGGTGACGACGGCCGTCTGCGTCGGCTTCGGCGCCGTCGCCGGCATGATGCTGGCCGGGCTGCTGACGCTGCGCCCCGACCATGCGCTGGTCATCCGCCAGGTGCGGCACGCGCTGAAACACGGCCGCAGCGCCGTCGTCGCCCACCCGCGCGACGCAGCCGCGGCCAGCCAGGCCAGCGCCGCGCTCGAAGCCGCCGGCGGCGAGGTCGTGCGTTCGGTCTAGGCCGCTCGCAGCGCCTGCACCAGCGCGTCGTAGACCACGCGGCAGCGCCGGCTGTTGCGCAGGTCGCCGTGCATCACGATCCAGGCCGGCAGGCGGATCTCGACCTCGGCCGCCAGCACCCGCACCAGGCCGGGCCCGGCGAGCGCCGTCTGGCAGGCACCGATGCCGGCGCCGGCACGGATCAGCGCCAGCTGCCCCAGGTCGCTGTCGCAGCGCAGCGCGAAGTTCGCGCGCTGCCACAGCGGCAGCGCCTGGCGCGCCGCGCGCAGATACGGCGTCTCGACGTCGAAGCCGATCAGCGCATGCGTCTGCAGGTCGGCGATGCGCTGCGGCACGCCGTGGCGCGCCAGGTAGCGCTCGTGCGCGTGCAGGCCGACCAGCACGTCGTCGACCCGCGTGGCCACCAGCACCTCCTGCTGCGGTGGGGCCATGCGCACCGCGATGTCGGCTTCGCGCTGCACCAGGTCCTGCAGCCGGTTGCTGGGCACCAGCTCGATCTGCAGCTGCGGGTGCGCCTCGCGCAAGGCCGCGAGCACCGGCGGCAGGCGTTCGACTGCGACGACTTCGCTCGCCGACACCCGCACCGCACCCCGCAGCTCGGCACCGAAGCCGCGCGCGGTGCGTTCCAGCGCCGCCGCCTGGTTCTGCATCGCCTCGGCCGCGGGCTGCATCGCCAGCGCCGCCTCGGTCGGCATCAGCCCGGCCTGCGAACGTGTGAACAGCGCCTGCCCGAGCGCGCGTTCGAGCGCCGCGACGTGGCGGCCGACGGTCGGCTGCGTCAGCCCCAGCGAGCGCGCCGCGGCCGACAGCGAGCCTTCGTGCAGCACGCCCAGGAACGAGCGGTAGAGCTCCCAGCCGATGGTTTCTTCCATACGGATTTGTATAGCGACTCGGCTGAGTTCTGCAATTCTCTTCAAGCCATGCGCTACCCAGAATGGCGCCCATCCGCAGGTTCGGGAGCAGACCATGGGTTCGCAAGACAGGGTTTTGGTACTGGGCGCCACCGGCGGCGTCGGCGGCGAGATCGCTCGCCAGCTGCGTGCCGCCGGCTGGCCGGTGCGTGCGCTGCGGCGTGGGCCGGCGGCCGCGGCGCTCGACGACGGCATCGAGTGGCAGGTCGGCGATGCGATGCAGACCGAAGACGTGATGGCGGCTGCGCGCGGCTGCAGCGTCATCGTGCACGCGGTCAACCCGCCCGGTTACCGGCGCTGGAGCGAGCTGGTGCTGCCGATGCTGGACAACACGATCGCCGCGGCCCGCGCCCACGGCGCCACCGTGGTGCTGCCGGGCACGGTCTACAACTACGGACCCGACGTGTTCCCGCTGATCGCCGAAGACGCGCCGCAGCGGCCGCTGACGCGCAAGGGCGCGATCCGCGTCGAGATGGAGCGCCGGCTCGAAGCCGCCGCCGCCAGCGGCGCGCTGCGCGTGCTGATCCTGCGCTGCGGCGACTTCTTCGGCCCGGGTGTGCGCAACAGCTGGTTCAGCCAGGGCATGTTGCGACCGGGCCGGCCGGTGACGCAGGTACAGCTGCCCGGCCCCGGCGTCGGCCACCAGTACGCCTACCTGCCCGACGTCGCCCGCTGCGTCCTGCGCCTGCTGGCGCGCCGAGCCGAGCTGCCGGCCTTCACCCGGCTGCATTTCGGCGGCCACTGGGACGATGACGGCAGCCAGCTCGCCCGCGCCGTGCAGCGTGTCGTCGTCGCCCATGGCGGCGCGACGCCGCGGCTGGCGCCCTTCGGCTGGTGGCAGGTCTGGCTGGCCGCGCCCTTCGTCACCACGCTGCGCGAACTGCTGGAGATGCGCTACCTGTGGCGCCAGCCGGTGCAGCTGGACAACCGCCGCCTGCTCGCGCTGCTCGGCGACGAGCCGCACACGCCGCTGGACGAAGCCGCAGCCACGACGCTGCAGGCACTCGGGTGCCTGCCGGCCGCGCCACCCCGAGCGGCTCGCAGCCTCAGGCCCTTGCCGTAGCCGGCGCGGCCAGCGGCACGCGGGTCTCGAACTTGGAGCAGTGCATCGCGAACATGCTCTTGAAGTTGCGCACGTTGTGGTTTGACGAAAAGAGCTCGCGCGTGAACGCGTGGTAGTCCTGCATCGAGGCGGCGCTGACGACGAGCAGGAAGTCGAACTCGCCCGAGACCTCGTAACACGCCATCACCGCCGGCTCGGCCGCGATGCGCTGCTCGAACTGGCGCAGCAGCGCGTCGTTCTGGCGGTCGAGTTCGACCGAGACGAACACCGTCAGCGGCCGGCCGACCTGCTGCCGGTCGACCAGCGCCACCTGCTTCATCAGCACGCCCGAGGCACGCATCGCCGCGATGCGGCGCTGGCAGGTCGCGGGCGAGGAGCCGGCCCGCTCGGCCAGCGTGCGCATCGTCAGCGCGGCGTCGTCCTGCAGCAGGTCCAGCAGGTGCAGATCGAGCGCGTCCAGTGCGGGGCCGGCGGCAGGCATGCGGGTCATGATCTCTTCGTCGGGCAATCGGTGAGACAAACATAGCACCGTCGCCATCCTCGCGAGGCAACGGCTCGGTTCCTCGCGCCAACAATGTGCCGCTGCCACTGCGAAGCCTGCGATGAACCCGACACCCGACTCGCCCGCGACCGAGCCCGCGCCCGAAGCCGACTGGGTGCGCTGGCGCCACGACTTCCACCGCTTCCCCGAGACCGGCTTCGACGAACACCGCACCGCCGAGCGCATCGCCCAGGTGCTGACGCTGCTCGGGCTCGAGGTGCAGCGCGGCGTCGGCGGCACCGGCGTCGTCGCGACGCTGCGGGCCGGCAGCGGCCGCGGCGTCGTCGGGCTGCGTGCCGACATGGACGCACTGGCGATCACCGAGAACGCGCCGCAGCGCGCCCACACGTCGGCGCACCCGGGCCGCATGCACGCCTGCGGCCACGACGGCCACATGGCGATGCTGCTGGGCGCGGCGCAGCTGCTGGCCGAAGGCGGCGGTTTCGACGGCACGGTGCGCTTCGTCTTCCAGCCGGCCGAGGAGCACGGCCGCGGCGCCGCGGCGATGCTGGCCGACGGGCTGCTGGCGCGTTTCCCGATGGACGAGATCTACGGTCTGCACAACATGCCGGGCATCGCCGCCGGGCGCTTTGCGACCCGCGTCGGCGCCATCATGGCCAGCGAAGACAACTTCGTCATCCGCATCCACGGCCGCGGCGGCCACGCGGCGCGGCCGCACCAGCTGGTCGACCCGCTGGTCATCGGCGCCGAGATCGTGCTGGCGCTGCAGACCATCGTCTCGCGTTCGGTCGACCCGCAGCAGCCGGCCGTCGTCTCCTGCACCGGGTTCCACACCGACGGCATCCGCAACGCCGTGCCGTCGGAGGTGGTGATCAGCGGCGACACACGCAGCTACGCGCCCGAGGTGCAGGCGCTGCTGGAGCGGCGCATGCGGGAGCTCTGCGACGGCATCTGCCGCGCCCACGGTGCGAGCTGCGAAGTCGAATACACGCACGAGTTCGCGCCGACCGTGAACCACGCCGCCGGCGTCGCCGCCGCGCTCGAGGCCGCGCGCCGTGTCGTCGGCACCGGGCGTGTCGACGCCGACACGCCGCCGGTGATGGCCTCCGAGGACTTCGGCCGCTTCCTGCTGCATCTGCCCGGCGCCTTCGTCTTCATCGGCAACGGCGCCGGCAGCGAGCCCGGCGCAACGCCGCTGCACAACGCCGGCTACGACTTCAACGACGCCCTGGTGCCACTGGGCGCACGCTGGTTCGCCGAACTGGTGCGGCTGCGCCTGCCCGTCATCGCGGAGGAACGGCCGTGATCTTCCAGAACCCCAACACCACCCGGCAGCCCTACCCGCCCGCGCTGCAGGCGCTGCTGAACCAGGACGCCTGCCGCGCCGGGCGCGAAGCGCTGTCGCAATGGTCGCTGCTGGCGCCGCAACCGACACCGCTGTGGCCGCAGCCCGGGCTGGCCGCCGCGCTGGGGCTGGCGGGCATCGACATCAAGGACGAGTCGAGGCGCTCGGCGCTCGCCAGCTTCAAGGCGCTGGGCGCGCCGCTGGCGCTGCTGTGGCGCGTGCAGCGGCGCTGGCCGGACGCCGGCTGGAGCGCGGCGGCCCTGTTCGCCGGCCGCCACGCGCAGGCGCTGGCCGGCTATACCGTCGTCAGCGCCACCGACGGCAACCACGGGCGTGCACTCGCCGCCGCGGCACAAAGCCTGGGCTGCCGCTGCGTCATCGTGCTGCACGCCCAGGTCAGCGCCGAACGCGAAACCGCGATCGCCGCCTGCGGTGCCGAGATCGTGCGCATCGCCGGCAACTACGACGCGTCGGTGGCCGAAGCCGCGCGCCTGGCCGAAGCCAATGGCTGGGACGTCATCTCCGACACCTCGTACGAAGGCTACGAGGCGGTGCCGCGCGACGTGATGCAGGGTTACGCGGTGATCGCCGACGAGGCGCTGGAGCTGGCGCCCGACGGCCCCTGCCCCTACAGCCACGTCGTGCTGCAGGGCGGCGTCGGCGGGCTGGCGGCCGGCATCGTGAGCCTGTTCTGGCAGCGCTACGGCGCCGCGCGCCCACGTTTCATCGTCGTCGAACCCGAGCAGGCCGACTGCCTGCTGCAGAGCGCACGCGCCGGCCGCCCGGCGCCGGCCGGCGGCAGCGTCGACTCGGTGATGGCGGGGCTGGCCTGCGGTGAACCCTCGCCGCTGGCCTGGCGTTTCCTGCAGCCGGCGGTGGACCTGTTCATGACCGTCGGCGACGAGGCCGCGGTGGCGGCGATGCGGCGGCTGGCCGAAGGCGCCCACGGCGACGTGCCGGTGCTCGCCGGCGAGTCGGGTGTCGCCGGCCTGGCCGGGCTGCTGGCCTTGTGCGCGCGGCCCGACGGGCGCGCCGCCGCCGGGCTGGACGCCGGCTCGCGTGTGCTGCTGATCAGCACCGAAGGCGCGACCGCACCCGCCCTCTACCGCGAACTCGTCGGCCGCGACGCCGACGCCGTGCTCGCGGCACAGCGCGGCTGGCTGGCGCGGCAGGCGATAGCCGAAGACCGGCTGCTGGCGCGGCTGAACGAACACGGCGCCATCGGCGCCACCGCCGACGGCGGCGTCTGCCGGCTGGCGCTGAGCGACGCCGACCGTGCCGGCCGCGACCGCCTCGTCGCCTGGATGCGGGAGCTGGGCCTGGCGGTGCAGATCGACGCCATCGGCAACATCTTCGGCACCCGTGCCGGCACCGAGCCCGGGGCCGCACCGGTGATGGTCGGCTCGCACATCGACACCGTCGCCAACGGCGGCCGCTACGACGGCAACTACGGCGTTCTCGCCGGGCTGGAAGTGCTGCGCCGGCTGGACGAAGACGGCGTGCACACGCGCCGGCCCATCGTCGTCGCCGCGTTCACGAACGAAGAAGGCGTGCGTTACCAGCCCGACATGCTGGGTTCGCTGGTGCACGCCGGCGGCCTGGCGTTGCAGGACGCGCTGGACACGGTGGGCAGCGACGGCACACGCCTGGGCGACGAGTTGCGGCGCATCGGCTACGCCGGCGAGCTGCCGGTCGGCAGCATCCGGCCGCACGCCTACGTCGAGCTGCACATCGAGCAGGGGCCGGTGCTGGAGGCCGAAGCTGCAGCCATCGGCGCGGTCGCCGACCTGCAGGGCATCTCGTGGCAGGAGATCGTCATCCGCGGCCAGAGCAACCACGCCGGCACGACGCCGATGCGGCTGCGCCACGACGCCGGCCATGCCGCGGCGGCGGTGGCGGTCTTCGTGCGCGAACTGGCGCTGCGCCTGGGCGCCGGCCAGGTGGCGACGGTCGGGCGGCTGGAGCTGCAGCCCGGGCTGATCAACGTCATCGCGTCGCAGGCGACGCTGACGGTGGACCTGCGCAACAGCGACGAGGACCGGCTGCGCCAGGCCGAAGCCGAACTGCAAGCCTTCCTGCAGCGGCTCGCCGAGCAGGAAGGCGTGACGATCACGGCGCGCCGGCTGGCGCGTTTCGAGCCGGTGGTGTTCGACCCGCGGCTGCTGCGGCTGATCGAAGCCGCCGCCGCCGGGCGCGGGCTGGCGACGCGGCGCATGACCTCGGGCGCCGGCCACGACGCGCAGATGCTGGCGCGCATCTGCCCGGCGGCGATGATCTTCGTGCCCAGCGCGGGCGGGCTGAGCCACAACCCGCGCGAGCACACGTCCGCCGCCGAACTCGCGCAGGGCGCGAGCGTGCTGCTGGACGTGGTGCGGCGGCTGGCCGCCGAATAGGCCGGCCCGCCGCCCGCGCCGGCCTTAGGCCGGCGTCGCCTCGGCCTGGATCGCCGTCAGCGCGATCGTGTAGACGATGTCGTCGACGAGCGCGCCCCGCGACAGGTCGTTCACCGGCTTGCGCAGGCCCTGCAGCATCGGTCCCACCGAGATCACGCCCGCCGAGCGCTGCACCGCCTTGTAGGTGGTGTTGCCGGTGTTCAGGTCGGGGAACACGAAGACGTTGGCACGGCCGGCGACCGGCGAGTTCGGCGCCTTCTGGCGGCCGACGCTCTCGACCGAGGCCGCGTCGTACTGGATCGGGCCGTCGACGGCCAGTTCCGGACGGCGCTCGCGCACCAGGCGCGTGGCTTCGCGCACCTTGTCGACGTCGACACCCGTGCCCGACGCGCCGGTCGAGTACGAGATCATCGCGACCCGCGGCTCGATGCCGAAGGCCGCGGCGCTGTCGGCCGACTGGATCGCGATCTCGGCCAGTTCGTCGGCGCTCGGGTCGGGGTTGATCGCGCAGTCGCCGTAGACCAGCACCTGGTCGGGCATCAGCATGAAGAACACCGACGAGACGATGGACGAACCCGGGGCCGTCTTGATCAGCTGCAGTGCCGGCCGCACGGTGCTGGCGGTGGTGTGCACCGCGCCCGAGACCAGGCCGTCGACGTCGCCGGTGGCCAGCATCATCGTGCCGAGCACGACGGTGTCCTCCAGCTGCGCCGTCGCCTGCTGCGGCGTCAGGCCCTTGGACTTGCGCAGCTCGACCATCGGCGCAACGTAGCGCTCGCGCACCACGTCCGGGTCGAGGATCTCGACGTCCTGCGGCAGCTCGATGCCGTGCAGCGCCGCGGCGGCACGCACGGTCTCGGGCGAACCCAGCAGCACGCAGTGGGCGATGCCCTTGCGCGCGCAGATCGCGGCCGCTGCCAGCGTGCGCGGCTCGTCACCTTCGGGCAGCACGATGCGGCGCTGCGCCGAACGCGCCGAGCGGATCAGCGCGTGGCGGAACATCGGCGGCGTCATCGTGCGCGCGCGCAGATCGCCCGGCACGGCGGCGAAGCCGGAGACGTCCAGGTGTTCGGCGGCGTGCTGCACCAGACGGTCCATGCGCTCGACGTCGTCGATGCGCACGCGCCGGTCCAGCGCCGCCAGCTGCGTTGCGGCCTCGTAGGTCTGGAGGTCCGTGCGCAGGATGTTGAGCCCGGCGCGGCGCGGCTCGAGGAAGCTCTTCAGCGACGGCGCCAGTTCAGCGCCGCAGGTCAGCAAGATGCCGGCGATCGGCATGCCGGTGGCCTTGGCGAAGCTCGTCGTCAGCACGACGTCGGAGCGGTCGCCCGGGGTCACGACCAGCGTGCCGGGGCCCAGGCGCCCGACCAGGTGCTCGGGGCTGCGTGCGGCGACGACGACGTCCTGCACGCGGGCGCCGGCCAGGTCGCCGGCTTCGACGATCTCGAAGCCCAGATCCTCGACGACGTCGGACAGGCGCGGTGCGGCCATCGCCGCGTTCTCCGGCACGATGCCCAGCAGCGGCGCGGCCGCGGTGCCGGCCACCGCGTCGGCGGCCAGGTCCTCGGGCGCACGCGCGACGACGACGCCGACCGGCGTCGCGCCGTCGCGGCCGAAGCGGTGCAGCACGTCGGCGATGCGGTCGCCGAGCGCGGGGATGCTGTCGACAGCGCCGGGCACCACCGGGATGACGTCGGCGCGCAGCGCCTTGGCCACGGCGAGGTCGAGGTCGGTGACGAGCGGATGGCCGTCGGCCGGCGCGGCGCCTTCGACGACGACGATGTCGACGCCCTCGGACGCGGCGTGCACCAGCGCGACCACGTCCTCGAGCAGGGTGTCGATGTCACCGGCACGCGTCATCGTCTCGGCCTTGTCGAGCGTGATCGCGTCCGGCACCTCGAAACCGAAGATCTGGCGCGCGAACACGACCGAACGGTCGCGGCCATCGCCGGCGAGGTCGGGGTCGGCGATCGGCTTGACGAAGGCGACCTTGGCGCCGGCGACCTGGAGCGCACGCACCAGGCCGAGCGCGATCGAGGAGACACCGAAACCGGGTTCGGTCGGGACGACGTAGAGCAGGCGGGCGGAACGGGCGGGGGTCATCACGCGGCCTCCATCTCGGAGGAAGCGGCAGCGCCGCCGAAGGCGATGGCCGCGGTGTCGCGGGCGATCGTGCCTTCCTCGTCGGTGGGAACGACCAGCGCGCTGGGCTTGTGGGATCGGCTGACGACGCCGGTGGCGCCGCCGCGTGTCACGCGGTTGCGCTCCTCGTCGACGTCCAGGCCGAAGATCGCCAGGCGCTTGAGCACCGCGGCACGCACCGTCGCCGAGTTCTCGCCGATGCCGCCGGTGAACACGACGGCGTCCAGGCGCGGCAGCGCCGTCGCCAGCGCGCCGACGGTCTTGGCGATGCGGTAGGTGAAGACCTCCAGCGCCGCCTGGGCGCCTTCGTGGCCTTCGGCGGCCGCCGCTTCCAGCGTGCGGCAGTCGTTGGACAGCTCGGACAGGCCGAGCAGGCCGCTCTTCTTGTTGACCAGCGCATCCACGCCGTCCAGGTCGAGCCCGGCGCGGCGCGCGATGTAGAGCAGCGCGCCGGCGTCGACGTCGCCCGAACGCGTGCCCATCACCAGGCCTTCGACCGGGGTCAGGCCCATCGAGGTGTCGACGCTCACGCCGTTGCGGATCGCGGTCGCCGAGGCGCCGTTGCCCAGGTGCAGGATGACCAGGCCGTTGTCCTGCGGGTCGAGCTCGAGCTGCTCGATCGCGCGGCCGGCGACGTAGCGGTGCGAGGTGCCGTGGAAGCCGTAGCGGCGCACGCCGAGTTCACGCCGGTACTGCTGCGGCAGCGCGTACAGGTAGGCCTCGCGCGGCATGGTCTGGTGGAAGGCGGTGTCGAACACCGCCACCTGGCGCGCCTGCGGCAGCGCCGCGATCGCGGCGCGGATGCCGATCAGGTTGGCCGGGTTGTGCAGCGGCGCCAGCGCCGAGCAGGCTTCGATGTCCTGCAGGACCTCGGGCGTGATCTCGACCGAACGCGTGAAACGTTCGCCGCCGTGCACGACGCGGTGGCCGACGGCGGCGATGCGCTCGAGCAGGCCGCGTGCGCCGACGAAGGCCAGCAGCGCGTCCAGCGCCTGGCGGTGGCCGCCGCCGTCGAGTTGGGTGGTGATGCGTTCACCGTCGGCGTCGAAGCGGATGCGCGCGTCGGGCGCGTCCAGGCATTCGGCCAGGCCGCTGATCAGGGCGGCGGGCTCGGCCGGGTCGAACAGCGCGAACTTCAGGGATGAGGAGCCGCAGTTGACGACGAGCGTGAGCGGCGAGGAGATGGGCATGGAAAAACTTTCGAACAGGGGCAGCCCGCAGGCCGGACTCCGCAAGGGGGTCGGATGAGATCGTGCGTATCGCCTGCTGGGAAGGGCGCCCATCTCGGGACAAACGCGCGGCATGACGACACTCCTGTCAGCCTGCGGGCGATCCGGGGTCAAGCAGCGGGTGCACGTAAACCCGCATACCGGAAGCGGCGATATATAACCGATCGCCGCCCGCCGCGGTGTGGGCGGCAAGCGACGAAACGTCAACGCCTCACATTTCAGGCACGTTCGACGCAGAGCGCGACGCCCATACCGCCGCCGATGCACAGCGTCGCCAGCCCCTTGCGGGCCTCGCGGCGCTGCATTTCGTGCAGCAGCGTGATCAGCACGCGCGCGCCGGACGCACCCACCGGGTGGCCGAGCGCGATCGCGCCGCCGTTGACGTTGACCCTGGTGGGATCAAGGTCAAGCTGGCGCGCGACCGAGATCGCCTGCACCGCGAAGGCCTCGTTGGCTTCGACCAGGTCGAGGTCGGCGACGGTCCAGCCGGCCTTGGCCAGCGCCTTGCGCGACGCCGGGATCGGGCCGGTGCCCATGATCTGCGGGTCGACGCCGGCGGTGGCCCAGGACTTGATGTGCGCCAGCGGCTTGATGCCGCGTGCGGCGGCGTCGGCGGCCGTCATCAGCACCAGGGCGGCGGCGCCGTCGTTGATGCCCGAGGCGTTGCCGGCGGTCACGCTGCCGGCCTTGTCGAAGGCCGGGCGCAGCTTGGCCAGGGCTTCGAGCGTGGCGCCGTGGCGCACGAACTCGTCCTGATCGAAGACGGTGTCACCCTTCTTCGACTTGATCGTCACCGGCACGATCTCGGCGGCGAAGCGGCCCGCCTTCTGCGCCGCCTCGGCCTTGTTCTGCGAAGCCACCGCGAAGGCGTCCTGCTCTTCGCGCGTGATGCCGAACTGGCGGGCGATGTTCTCGGCCGTGATGCCCATGTGGTAGCCGTGGAAGGCGTCGGTGAGCGCGTCCAGGATCATGCTGTCGACGAACTCGAGCGGGCCCATCTTGACGCCGTTGCGCAGGTGGGCGACGTGGCGCGCGCGGCTCATGCTCTCCATGCCGCCGGCGACGATCACGCGGGCGTCGCCGCAGGCGATCTGCTGGGCGCCGAGCGCGACCGCGCGCAGCCCCGAGCCGCAGACCTGGTTGATGCCGAAGGCGGTGGCTTCCTGCGGGATGCCGGCGCCGATGGCGGCGCGGCGCGCCGGGTTCTGCGCCTGGCCGGCGGTCAGCACCTGGCCGAGGATCACCTCGTCGACGGCGCCGGGTTCGACGCCGGCCCGTTCGAGCGCGGCGCGGATCGCGACGATGCCCAGATCGGCGGCTTCGAGCGAAGCCAGCGAGCCGTTGAAGGAGCCGATCGCGGTGCGGGCGGCGGAAGCGATGACGATGTCGGTCATGTCTTGAATCTCCTGGCCGGCAGTGCCGCGCCGAACGGGTTCTCGGCTGCGGGGCGCTGACGGCGGTGGTCGGTAGGAAGGAATCCGGGGTTTGAAAGGCGGGGGGCCGGTTCGCGGCCGGCCCCCCGTCCGCGACGCCTTACAGCGTCAGGGCCAGTCCCCAGAGAAGGAACATCACGAGCGGTGCGTTGAAGATCAGCTGCGTGAAGCAGAACCCGACGATGTCGCGGGCACGCAGGCCGAGCACACCGAGCAGCGGCAGCATCCAGAACGGGTTGATCAGGTTGGGCAGCGCTTCAGCGGCGTTGTAGACCTGGACCGCCCAGCCCATGTGGGCGTGAAGGTCCTTGGCGGCCTGCAGCACGTAGGGCGCTTCGATGATCCACTTGCCGCCGCCCGAGGGCACCAGGAAGCCGAGGATCGCCGAGTAGATGCCGATCACGACCGGGAAGGTGTGCTCGTTGGCGATCGAGACGAAGAGCTCGGAGATGTGGTGCGAGATCGAGACGCCGTCGGTCCCGGTGACGTGCGTCAGGATCGCGGCGATGGCGCCGTAGAACGGGAACTGGATCAGCACCCCGGCCGTCGTCGGCACCGCCTTGGCCACCGCCTTCAGGAAGGAGCGGATGTTGCGGTGCAGCAGCAGGCCGATCATCAGGAACACGAAGTTGTAGGTGTTCAGGTTCGAGATGACGTTGAGCGGGCTCTTGGCCTGGAACTCGGTCCAGATGAAGCCGGCGGCCAGCAGCACGACCAGGATCGGCAGGATCGGCGAGAACTCGAACCAGTCGCCCGGGCGGCCGGCGGTCTCTTCGACCTTGGCGTCGGCCGACACGTCGCAACCCATGTCCTGGGCGGTCTTGACGGTGGCGCCGCGCGGTGCCGAGAAGTAGGCCACCGTGATCGTGCAGGCCATGATGATCACGCACATCACGATCGACTGCGGCAGGAAGATCGTTTCCGACAGCGGGATCACGCCGCTGATGTCCGAGATCGACTTGGGCAGCGAGGCCGGGTTGGCCTGCAGCATCGCCGAGGACGAGGACAGACCCAGCGCCCAGGTCGCGCCCAGGCCGAGGTAGGCCGCGGCGCCGGCGGCGCGGTAGTCCATGTGCAGGTTGGAGCGCCGCGCCAGGGCGCGCACCAGCAGGCCGCCGAGCACCAGGCTCAGCGCCCAGTTGAACATCGACGCGATCATCGAGATCGTCGCGACCCAGGCGATGGCGCCGCGGCCGGTCTTGGGCACCGCCGCCAGGCGGTCGATGAGGCGCGTGCACGGCGGCGACGCGGCGACGACGTAGCCGGCGATGGCGACCATCGCCATCTGCATCGTGAACGGGATCAGCGACCAGAAGCCGTCACCGAAGCCCTTGGCGATGGCCAGCGGCGAGGCGCCGATGAACAGGTCGCCGGCGACGACGGCAAACAGCGTCAGGATGACGAAGACGAAGGCGTCGGGGAACCACTTCTCGGCCCAGCCGGTGAAGGCGTAGGCCAGGCGTGCGAGGCCGCGGGGGCCGTCGGCGTCGTTCTGGGGAATCCCGTTTTTGTCGAGAACTGCTGACATGGTTGTCTTCCTGGGGAGAGAGGGCACTCAGGCGTCGATGGCCATCGTCGTGACGGTGCCCGGCACGATGAGGCGGGCCGCGGTGGCGGCGACGACGTCCTTGACGGTGAAGCCGGGCGCGACTTCGCGCAGCACCAGGCCT
Organism: Rubrivivax gelatinosus; assembly: GCF_016583785.1. Lineage (GTDB taxonomy): Bacteria > Pseudomonadota > Gammaproteobacteria > Burkholderiales > Burkholderiaceae_C > Rubrivivax > Rubrivivax gelatinosus_B. Next base: position 25,504 of record NZ_NRRU01000040.1, on the reverse strand, counting down.
TCGGCGGTGGGCTCGATGACCGCCATTTCGGTGACGATCAGGTCGATGCGGCGCACCGAGGTCAGCGGCAGGAAGCAGCGCTCGATGATCTTGGGCTCGCCCTTGGCGGTGTGCGTCATGGCGACGATCACGCGCTTGGCGCCGCTCACCAGGTCCATCGCGCCGCCCATGCCCGGGACCATCTTGCCCGGCACCATCCAGTTGGCGAGCTGGCCGGCTTCGTCGATCTGCAGGCCGCCGAGCACGGTGACGTCGAGGTGGCCGCCGCGGATGAAGCCGAAGGAGGCGACGCTGTCGAAGGCCGCGGCGCCAGGCACGATGCTGGTGGGCGTGCCGCCGGCGTCGGTCAGCGCATCGGCCGCCATGCCGGGTTCGGGCAGCGGCGTCATGCCGATGACGCCGTTCTCCGACTGGAAGAAGACGTTGACGCCCGTGGGCAGGTAGCGCGCCACCAGCGTCGGCAGGCCGATGCCCAGGTTGACGAGCTGGCCGCTCTTGAGTTCCTGGGCCACGCGCTTGGCGATGAGGGTCTTGTCGTCCATGTCAGGCCTCCTTGGCCACGAGGGTGTCGACGACCACGGAGACGGTCTCCACGTGGTCCGGGGCGATCATCCCGACCGGCACGATCTCGCCGGCTTCGGCGATCACGTGGTCGGCGGCCATCGCCATCACCGGGTTGAAGTTGCGAGCCGTGAGCTCGTACTGGAGGTTGCCGATGTAGTCGGCGCGCCAGGCGGCGACGAGCGCGAAGTCGGCGCGCAGCGGCGTCTCGACGAGGAAGGTCCGGCCCTGAACCTCGAGGGTCTGCTTGCCTTCGGCGACCACGGTGCCGACGCCGGTGGGCGTGAGCACGCCGCCCAGACCGGTGCCGCCGGCGCGGATGCGCTCGGCCAGCGTGCCCTGCGGCACGAGCTCGACCTCGATCTCGCCGGCGATCATGCGTTGCTGGGTCTCGGGGTTCAGGCCGATGTGCGAGGCGACCAGCTTCTTGACGGCGCCGGCGGCGATCAGCTTGCCGATGTCGACACCTTTGCGCGCCGTGTCGTTGGCGATGACGGTCAGATCACGCTTGCCTTGGCGGACGAGTTCGTCGATCAGGCGGTGCGGTGAGCCGACCCCCATGAAGCCGCCGATCATCAGCGTGGCACCGTCCGGGATTCGGGCGACGGCATCCGCGAGAGCGGTTACTTTGGACATTGTCTTGGTTCTCCGGTATGCGCTCCGCAACCTATTGGGCGGCGAAGCATCTTGGGGACTTTCCGTGAACACCCTCGAAATCCTGAGGGAGCGAGCCTTTTCCGCAAAGGCCGTGCCAAATACCCAAGCCGTTGTTTTTAAAGGGTTTCATCTGCAATTCGTAATTGAGTAACAGGTACCCATGTGAAAACCACTGCGCAGCTGCGCAAAGAACTGCACACCCGGAGCGCCATACCTTTCGGCACGACCCGCCAAGGCCACCGACAATGCGGCCCGTAGCCGAGGCAAGCGAATGACGACAACCGATCCCGCGCACGCGCGACGCGCCGGGAACCCCAGGCCCCGGCACCACCGGGTGCAGGAGTTCCTGCAGCCCTTTCACACGCTGCGCAACCGGTTGATCGCGACCTCGCTGGTGGTGGTGGCACTGCCGATCGCAGGCGTCGCGATCGCGCTCGTCTACCAGGAGCGCGGCGCGGTGCTGGTGGAGAAGGAGAAGAAGCTCTACGCGATCACGCGCATCCTCGACTCCGAGCTCGGCCCCGGCTTCGATGCCTACCTGGCCGGCGTGCCCGGCGGCTGGGACAACCGCGAAGCCGCGATCCGCCGCCTGTCCGAGCGCCTGACGCCGCTGACCGACCGCGTCGCCGCGGCCGAGCCCGGCATCGGCGTGGGCTACTACGTGCGCCGGCTCGACGCCATCGTCACCTACGGCCCGAGCCGCGACTACGCCTACACGATCGGGCGATCGATCCCCGCCGACCACCCCGGGCGCGAGGTGATGGCGCTGAACCAGCCGCGTGTCACCGAAGGCAGCCTGGTGCGCGGCTCGATCCTGAACGCGATGCGGCCGATCGAGCGCAAGGGCCAGGTCATCGGCTACGTCTGGGCCAACGAGACCACCGAGGCCATCGGCCTGCAGCAGCGCCTGACCTACCTGGCCGCGGTCGCGACCGCGCTCTTCGGCTTCGGCGTCGCCTTCGTGCTGGTCTGGGTGATGTCGCACCGGCTCGCGCGCGAGGTCGACGTCGTCGTCGACGGGCTGGAGGCGATGGAGACCGACCTGCGCTATCGCATCCCGCCGCTGCGCGACGAGCTCGGCGTCGTCGTCGATGCGATCAACGGCATGGCCAAGGCGCTGCTGGACGCACGCTCGCTGACCGAGAACATCCTGTCCAGCGTCGCCGACGGCATCGTCGCCGTCGACCACCGTGGCGTCGTCACCGCGATCAACCCGGCGGCGCAAAAGCTCTACGAGGTCACGGCCGAGCAGGCGCTGGGCCGCCCGTACCGCGACCTGTTCACCAGCAACCGGACGCACAGCGCGCTGCTGGACACGCTGGACAGTGGCCGCACCAACGTCGGCGTCGCCGTCGAGCTGACACGCGGCGAGCACACCTTCAAGGTCGACGCCTCGGCCAGCGTGCTGCGCGACGGCGACGGCCGCCCGATCGGCGCCGTCGTCGTGCTGAAGGACGTCAGCGAGCGCGACCGGCTGATGGTGCAGGTGATGCGCGCCGACCGCCTGGCCGCGCTCGGCGAGCTGACGGCCGGCATCGCGCACGAGATCCGCAACCCGCTGACCTCGATCCGCGGCTTCCTGCAGTACCTGCAGGACTGCGAGTCGATCGAGGAATGGCGCCACTACGGGCCGCTGATCATCCGCGAGGTCGACAGCCTGAACCACATCGTCGGCGAGCTGCTCGCCTTCGGCCGGCCGCGGCCGCCGCAGATCGACAGCATCGACATCGGCGAACTCGTGCGCGAGACCGCCTTCCTCGCGCGCGGCCGCTCCGACGCGCAGGTGGCGGTGAAGCTCGAGCCCGGGCTGCCCGGCATCGAAGGCGACCGCGAGGCGCTGAAGCAGGCGATCCTGAACCTGCTGATCAACGCCATACAGGCGCTGCCGCAGGGCGGCCACGTCGAGATCGCGGTGGCCGCGGTCGACGCCGGGCTGGTCAGCATCGCCGTGTGCGACGACGGCGTCGGCATCTCGCCGGAGAACCTGGCCAAGGTCTTCGACCCCTTCTTCTCGACCAAGGCTTCGGGCACCGGCCTCGGGCTGGCGATGGTGCACCGCATCGTCGACGCCCACGCCGGCACGATCAGCATCGACAGCCACATCGGCGAGGGCACCACTGTGGAGATCCGTCTTCCGATACGCTGCCCCCGCCCCGACCAAACGAGCGACCCCGCGCCATGACACCCGACCACCCCACCGCCATCGTCTGCGACGACGACGAGGCGATCCGGCGCATGCTCGCCGCCGTGCTCGGCAAGGAGGGCCTGCGCGTCGTCACCGCCTGCGACGGCGCCGAGGCCGTCGAGGCCTACCGCCGCGAGCGCCCCGACGTCGTGCTGATGGACATCCGCATGCCGCGCATGAGCGGGCTGGAGGCGCTGTCGGCCATCATGGGCATAGACCGCAAGGCCTCGGTGATCCTGATGACCGCGTTCGCCGAAGTCGGCACCGCGGTGCGTGCGATCAAGGACGGCGCCTTCGACTACGTCATCAAGCCCTTCGACCTCGACGAGATCCGCGTGCTCGTCAAGCGCGCGCTGGACATCCGCTCGATGCGCGAGGAGAACGCCTCGCTGCGGCGCGAGCTGTCCGAGCGCCTGGGCTCCGAGGCCATCCTGACCAACTGCCCGCAGATGGTCAGCCTGAAGCAGACCGTCGCCAAGGTCGCGCGCAGCCAGGCCACGGTGCTGGTGCACGGCGAGAGCGGCACCGGCAAGGAACTGTTCGCGTCGGCGCTGCACTACTGGTCGCCGCGCGCCGCCGGCCCCTTCGTCAAGGTGAACTGCGCCGCCATCCCCGAGACCCTGCTCGAGACCGAGTTCTTCGGCTGCGAGAGGGGCGCGTTCACCGGCGCCACCGCGCAGCGCCGCGGGCGCTTCGAGATGGCCGAACACGGCACGCTGTTCCTCGACGAGATCGGCGAGATCACGCCAGCGCTGCAGGTCAAGCTGCTGCGTGTGCTGCAGGAGCGCGAGTTCGAGCGTGTCGGCGGCAGCAAACCGGTGAAGGTGGACGTGCGCATCGTCGCCGCCACCAACCGCGACCTCGAGGCCATGGTGCGCGAGGGCACGTTCCGCCAGGACCTGTTCTTCCGCCTGAACGTGGTTTCGCTGCGCACGCTCCCGCTGCGCGAGCGGCCCGAGGACGTGATCCTGCTGGCCAACCACTTCCTCGACCGCTTCTGCGCCGAGAACGGCGTCGAGCTGCGCGGCTTCGACCCGGCGGCGCTGAAGTGCCTGTCCAGCTACGACTGGCCGGGCAACGTGCGCGAACTGGCGAACGCCGTCGAGCGGGCGGTCGTGATGACGACCTCCAACCAGATCCTGCCCGAGGACCTGCCCGACAACGTGCGCCGCCAGCGCGCCGGCAGCAGCGAGGTCGAGCCGGCGCCGACGACGGCCGGCGAAGACCGGCCGCTACGGGTGCAGGTCGGCGACTTCGAGGCCGAGGTCATACGTCGCGCGCTGACGCGCCACCAGGGCAACCGCGCGCGCACCGCCGCCGGGCTGGGCATCAGCCGGCGCGCCCTGCTCTACAAGCTGCAGGAATACGGCATCAGCTGAAGAGGCTCATTTTTAGCGCCTAATGCTCATTTTTGCGCTTTTCAAGCGCATTGTTGTCACTATCGGCAGCGCAGGCTGGCTTAATGGGCGCAGCCCCGCCCGTTGTCGCGGGGCCCACGACCCGGCGCCGGCGCGCCGCATGGAGACAGCATGGCCCTTCCCGACCTGAACCATCCCTGCTGGCGGCGGCTTGCCGACGGCGCCATCACGCGCATCAAGACGCAGCACCTGGGCACCCAGCTGCTGTGCAAGCGCATCGAGCGCAGCGCCGATCCGGTGAGCACCAAGATCGCCGACATGCACGCCTTCTTCAGCAAGTGGGAGCGCATCCTCCCGGCCGAGGTCCAGCAACTCACCGCCGTCTGAGGACACGATGAACCAACTCGTTTCACTGCAGACCGCCTGCGACCTGATCCGCACCGGCGCAGCGCTGTGCGTGGCCGGCACCGACGCCGCGCTGCGCGCGCTGCCGCCGGGCCGCTGGATCGGCGGCTCCATCCCCTACTTCATGCTGAACCAGGGCGGCACGGTGTCCGACGCGCAGCACGTCTTCGTCACCGACCTGGCGCCGCTGGGCGAGGTCAGCTTCGCCAGCTATGGCGCCGACGAGCTGGCAGGCATCGCCGGCCATGCGCCGGACAACGGCGTGTCGATCACGATCATCCCGGGCGGCAGCCGCGCCCACCAGCGTTTCGCCGCCGAAGCGGCCAGCTACGAGGACGCCTTCGTCAAACCCACCGTCGGCTGGATCGCCGGCTGCCACGTCAGCGAGATCGGCAGCGTCAGGCCCACGGTCTACGAAGGCAGCACCGGCACGCGCCACGAGGACCGCGCGGTCGTCGCCTACCTGAAGCTGCCCGCCGACAAGCTGGCCTGCATCGACATCGTCAACCTGTTCGAGCCCGACGACGGCGACGTGCTGCGCTTCGACGACACCAGCTTCGAGGTCGAGACCTGCCGCGTCAACGGCGAGCGCGTCAACTTCGCCTCCTACCTGCGCTCGCGCGGGCTGGAACACGGCCAGCTGCCGCTGGTGGGCGACTTCGCCGGTGCACGCATCAACGCCTCGCTGCAACGCGTGCCGGCCGCCGGCGGCCTGGTGCAGCTGTACGCGCCGGTGTTCCCGGGCGTGGACTACCGCGTCGCGCGCCCGATCGCCGACTACGCCGAGGCCTTCCGCAGCCGGCTCGCGGCGCAGGACCTGGACGGCGCGGTGCTGGCCTGCAACTGCGTGCTCAACTTCCTGTTCGGCGAACTCGAGGGCAAGGCCATCGGCGGCGTCCAGGGGCCGGCCACCTTCGGCGAGATCGCCTACCAGCTGCTGAACCAGACGATGGTGGTGCTGCGCGTGGTGTGAGCGGCCGGCCGTCGTCGGCCATCGTCGGCCGACGGCACCCGCGCACACGGCTCAGCCGCTCTTGCGCACGTGCCGCCCACGCGGCTTGCGGGTCTCGGCAGCGGTAGTGCCCACCGCCGCCTCGTCCCGGGCCTGAACGCGGCTCGCGCTGTCCTGCAGCGCGGCGATGAAGCGGCCGGGATCCGGCGGCTTCTGGAACAGCAGCACCTGGCCTGGCAGCGGGCCGAGCGCGGCCAGTTCGGCATCCGACAGCGCCGTGACGGCAATGAAAGCCGGCGGCTGGGGCCCACTGGCGCCGACCAGACTTCGCAGCATCTCGAAGCCGTCCATGTGCGCCACCTGGATGTCGGTGACGACGATGTCGGGGGCGGCCCGGCCGATCGCGACCAAGCCCCGGAATCCGTCTTCGACCGCTGCCACCTGGGCGTCCGGCAGCGCCTGACGCACCAGTTCCACCAGTTCTTCGCGCGCGCCCGGCTGGTTGTCGATCACGACCACCACGGGCGTCGCACCGGCTGCACGCTCGGCGAACAGACGCTCGGCGCTGGCGGCATCGATGCGCCGGTGTCCGCCCAGCGTCTTCCAGGCTTTCAGATGGCCGGAATCGACCCAGCGTTGAACGGTCTGCAGCGACACGCCCAGCCGCCTGGAAACTTCGATCGTGGTGTAGGAACGCTCGGCTAGAGGCACGGTGCGGCGAGTGTAGCGGGCCACCCGCTCAGCCTCGGGCGTCGAAATCGCAGATCGCGCCGGCCATCTTCGACAGCGCCAGCACCTGGTCGGCCGCGCCCAGACGGATGGCCTCCATCGGCATGCCGAAGACGACGCAACTGGCTTCGTCCTGGGCCAGCGTGCGCGCGCCGAGCCCATGCAGCAGCTTCATGCCGCGGGCACCGTCGTCGCCCATGCCGGTGAGCAGGATCGCCAGCGCGTCGCCGCCGGCGCATTCGGCGGCCGAGCGGAACAACACGTCCACCGACGGTTTGTGCCGGTTGACCGGCGGGCCATCGGCCACGACCGCGAAGTACTGGCCGCCGGCCTTGCGCAACTGCAGGTGCAGGCCGCCGGGCGCGATCAGCACCAGGCCGCGCTCGAGGCGGTCGCCGTCGCGCGCCTCGCGCACCCGCATCGCGCAGCAGCCGTCCAGCCGCTGCGCGTACATCTCGGTGAACTTCTCGGGCATGTGCAGCACGATGGCGATGCCCGGACCGTCGGCGGGCAGGCCCATCAGCACCGCCTCGATGGCCTGGGTCCCGCCGGTCGAGCTGCCGATCAGCACCGGCTTGTTCACCGCCAGGCCGTGGCGACCGGCCGGCGCCGGGCGCGGGGCCGCGTGCGCTGCGGCTCGCGCCGACGCCACGACGCGCGGACGCGTGCGCGCCGCCTGCTTCAGCACCTGCACCAGCTCGCGCCGCGAGTCCTCGAGATACTGCTTGAGCCCCAGCCGCGGCTTGGCTACCACCGCGACCGCGCCGGCGGCCAGCGCTTCCAGCGCCACCTGGCTGCCCTGCGTGCTCAGCGTCGAGCAGATGACGGTGGGAATCGGCGTCGTCGCCATCAGCTGGCGCAGAAAGGTCAGGCCGTCCATGCCCGGCATCTCGATGTCCAGCAGCAGCACGTCGGGCGGCGTGCGGCTGATCACGGGCGCGGCGATCAAGGCGTTGGGCGCGCTGCCCATCAGCACGATGTCGGGATCGCCCTGCAGCAGGTGCATCAAGGCCTGCCGCACCACGGCCGAGTCGTCGACGACGTAGACCTTGATCGCCATGGCTCAGGCGGCACTCATATCGCGACCGCGCTGACCTGCGGCGCCGCGTGGCCGACGGTCCAGCGCAGGCGGCGGTAGACCGCGCCGCCGAGATCGTGCGCCAGCACCGGGATGCCGTCGGCCGCCAGCGCGTTCAGCGCCCACCGCGCGTTGTCGTCGCCGACGCTCGTGGCCTGGACCAGATCGGGAAACATGTTGCCGCCGCCGTAGACATAGGCCTCGCACAGCTTGGGCGCGATGGAATGGGCGCGCAACAGCTGGTACATGCCGGCCAGGGCGACGCCGGCGTAAGCCGTGCTGGGCGGCCGGGCGCCGGAGGCCGGGCGCGCGTGCACGATGTGGCACATCACGCCGACGGTGCGGCGCGGGTCGGTCAGCACGATGGCCACGCACGAGCCGAGCAGCGTGTCCAGCCGCTCGCCCTGGGTGGCGAAGGCCAGGTCGCCGGGGTGCAGCGTGTGGACGACGGCGCTCACGGCGCTCACGACGGTCATGCGGCCAGGGCCTTGCGGAAGGCGCCGGGCGCCAGCGCCTGCAGCGGCGTGGCGCAGGACACGCGGCCTTCGGCCGTGCCCGTGAAGAACAGGCCGCCCGGGCGCAGCTGCGTCAGCACGCGGTCGACCACCGCACGTTTGGTCTCGGCGTCGAAGTAGATCAGCACGTTGCGCAGGAACACGACGTCGAAGGGGCCTATCGTCTCGATCGGCTGGCACAGGTTCAGCTGGCCGAAGCGCACGCGCTCGCTGAGTTTCGGGTGCATCTGCACCAGACCTTCGGACTCGCCCTCGCCGCGCAGGCAATAACGTTTCAGGCGCTGCGGCGTGACGTCGCGCAGCCGTTCCTGCGGGTAAACCGCAGCGCAAGCGCTGCGTAGCACGCGGTCGCTGATGTCGGTCCCCAGAATGGTCCAGTCGGCGCCGATCGAGCCCTGCTGTTGCAAGTCGGCCAGCAGCATCGCCGTGCTGTAGGCCTCGTCGCCGAAGGACGCGGCTGCGCTCCAGACGGCCAGCGTACGCGGGCGCTCGGCCAGCAGCTCACGCTGCAGCAGTTCGTAGTGCGCCGGTTCGCGAAAAAAGTAGGTCTCGTTGGTGGTCAGCAGGTCCACCGCCGTCTGGAACTCCTCGCCCTGCGGGTCGCCGGCGATCAGAGCCAGGTAGGCGTCGAAGTCCTCGATCTCCAGGCGCCGCAGGCGCGGCGTCAGGCGCGACGAGACCAGCGCCTTCTTGCTGTCGTTGAACGACAGCCCGACCGCCGCGTGCATCAGCGCAGCGAACTCGCGGAAGGTGCCATCGCTCAAGCCGCTCACCTCAGGCCTCCAACGCGCTTTGCGCCGATTCGCACAGGCCGGCCATCTCGTGCACGTCCAGCGCGCGGTCGGGCTCGATCAGGATGATGAAACGCGGGCCCACCTTGCCCATGCCGCGGATGAAGTCGCGGCGCACGGCGCCACCGAAGTCGGGCGCCGGCTCGATCTGGTCGGCTGCGATCTTGATCACCTCGCTGACCGAATCGACCAGCAGGCCCAGCTCGGTGCGCTCGCCGCTCTTGACGGTGTCGAAGATGACGATGCAGCTCTTCTTGCCGATGGCCGCCGGCGCCCGGCCGAAGCGGGCGTTCAGGTCGATCACGGGCACCACCGCGCCCCGCAGGTTGATGACGCCGCGCACGAAGCCCGGCATCAGGGGCAGCGCCGTCATCGGGCCGCACTGGATGATCTCGCGCACGCTGCGGATGTCCATGCCGAAGACTTCCTCGCCCAGCCAGAACGTCAGGAACTGGGCCGGCGCATGTCCGGCTGCGTCAGCGGTCGTGCTGCCGGCCGTGGCCGGCGTCGAGAGCTTGCTCATGGCGCGGCGCTCAATACGGGCGGAAGTTGCCGCGCGCGCCGGCGGCCGCGGCCACCCGCGCTGCCGGGGCGCTGGTCCTGGCCGTGGCGCGCGGCGGCGAGTTCGGCGCCCGCCGCTCGACCAGGGGGGCCGCAGGGGTGCGGCCACGTGCCGCCGGCGCCGCGTCGCTGCCCAGCGTGAAGAAGGCCACCGCCTCCTGCAACTGCTCGGCCTGGCCCGAGAGTTCTTCCGACGTCGCCGCCAGCTCTTCGGAGGCCGACGCGTTCTGCTGCGTGGCCTTGCTCAGCTGGCCCATCGCGCCGCCGATCTGGGTGACGGTCTGGCTCTGTTCCTGCGAGGCCGCGGCGATCTCCTGCACCAGCTCGGAGGTCTTCTGGATCGACGGCACGATCTCGTCGAGCAGCTTGCCCGCGCGCTCGGCGGTGGACACGCTGTTGCCGGCCAGGTCGCCGATCTCCTTGGCTGCTTCCTGGCTGCGCTCGGCGAGCTTGCGCACCTCGTCGGCGACGACCGCGAAGCCCTTGCCGTGCTCGCCGGCACGGGCGGCCTCGATCGCCGCGTTCAGCGCCAGCAGATTGGTCTGGTAGGCGATGTCGTCGATGATGCCGATCTTCTGCGCGATCTGCTTCATCGCGCTGACGGTCTGCGTCACCGCCTGGCCGCCATCGGCCGCTTCCTTGCTGGCCTTGGTGGCCATGTTGTCGGTGACGCGGGCGTTGTCGCTGTTCTGCGTGATCGACGCCGACATCAGGTCCACCGACGAGGTGGTCTCCTCGACCGACGAGGCCTGCTCGCTGGCCGACTGCGACAGCGACTGCGCGGTCGCGCTGACCTGGTTGGCGGCGCCGGTCAGCGCGCCGGCCGCGGCCCGCACCTCTTCGATGATGCTGGCCAGCTTGTCCGAGCTGGTGTTGGCGTCCTGCTTGACCTGGTCGAACACGCCTTCGGCATCACGCGTGATGCGCTGGGTCAGGTCGCCCTCGGCCATGCCCGAGAAGACGCGGCCGACGTCCTCGATGATCACGGCCAGCTTCTCGCTCGTGGCGTTGGCATCGCGCTTGACCTGGTCGAAGGTGCCGGCGTAGTCGCGGGTCACGCGCTGCGACAGGTCACCGGCGGCCAGCGCGCCGAAGATGCGGCCGACATCGGTGAAGATCACCGAGGTGGTATCGACCAGCTCGTTGACGCCGGCACACAGCGACTCGATCGGCCCGCTCTTGCCTTCCAGCGGCACACGCTTGCCGAGGTCGCCCTGCCGGGCCGCGGTCGTCACCACCTGCGTCTGCTCGACGGCCTCGCGCAGCATGCGGCTGGCGTTGACCTCGGCGGTGACATCGGTGGCGTACTTGACCACCTTGAAGGGCTTGCCGTTCATGTCCAGGATGGGGTTGTAGCTGGCCTGGATGAAGCACTCCCTGCCGCCCTTGCCGATGCGCTTGTACTGGCCGGCGTCGTATTCGCCGCGGCCCAGCTTCTCCCAGAACAGCCGGTAGTCCACGCTGTTGCGGTCGGCGGCGTCGACGAACATCGAATGGTGCTGGCCGACGACGTCGGAGAGCGAATAACCGAGCACCTGCAGGAAGTTGTCGTTGGCGCGCAGCACCTTGCCGTCCATGCCGAACTCGATCACGGCCTGGGCCTTGTCGATGGCCTTGAGCTGGCCTTCGTAGTCGGCGGCGCGCAGCTTGTCGGCGGTGATCACGGTGGCGTACTTGACGACCTTGATCGGCTTGCCGGCCTTGTCGATGATCGGGTTGTAGCTGGCCTGGATCCAGACCTCGCGGCCGTCCTTGCCGATGCGTTTGTACTGGCCGGCGTCGTACTCGCCGCGGTTGAGCTTGGCCCAGAAATGGCGGTACTCGGGGCTGGCGGCATAGGCCGGCTCGGCGAACAGGCTGTGGTGCTTGCCGACGATCTCCTGGCTGGCATAACCCAGCGCGCTGCAGAAGTTGTCGTTGGCCGCGAGCACGGTGCCGTCGAGCGCGAACTCGATCACCGCCTGCGCCCTGCCGACGGCGGCGATCTGCCCGCGCGAGTCGGCGTCGGCCGTCTCGCGTGCCAGCAGGTCGGTCTGCATCTGGCCCATCGCGGCCGTCACCTGGCCGATTTCGTCACCGCTGCCGGCGTCGATGACGTTGTCCAGCTTGCCGGCGGCCACGCCGCGGGCGATGCCCAGCAACTGGGCCAGGCGCCGCGTCAGGCTGCGCGACAGCCACAGCGCCACGGCGACGCTGAGGGTGATGGCCAGGCCGACGAGGATGAACGTCAGCATGCGGGCCTGGCTGACGGTGCTGCCGGCTTCGACGACCGCGCCTTCGACACTCTCCTTCTGATGCGCGGAGAACTTGTGGATCGCGTCGACGTAGGCCGCCAGCTGATCCCGCGCCCCGTCGAGCAAGACCTTGCGCGCACCGGCGATGTCGCCCGCCGCCGCCAGCCGCATGAAGGCCTCTTCCGATTCGGCGTAGACCGCGCGCTTGTCGAGCGCCGCCTTCAGCGCGGCCTTGCCGGCATCGCTGCGCACCGTCTTCGTGAACCCGGCGATGTTGGCGTCGATGGCCTTGTTCACTTCGGTCCAGGTCGCCAGCTCCTTCTTCACGTCGGCCGCGTCGGGCAGGATCACGATGTTGCGCATCGCGCGGCCGGTGATGTAGACGTCGCGTTCCCAGTCGTCCGACGCCAGCAGCTTGGGCATGCGCTCGTGGGTGATGTCGATCAGCGCGTCGTTGACGGACTCCAGGCTGCGGTAGCCGTTGAAGGCCACGGCTGCCATCAGAACGAGCACCGTGCCGAAGCCGAGCGCAAGCCGGCCGGATAACTTCATGTTGTCGAGTTTCACGTGGAGGCCTTTTGCGGTTGCGTGGCGTGGGCGGGCGCTACGCGGCTGCGCGAACCCGGGTCAGCGGAAATGGAGGGGTCTGCGGACACGGTGCAGACCTCGGAGAGGGGCGATGCGGGCCGGGGCGCCGCGTGCGGCCTGCCGGCCACGGCCAGTTCAGCCAGCGCCTGGACGTCGAAGATCAGCGCGACCTCGCCGGTGCCCAGGATCGAAGACCCCGAAATGCCGCGCAGGCTGCGCACCAGCAGACCCAGCGGCTTGATGACGGTCTGGTGCTGGCCCAGCAGCGCGTCGACCTGCACGCCGAAGCGGCTGCTGCCGTGGCGCAGCACGACGACGCTGCAGCGCTCGGAGCGCGCCGAATCCAGCGCGTACAGCGCGCGCAGGTCGACCACCGGCAGCATCTGGCCGCGCAGCTCGACGCAGCTGCGTCCGTTCGCGTCGGCGGTGGTCGTCGTGCGCCGCTGCGCGATGACCTCGACCACCGCGTCGAGCGGGAAGATGAACTTGGACGGGCCGACACCGACCAGGAAGCCGTCGATGATGGCCAGCGTCAGCGGCAGGCGGATCGCGATCGCCGAGCCCTGCCCGGCCTCGCTGGTGATCGCCACCGAGCCGCGCAAAGCCTCGATGTTGCGTCGCACCACGTCCATGCCGACGCCGCGGCCGCTGAGATTGGTCACGGTCTCGGCGGTGGAGAAACCGGGCTCGAAGATCAGCTTCAGGATCTCGTCCTCGGGCGGCTCGACGCCGGGCTCGACCAGCCCGCGATCCCAGGCGCGCTGCAGCACCTTGTCGCGCTGGATGCCGCGGCCGTCATCGCGGATGTGGATCAGGATGCTGCCCGACTCGTGGCAGGCGCTCAGGCTCAGCCGGCCCTGGGCCGGCTTGCCCGCGGCCAGCCGCTGCGCCGGCGTTTCCAGCCCATGGTCCAGGGCATTGCGCACCAGGTGCATCAGCGGGTCGGCGATGCGCTCGACCACGGCCTTGTCGAGCTCGGTATCGCCGCCGGCCAGCTCCAGCAGCACGTCCTTGCCGAGTTCGGACGCGGTGTCGCGCACGACGCGGCGAAAGCGCGCGAAGGTGTCGCCGATCGGCACCATGCGCAGCTGCAGCGTGTTGTTGCGCACGCCCTCGATCAGTCGCGTGATGCGCTGCGTGACCTCGACCAGGCCGCGCTGGCGGGTCTCGCGCGCCAGCATCGCCGCGCCGGCACCGGCGATGACGAGCTCGCCCAGCAGGTTGATGACCTCGTCCAGGCGGTCGGCGTGGACGCGGATGAAGCGGCCCTCGCCCGCCGGCGCGGCGGCCGCCGCCACGTCGCGTGTACGTTGCGGCGCTGCCGTCGCCGCGGCCGGCGCCGTGGCGACGGCAGCGGCGGCTTCACGCAGATCCAGCGTGCAGTCGTCGCGTACGAAAGCGAAGGCGCGCTCGATGTCCTCGCGCGGCGCCGCCGTGTCCAGGCAGAACGTGAAGCCGAGGTGGCAGCTCTCGGCGTCGAAGGCCTCGGCGCCGTCGGCAGCGTCGAGCGCCGGCACCGCCGCGCTGTCGCAGCTCAGGCCGCTCACCACGCCCAGGCCGCGCACGTAGTCGAGGATGGTCAACGGGTCCATGCCGTTGCGAAAGGTCTCGAGGCCGAAGCGCACCGCCACCTGCCAGCGCCGGGCGCCGGCGACTGCCGCGTCGGCGGCGCCGGGCGGCGCGGCCGAGGCCGGCGCGGGCGCATCGCCGCTGGCCGCCTGCAACTGCGCGACGATGGCCGCGCGCGCGGCCTGGACATCGTCCGCCTCGGCCTGGCCGTGTTCGGCGGCGTGCACCAGGGCGCGGATCTCGTCGTTGCTCAGCAGCAGCAGCGTGCTCAGCGCCGGGCTGAGCCGCAACTGGCCGGCGCGCAACCGCTCCAGCAGCGTCTCCACATGGTGCGTGAAGGCCACCACCGCATCCAGGCCGAAGACGCCGGCCGAACCCTTGATGGTGTGCGCGCAGCGGAACAGCGCCGCCAGCAGCTCGCTGTCGTCGGGCGCGTCCTCGAGCTGCAGCAGCAGCTGTTCGAGGGCTTCGATCTGCTCGTGCGCCTCGCTGATGAAGGCCGGCAGCGCTTCGGCGACGAAGCTCTGGTCGCTCTGGACGCGGCTCATGGCGTGGCCTCGGGAGCCTGGTCTTCGGCCAGCAGGTGCTCGGCGCCCAGTGCGCGGCAGGCCCGCATCAGCGCCGTGCTCGGCGCCACCAGCCGCAGCCGCTCACGGCCCAGCGAGTTGGACAGCGCCAGCAGCAGCTGCACGCCGGCGGCATCGACCTCTTCGACGGCGGCGGCGTCCAGGTACAGCGGCGGGGCGCCGGCCGCCGTGTCGGCGGCGGCGAGACAGCTGCGCAGGCGCGGCGCCCATTCGCCGACCGAACAGATGGTCAGATCGGCCGGCAGCGCCGCGGCGGGGATGGCGTGGTGCATGGCCGGCGCCTAGGGCAGGACCAGACGCGAGACGGCGTCGAGCAGCTGCGCCGGATCGAAGGGCTTGGTCAGCCAGGCCTTGGCTCCGGCGGCACGCGCCTGCTGGATCTTGGCGTCCTGGTTCTCGGTGGTCAGCATGATCACCGGCGTGAACTTGTGCTTGAGCTGTTGCTTGAGCTGGCTGACGAAGGTGATGCCGTCCATCGTCGGCATGTTCACGTCGCTGACGATCAGGTGCACCTTGGGCGCCTGCTCGAGTTGCGCCAGGCCGGCCTTGCCGTCGCCGGCTTCGATCACGGCATAACCCGCGCGCACCAGCGCCAGCTTCACCAGGACTCGCAGCGAACTCGAGTCGTCGACGATCAGAATGGTCTTGGCCATGGGAGGTCCGTTGCGGTGATCTAGAAGAAGATGGCCGTCGCCGCAGCGGGGGCGGCGGCAGGCGCGGGCGCGGCGCAGGCGGCCACGGCGGCGCTGCGAACGGCCGCCACCGGCGCCGCGCTGCGGCGCTGGTCGGGCATCGTGTAGTGCTGCTGCAGCTCGTCCAGCCAGACCTGGGCCGGCGGCAGCGGCCGGGCCTGTTCGAGCCCTTCGCTCATGCGGCCGATGTCGGCTTCGACCACCGTGATCAGCTGACTCACCCGGTCCTGGAACTGCAGGCCGATCATCAGGCTGTCGATTTCGCCGCGGATGACGCCGCCCTGCGTGCGCATGGTCTCGGACTTGCCGCTGATTTCGCGCACATGCGCCAGCACGTCCTCGATCACCTTGGCCGACAGCTCGATCGCGGTCTGGTCGTGTTCGGTGGCGTCGACGGCGGTCTGCGCCGTGGTGTGCATGATCGTCGCGACCTGCGCCATGCGCTCCGTGATGCGCTTGCCGGTCTTTGCCGACTCGTGCGACAGATCGCGGATCGCCTTGGCGATGACGGCAAAACCCCGGCCGGCCTCGCCGACACGGGCCGCCTCGATGGCGGCGTTGATGGCCAGCAGGTTGGTCTGCGCGGCGATATGGCCGACGCCGCTGGCCATGTCCTGCAACTCCGTGGTGGCGCGCGACAGCTCGTGCACGCTGGACACGAGCACACCCTTGCCGTCCAGGATGTGCTTCATCGAAGCCACCAGCGGCTGCAGTTCGCGCTCGCACAGCGTGAGCAGGCTTATCGTGGTCTCGTCGGGGTCGAGCGCGGCTGCGTTCGTGCCCTTGAAGCCCGCGGCCTCGAACTGCTCGGTGATCGACGCGAAGCTCTGCGCCAGCCGATGCACCGCCTCTTCGGTCTGGGTTCTGACGCTGCCGGCGTGCTGAAGCCAGACCGGCAGCACCGCCTGCAGCAAGGGCGCAAGCGATTCGTTCGGCCCGGTTCCGGCGCCCGGCTCGGCCGGCACCTGGTCCACGGCCACAGGGCCGCCGGCGCGCCAGGCCAGCAGGCCGCTGGCAACGGCCACACCCAGCGCCGCGATCAGCTCCAGCGCGCCCGGGTGTCCGCCCAGCAGCGGCAGTGCCGCGCAACACGAGGCGCCCAGCGCCAGGACCACGTTCAGGTTGCGACGCCCGGCGTTCATGCGAACTCCTCGTCGAGGCGGGCCGACGCCTGCTCCAGCAGCGCCGGCATCGCCTGGACGATCGTGCTGGCCTGCTGCAGCGAGCCCTGCTCGCGCAGGTCCTCCAGCGCCTGGCACCGATCGGCAAAGCCGAGCGCACCCACCATGCGCGCCGAAGCCTTCAGGCGATGCCCCAGATCGGCCAGCGCGCACAGGTCGCCCTGCTCCAGCGCGGCGTGCAACTCGGCCAGCGTCTGCGCAATGGACTCCTGGAACATCGAGGCATAGCGGCGCATGCGCTGCGGGTTGCCGGCCACGTTGTGCGCCAGAACCGCCAGGTCGAAGGACGGCGCCTCGGGCTCCACGGGCCGCGCCTGGCCCAGCCAGCGGGCGACCGTGGCGTACAGGTGTGCAGGATTGAAGGGCTTGCCGATGAAGTCGACCATGCCGGCGTCGAGGCAGCGCAGGCGGTCGTGCTCGCTGGCGTTGGCCGTCACGGCGATCACGGGGATGGCCGCGGCCGCGGGCATGGCCTTGATCAGCCGCGTGGCCTGCAGGCCGTCGAGCACCGGCATCTGCAGGTCCATCAGCACGCAGTCGAAGGCCTGCCGCTGCAGCCATTCGACGGCTTGCTGGCCGTTCGAGGCCAGGTCGACCTGGGCGCCGAGGTCCTGAAGCAGGTCCATAGCGACACGCTGGTTGAGCAGGTTGTCGTCGACGACGAGGACACGCGCGCCGCGGATCACGGCCAGGTCCGGCGCCGCGGGTTCGACGGCGACGCCCTGGGTGGCCACGGACACCGGCACGCTGAACCAGAAGGTGCTGCCGACGCCGGGCTGGCTGTGCACGCCGACTTCGCCACCCATCAGCGTGGCCAGCTGGCGGCAGATCGCGAGCCCCAGCCCGGTGCCGCCATGGCGGCGCGTCGTCGACGCATCGGCCTGGTGGAAAGACTGGAACAGGCCGGCGGCGTCGGCCGCCGTCAGGCCGGGTCCCTGGTCGCTGACCTCGAAGCGCAGGCCGCAGCCAGGCGCCGCACCGTCTGGCGCCATGGCTCGCACCCGGACCTCGCCCCGGCAGCTGAACTTGACGGCGTTGCCGACGAAGTTCAGCAGCACCTGGTGGATGCGCAGGGCGTCGCCGCGATAGCGTTCGGCCAGACCGTCGTCGCACTGGAAGACCAGGCTCAGGCCCTTGTCCAGCGCGGCCGGAGTCGTCTGGCCGGCCAAGGCGGCCAGCAGCTCGGCGAGCACGAAGTCGGTCTCTTCCAGTTGCAGCTTGCCCGCTTCGATCTTGGAGAAGTCGAGGATGTCGTTGACGATGCCCAGCAGATGCTGGCCGGCGAACTGGATCTGCTCCAGGCATTCGCGCTGGCGCTCGTTGGGGTCGGCCTTGAGCGCCAGGTGGACCATGCCGATCACGCCGCTGAGCGGCGTGCGGATCTCATGGCTCATGTTCGACAGGAAGGCGCTCTTGGCACGGTTGGCGGTGTCGGCGCTTTGCACGGCGGCCTGCAGCTCGCTGGTGCGGTGCACGATGCGCGCCTCGAGCGTGTCGTTGAGCGCACGCAGCTGCGTGGCGGCACGCCAGTGTTCGGTGACGTCGCGAAAGCTGATGACGTGGCCGGCCTGGCGGCCGTTGATGCGGAAGGGGCGGATCTGGCGCTCGAGGTGGCGGTCGTCGGGCAGCTCGATGGCGTCGAAGCGGTCAGGGGCTTCGCCGCGCGCCAGCGCCGCGTCGAGTTCGAGGCGGTGGGTTTCGGGGTGCAGCACACGCGCCTGCAACAGGTCGAACACCGTCGTCTCGTCGCGGCACGCGGCCATCGTCTCCGCGGTCAGGCTCCACATCGCCAGAAAGGGCGCGTTGAAGAGGCTGACCCGGCCGTTGAAGTCCGTCACCAGGATGCCCGCGGCAGCGGACTCCAGCGTCGCCGCCAGCAGCGCGCTGGTGCGTGAAAAGCCCAGATGGGTCTTGACGCGCGCCCGCACCACGGCCGGGCTGATCGGCTTGACGATGAAGTCCACGGCGCCCAGTTCGAGCCCGCGGGTCTCCATGTCCGGGTCGTCCTGGGCGGTGACGAAGACGACCGGAATGTCGCGCGTCAGCGGGTCGGCCTTGAGCCGACGGCAGACCTCGTGGCCGCCCATCCCGGGCATCACCACATCCAGCAGCACCAGGTCGGGCAGGTGGGCGCGGCACATCTGCACGGCTTGCGCACCGCCGGTGGCCATCAGCACCTGGTGATCGGCGCCGAACACCTGGTGCAGCACCTGGATGTTCAGCATCTGATCGTCGACGACGAGCAGGGTGGGACGGCGCGGCCCTGCGGCGCGCACGGGAGAGGTCGACATGACGGCGTGGCCGGAACTCAGAGCAGCTGCGCCAGCGCGGCAGCCAGGGCCGGCGCACTGACGGGCTTGTTCAGCAAGGCCAGCACATTCAGGCGGTGAAAACGCGCCATCAGCGAAGCCGAGTTCATCACCCGGGCCTCCATGCCCGAGACCAGCACCACGCCGCCGGCGTACTTGCGCGAAGCCAGGACCTCCATGAACTGGAAGCCGTCGCCACCGGGCATCTTCAGGTCGCACAGGATCACGTCGGGCGGCGGCAGCAGGCGGTCGAAGGCGATGGTCGCCTCGGCACCGCTGGTGGCCGTCGTGACGCCGTGCACGCCCAGGTCTCCCAGCAGGTCGGCCAGCACCGTCAACATGAACTTGTCGTCGTCCACCAGCAGGGCGCGCATCGCCGACACGGGCCGCCTGGCCACCGGGGTGGCGAGGGCTCCGCAACCGCCGGGCAACTGCATCTTGCTATGGGGCATGGCGCCAGACCTGATTCTTGAAGGCAAAGCCGATGCTTAGTTTTCGACCTCGCCTGGAATCACTTTAGATGTTTTAAAGTATTTGGATGTTTCCAAATACGGCTGCGCCAGGCCGGCTCGACCGAGCGGGAACGGGCGGCCGCCGCGGCGGCGCACGCTTCAGGCCTGCGCTGCTTCCAGCAGTTGCCGGCACAGCTGCAGCGCGTGCTCGAAGTCCAGCGCGCCGACGGCGTCGGCCAAGGGCTGCAGGCCCCCGTCTTGGGTGCCGCCGTGGCGTCGCTGCAGCGCGTCGACGCTGTCGGTCGCGGCCATGTCGCCTTGGCCGAGCTGCGTGCACAGGCTGAGCAGGTCCTGCGCGTAGGCCGCGGCGTCACCCGCCGTCGGCGCGGCGTCCGCTGGGCGCTGCGGCAGGGCCTGCAGCCGCTGCAGCAAGGCCTGCAGCGCTGGGCACGCCGCGTCGATGGCGCGGCAGGCGTCGGCGAGCGCGGCTGCCGCGCCATCGGCCGGGACCGATGGCCCGCACAGCGCCGCCAGGCGCTTCTCGCTCCGCGCCGCCTCGTCGGCCAGGTCGACGGCACCGAGCGTCGCCGCCTGGCCCTTCAGGTCGTGCAGCAGGCGCACGGCAGCCGGCAGTTCGGCCTGCTCGAGGTGGCCGCGCAGCCGCCCCGGCATCGAGGCCAGGTCGCGGACGAAGGCGCGCAGCATGCGCTGGTAGATGTCGACGCGCGCGCCCAGGCGCTGCAGCGCAGGCCCGATGACGATGCCCGCCGCCACGGCCGCGTCCAGCACCACCATCGGCAGCGCCGCCGGCAAGGCGGCAGGCAGCGGCGGCGGCGCTGCGGGCCCGGCCGGCGCCTTCCCGGCATGGCGGCAGAGGACGTGCACCAGATGGTCCAGATCGAAAGGCTTGCCGACATGGTCGTTCATGCCGGCGGCGAGGCAGGCCTGACGGTCCACGGCCATCACGTTCGCCGTCATCGCCACGATGGGCAGGACCTGCGGCCCGCGCTCCCGGCGGATCAGCCGCGTCGCGGTGAAGCCGTCCATCACCGGCATCTGCAGGTCCATCAGCACCAGGTCGAACGGCGGCTGCGCCTGGGCCACGGCCGCCAGCGCCTGCTGCCCGTCACCGGCCAGGCAGACCTCCGCACCCTCGGCCTCCAGCAACTCGCGCGCGACCTGCTGGTTGTCGGCGTTGTCTTCCACCAGCAGCAGGCGCAGGCCCGCAAGGCGCCGCCGGGCGCTGACCCGGCGCGGCCACCCCAGCGGCACCGGCAGCAGCGGCGCGGCGCCGTCGGCCACAGCGAGCGTCAGCTCGAAGTGAAAGCGGCTGCCCTGATCCAGCGCGCTGTCCAGCCCGAGCCGGCCGCCCATCAGCAGCACCAGCTGCTGGCTGATGGCCAGCCCCAGGCCGGTGCCACCGAAACGCCGCGTGATCGAGGCATCCGCCTGGCTGAAGCCGATGAACACACGTTCGTGGTTCTCGGCCGCGATGCCGATGCCGGAGTCGCGCACGGCCACCTGCAGCCTCACCTCGGCTTCGTCGCGCCGCGCGGCCTGCATCGACAGCACGACTTCGCCGACGGCGGTGAACTTGATGGCATTGCTCAGCAGGTTCATCAGCACCTGCTTCAGGCGGAACGCGTCGCCGACCAGCCGCTGCGGGATCGTGGGGTCGATGTCCAGCCGCAGCGTCACCGGCTTGACGCCCAGGCTCGCCGACATCAGCGAGCCGACGTCCTGAAGCAGTTCGTCCAGCCTGAAGGGCTGCGGGTCCAGCACCATCTTGCCGGCCTCCGACTTGGAGAAGTCGAGGATCTCGTTGAGCAGCCGCAGCAGCGAACGCGCGGCGCGTTCGGTCCGGTCGGCGTAGCCGGCCTGGTGCGCCGTCAGCGCCGTCTGCTGCAGCAGTGTGAGCATGCCCAGGATGGCGTTCATCGGCGTGCGGATCTCGTGGCTGATGTTGGCCAGGAACTGGCTCTTGGCGACGTTGGCCGCCTCGGCCGCCTGCATCGCGTCGCGCAGCGCCTGTTCAGCGAGCCGCTGCGGCGTGACATCGATGTTCACGCCCGTCATCCGGACCGGCAGCCCGGCGGCGTCGCGCACGACGTGGGCGGCGGCCTGGATATGCCGCAGCTCGCCATCGGCGCGGAAGATGCGGAACTCGGGCTTGAAGCTGCCCTGGCCGGCCATCGCTGCCTGCAAGTCGGCCAGCACACGCTCGGCGTCCTGCGGATGCAGGTGGCTGGTCCAGAGATCCAGCGCTGTGACGCTCGCATCGCGACGGATGCCGTAGATGCGGTAGCAGATGTCGTCCCAGTCGACCGTGCCGCGGACCGGGTCGTACTCCCAGACGCCGATGCCGGCGCTGTCGGCGGCCAGGCGCAGACGCTCGGTCTGCGTCTGCAAGGCACGCTCGGCCAGCTTGCGCGCCGTGATGTCGCTGTGGGTCACCACGATGCCGCCACCGGGCAGCGGCGCGACCGATCGCTCCACCGTCATGCCGTTGGGACGGATGCGCTCCGAGAGATACACCGCCGTGCACCCGCGAGCTTTGTCCAGGATGGACTGCACCGTGGCCTCGGCACCCGTGTCGCCGTACTCGCCTTGAGCCGCGCTGAAGCGCAGCACCTCCTCCAGGCCGATGCCGGGCCGCTGGCACAAGGCAGCCGGCAGATCGAGCAGGCGCTGGTGCTCGCCGTTGCTGGCCAGGAGCTTCAGGTCGCGGTCGTAGGCGCTCAGCCCGCAGGGCAGGTGCTCGAGCACGCTGCCCAGCAGTTCGCTCTGGCGGCGCAGTTCGTCTTCCAGCGCACGGCGCGCGCTGATGTCCTTGAAGGCGCCGATCAGGCGCACGGTGCGGCCGTCGACGAGTTCCGGCTCGGCGACAGCGCGCACCCAGATGGAGCGGCCGGTGGCGGTGGTCAGCGGCAGTTCGAGATCGAAGCCCGCGCCACTGGCGATGCTGGCGCGCACCGCGCGTTCGACCACCGGCTGCACCTCGGGCGCGTAGAAGCGGATGCCGTCCTCCAGGCTCGGGCGGTAGCCGGGCTCGACGTCGTGGATGCGGCAGGTCTGGTCGGTCCACCGTACCGTCTGCGTGGCGATGTCCAGCGTCCAGCCGCCGACGCCCGCGATGCGGCCGGTGGCGTCGAGCAAGGCCTGGCTGGCGCGCAGTTCGTCTGCCGCCTGAAGCCGCGCGCTGATGTCGCGCGAGACGCCGACCGTGGCCACGACCTGCCCCTGGCTGTCGAAGATCGGCGACTTGACGGTGTGCCATTGCTGCACCACGCCGTCGAAACGTGTCACCTGTTCGTCGGCGACGTCCAGTGCCTGGCCCGAGCTGAACACCTGGGCGTCGTCGCGCAGGTACTGCTGCGTCAGGTCGGGCTCGACGAAGGGAGCGTCGACCAGGCCCTGCAGTTGCGCGAAGTCCATGCCGTAGTAGTCGAGGAACGCCCGGTTGGCCCAGATGATCTTCGAGTCGGCGCCCTTGACCAGGATGGCCTCCGACACCGCGTTGAGCACCTGGCGGTTCATGTCCAGCTTGATGTTCTGCGCCTGCAGATCGAGTTCGGCGCGGCGGCGCTCGCTGATGTTGGCGTGCGACACCACCGCGCCGCGGCCGTCGCTGCCCAGCGGCGTGACGGTGACGCTGAACCAGCGCTGCTCGCGCGGCGAGTGGCAGGGATACTCCATGCAGAAGCGCGGCAGCCGGCCCTCGAGCACGGCGGCGATGCCGGCACGCGCGGCGTGCGCGTCATCCGCACCGTCGGTGGTTTGGCCCTGCGGCTGGCAGATGCCGAGGTAGTTCGCACCGACACCGGTGCCGGCCGCCGCCCGGCCATCGGGCGGGCTGTTCTCGCGGGCGAAGCGCAGCCAGGGCTCGTTGACGGCGATGATCACGCCGTCGCGGTCGAGCACCGCGATCTCGGCGCTGACCGAGTTGAGGATCGACAGGTTGAGGGCCTCGGACTCGCGCAGCAGCGTCTCGGCGCGCTTGCGCTCGCTGATGTCCATGTGCGTGCCCGCCATGAGCCGGGGCTGGCCGTCGGCGGCACGGCTGAAGATCTTGCCGCGCGACAGCACCCAGGCCCAGCGCCCGTCTTTGTGGCGCACCCGCAGTTCGCACTCGTAGCCGGGAAGCTCGGCCGCGGCATGGCGGCGCATCAGCGCGGCCGACCGGGCCAGGTCGCGGCGGTGCGTCATGCGGCGCAGGCTGGCCAGCGAGGTCGGGCCCAGCTCCTCGAGCGTGTAGCCGACGATCTGCGCGCAACGTTCGTCGACGACGATGGCGCCGGTCTCGAGGTTCCACTCCCAGGTGCCGACGTCGGTGCCCTCGATGATCTTGAGCAGCCGCTCGCGCTCGCGAGCGAGCGTGCGCCCGGCTGCGCGGCTGGCCGCCAGCGCAAGCAGTGCCCCGGCCAAGGCCACGAGCACCAGCAGGCCCAGCACGGCAGGAAGTAGGCTCATCGAAGGTCCCGCCGGGTGGGGGCAGCAGCAGCCCGGCGGGAGTATTCCGGCCGGGCGCCATGCCTTGCCCCGTTCATCGGCCGTAGCCGGATGGACTTGAAGACGGAACGCTCGCGGCTCCGCCTTGTGCCCAGTAGTGCCGCTGCGCCTCGGCCCGCGTCCCGGGACGCGGGGCGGCGGCCAGCGGCAGCGCGTGAGACGGCCGGCGAGGCCGCGCACGAAACCTTCCTCGTCGCGCGACGCAGGCGCGCCCGTGCACGAGCAGGACCTGGCAGCTCCAGGCCTGCAGCGGGCGCCAGGCGCCGTCAGCCCAGCCGCAGCGACAGCTCGACGTCGGCACCGAAGGGCAGCGACAGCCAGCCCGAGCCCGGCGCGCGCACCAAGGCCAGGTAGTCGGGACAGTCGTCGGCGTTGTCGGCGACGACCAGCGCGCCCGGGCGCAGCTGCGGCAGCACCAGCGCCAGCACCTCGGGGTACAGCGCCTTGGCGCCGTCCAGCAGCAGCAGGTCGACCACCGGCGGCAGGCCGGCGGCCAGCGTCTGCAGCGCGTCGCCTTCGCGGATCTCCACGCCGTCGGCCAGGCCGGCGGCGGAGAGGTTGTCCCGGGCGCGGGCCACCTTGCCGGGCTCGAACTCGCTGCCGATCAGCCGGCCGCCGCCGTTGTCGCGCAGCGCCGCGGCCAGGTGCAGCGTCGACAGGCCGAACGAGGTGCCGAACTCGACCACCGTGCGCGCGCCGGTGGCACGTGCCAGCAGGTACAGCAGCCGGCCGGTCTCGCGCGAGACGGGCAGCGGCTGGTCCTTCAGGCGGGCGTAGAGCTCGCGGTAGCCGCTGCGGCTGCGCACGGCGGCGGCCTGTTCGTCGGGCGAGAGGCCGGCCAGCAGCGCGTGCAACGCCGGCAGCGCGGCGTCGGCTTCGGCGAAGAGGCGGTCCAGCAGGGGCGCCAGCGGCGCGGTGTCCAGGGTGTTCATGCACGGTCTTTCAAGAGGGGAGTGCCGTGAATAATATGAAGCACTCTTCACATTCGCCATTCGCGTTCCGGGAGCCGAACATGACCGAGCCACGCCAACCGCCCATCACCTCGCGCCGACGGCCCAAACAAGCCCGTTCCAACGACCTGGTGAGCGCCATCCTGCAGGCGGCGGTTCAGGTTCTGACCCGGGAAGGCGCGCGCCGCTTCACGACCACACGCGTGGCCGAACGTGCCGGCGTCAGCGTCGGCTCGATCTACCAGTACTTCCCGAACAAGGCGGCGATCCTGTTCCGGCTGCAGAGCGACGAGTGGCGCAGCACCAGCGAGATGCTGGCGCGACTGCTGGAAGACCGCCGCCGCCCGCCGCGCGAGCGCCTGCGGCGGCTGGTGCACGCCTTCCTGAAGTCCGAATGCGAGGAAGCGGCGATCCGCGGGGCGCTGGACGATGCGGCGCCGCTGTACCGGGATGCGCCCGAGGCGCTGGACACACGCGCGGCCGGCGAACGTGCGCTGCGGGCGTTTGTCGACGAGGTGATGCCGCAGGCTCCTGAAGCGCGGCGCGCGCTGGCGGCGGAGCTGATCACGACGACGCTGAGTGCGGTGGGCAAGCGGGTGTCGGAGACGGGGAGGTCTCAGGCGCGGGTGCGGGCGATGGGG
>NZ_NRRU01000039.1 GCF_016583785.1 Rubrivivax gelatinosus | reverse complement strand
AAGTGAACTTCACTTCTATTTCCATGAGCGTTTAAAGTCACTAGGACCTCGAAGTCTTGCGACTTCTTGGCACTCGCCTTCAAACGCCCACGCTTATCGGCTGTATGTTGTTAAAGAGCTTCGCCGCTTTCGCAGCGCGCTGACTTGTCATCAGCGAAGACCGAGATTCTGACATTCTTTCTAAACCCTGTCAAGCACTCGGCTTTTCTGCTTATCGCCGAAACCTTTTGAAGGGTTTCTCCGGCTGCGCCTCTTTCGAAGCACTTCCGTCGATCAGCGGAGCCTGTGACTGTAGCACGGGTCCAAATACGAACGCAAGCGGGGCGTCGAGAAAAGTTGAAGAACCCGCTAGGGCCGGTCATCTGGGACCAGGAGCAGCGCCGGTGTCGAGCCCAGGAAGCGGCACGGTGCAGCCGGCTCGAACATACCCGCCACCGTCTGTACCGCGCACCACATCACGGGCCCGTGCCAGGCGCCATGCCGGCGCCGCTGATCAGGCCGCGCTCGGAGCCGAGAGTACCGGCGCGAACAGGCGCGCAGCCTCCAGCGCGGGATCTTCTGCGCTCAGCACCGCCGGCAGCCCCGCAGCCAGGCGTCGCGTATCCACCCGCAATACCCGCTGCTTGATCGCCGCGATGCGCGCCGGATGCATGGAGAAGCTGCGCAAGCCCATGGCCAGCAGCAGGTCGGTGAACGCAGCGTCACCGGCCATCTCGCCGCACACGCTGACGCCCTTGCCGCGCGCATGCGCCTGGGAGATGGTGTCAGCGATCAGGCGCAGGACGGCCGGATGCCAGGGGTCGAACAGATGGGAGACAGCGTCGTCAGAGCGATCGATCGCCAGCGTGTACTGGATCAGGTCGTTGGTCCCGACCGAGACGAAGTCGAAATGGTCGAGGAAACGGCCGACCGCCAGCGCGGCCGCCGGCACTTCGATCATCGCGCCGACCTGAACCTGGCCATAACTGCAGCCGGCATCGTCCAGTTGCTGGCGGGCACGCGCGAGCGCGTCCAGCGTCAGCCGGATCTCGCCCATGTGCGCGACCATCGGGATCAGGATGCGCACATTGCCGTAGGCGCTGGCGCGCAGGATCGCGCGCAGCTGCTGGCGGAACATGTCGGGCTCGGACAGGCTCCAGCGGATCGCGCGCAGCCCCAGCGCCGGGTTCAGCGCGTGCTCATGCCGCAGTTCCTGCAGGCTCATGCGGTCCAGCGGCTTGTCGGCGCCGATGTCGACGGTGCGTATCGTCACCGGCAGCCCCTGCATCGCGACGACGGCGTCGCGATAGGCGACGAACTGCTCGTCTTCGCCGGGAAGGTCTCCGCCCCGGTTCATGAACAGGAACTCGCTGCGGAACAGGCCGACGCCGACGGCTCCCGCCTCCAGCGCCACCGCGGCGTCTCCGGGCAGCTCGATGTTGGCAAGCAACTCGACCGCCTGCCCGTCCAGCGTCACGGCCGGCGTGTGCCGTAGCCGGTTCAGACGCGCGCGCTCCAGTTCGCTCTGCCGCTGCCGGAACCGGTACTCCTCGAGCACGATCGGCGACGGATTGACGATGACGACCCCGGCATCGCCGTCGATCACCAGCCAGTCGTCCTGGCGGATCAGCCGGCTCGCTTCACGCGCACCGACCACCGCCGGGATGTCCAGACTGCGCGCGACGATCGCGGTGTGCGAGGTGCGCCCGCCAACGTCGGTGACGAAACCCGTGAAGACGCTGCGCTTGAACTGGATCATGTCCGCCGGCGCGACGTCGTTGGCGACCAGCACCAGCGGCTCCTCGCCGCCGAAATCGCGCGCACGCGGCACCTCGGCCCCGGCGGGCACCGCCTGGCCAGGCTTGGCGCGGGCCAGGAAACGCAACAGCCGCTCGGCGACCTGTTCGACGTCGGCCTTGCGCTCGCGCAGGTACTCGTCGTCCATCTCGTCGAACTGGCGCGCCAGCACCTCCAGCTGCGCAGACAGCGCCCACTCGGCGTTGTAGTGGCGCTCGACGATCCACTGCTTGGTCGCGCCGGTCAGCGACTCGTCGTGCAGCAGCATCAGGTGCACGTCCAGCAGCGCCGACAGCTCGGTCGGCGCTTCTGGCGGCAGATCGCGCTTGAGCGTCGACAACTCGGTCGACACGGCGTCGCGCGCCACACGCAGGCGCTCGATCTCGGAATCGATGCGCTCGGTCGGGACGAAATAGTGGGCGACGTCGACCCGGCTGGAGGCGACCAGCACCGCGCGGCCGATCGCGACACCGCGTGAGACCGGGGTTCCGAAGACCTGGATGCTCATGCGGCGTTCTCCCGGCGGCAACTTACTGGCCTTCGCCGAACTTGGCGTCTATCAGCGACAGCAAAGCATCCATCGCGGCCTGCTCGTCCTCGCCCTCGGTCTCGACCTCGATCTCCGAGCCCAGCCCGGCGGCCAGCATCATCACCCCCATGATGCTCTTGGCGTTGACGCGGCGGCCATTGCGGCTCAGGAACACCTCGCTGCGGAAGCTGCCCGCCAGCTTCGTCAACTTGGCCGATGCCCGGGCGTGAAGGCCCAGCTTATTGCTGATGATGATGCGGGTCTTGATCATGAGGAGCGAGCGGCGCTGCCTGGTTCTGCCGGCGCGCGCCACCGACCTGCATGACACCTTGCGTGCCTCCGGCCACGGCGCGCGCAACCAGTTCATCCAACGGCAGGTGGGCGTAACAGAGGGTGCGCCACAGCATCGGCACGTTGACGCCGGCGACGACCCGGGCGCTGACGCCGTCGGCGAGTTCGAGCGCCGCATTGCACGGCGTCGCACCGAAGACGTCGACCAGGATCAGCGCTTCGCTCGCACCCAGTTGGGCGAGCAGCGCACGCGCGGCTTCGACGACCTGCTCGGGCTGCATGCCGGGTTCGACATCCAGCGCCGCCAGCCCCGCGCCGCAGTCCGGGTAGACATGCGCGGCCACCGCGCGCAGCGAAGAGGCGAGCGGGGCGTGGGCGATGACGAGCAGGGCAGCCATGGCGAAATCAGCGCGGATTATCAGCAGCTTTCGTGCGAACCGGCGCATCGCGGCGCGAAGTCGCCACCGGACGCACCGTCTTGCCGCAACGGCCGCAGCCACCTCGCGGCGCCGAGCGGAGCCGCAGGCCTGCGCCCAAGACCCGGCGCGGGTGCCGGCGGCACACAGTCGCACGCTGCGCCGCCTGGGGCGCCGCCCGTCGGCAGCGCCCCGCTCTGGCCCAGAATCGGCGCGATGGAACAGCTGAAACCGGGCGCGCTCCAGGGGCTGCGTGTCCTCGACCTCTCGCGCGTGCTCGCCGGCCCCTGGTGCACGCAGACACTCGCCGACCTGGGCGCCGACGTCGTCAAGGTCGAACGCCCGCGCTCGGCGCGCCACCCGGGCGGCGACGACACGCGCGGCTGGGGCCCGCCCTTCCTGAAGGACGGCGACGGCCTCGACAGCGACGAAGCCGCCTACTTCGTCGGCACCAACCGCAACAAGCGCTCGCTGACGATAGACATCGCCCACCCCGACGGCCAGGCGCTGGTGCACCGGCTGGCGGATAGCGCCGACGTGATGATCGAGAACTTCAAGGTCGGCGACATGGCGCGCTACGGCCTGGACGCGGCGTCGATGCGCGCGACTCGGCCGCGCCTCGTCTACTGCTCGATCACCGGCTACGGCCAGACCGGCCCTTACCGCGACCGCGCAGGCTACGACTACGCGATACAGGGCCTGGGCGGCCTGATGAGCGTGACCGGCGAGCGCGACGGCCTGCCTGGCGCCGGGCCGCAGAAGGTGGGCGTCGCGGTCGCCGATCTCTTCACCGGCATGTACGCGACGGTGGCGATACTCGCCGCACTGCGCCACCGCGACGCCACCGGCGAAGGCCAGGTGGTCGACATGGCGTTGCTGGACACGCAGGTCGCGATGCTGGCCAACCTTGGCGCCAACTACCTGGCGACGAAGACGCCGCCGCGCCGTGTCGGCAACGCCCA
This sequence comes from Rubrivivax gelatinosus, assembly GCF_016583785.1. Lineage (GTDB taxonomy): Bacteria > Pseudomonadota > Gammaproteobacteria > Burkholderiales > Burkholderiaceae_C > Rubrivivax > Rubrivivax gelatinosus_B. The sequence continues at coordinate 41,623 of NZ_NRRU01000039.1, read as the reverse complement.
CGCCAACATCGTGCCCTACCAGGTATTCGAGGTCGCCGATGGACACCTGATCCTGGCTGTCGGCAACGACGCCCAGTTCCGGCGCTTCTGCGAGATCGCCGGCTGCGCCGAGCTGGCAGCCGACGAACGCTTCGCGACCAACGCCGCACGGGTGCGCAACCGCCAGGCCTTGATCCCGCTGCTGGAGCCACTGCTGCAGGCCCGGCCGCGAGCCGACTGGCTGGCCGCGCTCGACGCTGCCGGCGTGCCCTGCGGCCCGATCAACGACCTGGGCGAAGTCTTCGCCGACGAGCAGGTGCTGGCTCGCGGCATGGTCGAGCGCGCAGCACACCCGCTGCTCGGTGACATCGAACTCGTAGGCAGTCCGATCAAGCTGTCGGCGACGCCGCCGGCCGTGCGCCGGGCGCCGCCGCTGCTGGGCGAACACACCGACGAGGTGCTGCGCGAGATCGGCCTGACCGAGGCCGAGATCGCCGACCTGCGCACGCGCGGCGTGATCTGACGCGGCTCTAAAGCGAGAACACCTTGCGCAGGATCGCGCTGCCGGTGCCCACCGGATCAGCGCGGATCTTCTTTTCCTCCTCGCCGATCATCAGGTACAGCCCGTCCAGCGCCTTGGCGGTGACGTACTGCTGCACGTTCGCGTCCTCCTTGCGCACCAGGCCGAAACCCATCGCCTTGCCGGCGACGGCGTTGTAGCGCTCGGCCAGCTTCACCTTCTCGGTGGCGCGCGTGACGATGGGCAGGAACTTCAGGCCCAGCGGCTCGCGCGTCTTGCGCGCGAAGAAGTCGGTGACCGAGGTGTCGCCGCCGCGCACGATCTTCAGCGCGTCCTCGACGCTGATCGAACGCGCGGCGTTGACCAGCAGCAGCCGCGCCTCGGGCACCGCGGCTTCGGCGGCGCGGTTCATCGCCGTCACCAGTTCGTCCAGGCGCCGGCCCTGGCCCGCGGCGCGCAGCATGCTGGCGGCATCGTCCAGCGCCCCGGGCAGCGGGATGCGCACCTTCGGGTTGCCTAAAAAACCGTCGTTGCGGCCGAGCAGGCCGACCGCGGCCACGGCCCCGCGCTCCAGCGCCGCACGCACGCCGGCGGCGGCGTCGGTCTCGGTCAGGCCCGCGGCGCGGCCGGCGAGCGGCAACGCCCCCAGGCCGGCGGCCAGCGCGGTGACGAAATGCCTGCGTTCCATCGTGCCTCCGTTGCTAGTGACGCTGCCGATGCTGCGCGCCGCCGGGCGCGCCGGCAACTCAAGCCCCGACGCCGGCAGCGTGCGCCTGCTGGTCGGCGTGGTAGCTCGAGCGCACCATCGCGCCGACGGCGGCGTGGCTGAAGCCCATCGCCGCGGCCTCGCGCTCGAACATCTTGAAGGTGTCTGGGTGCACGTAGCGCCGCACCGGCAGGTGGTGGCCGCTGGGCGCGAGGTACTGGCCCAGCGTCAGCATCTCGATGCCGTGGGCGCGCATCTCGCGCATCACCTCGAGGATCTCGTCATCGGTCTCGCCCAGGCCGACCATCAGCCCGCTCTTGGTCGGCACGCCCGGCACTTCTTCCTTGAAGCGCCTGAGCAGGTTCAGGCTGAAGGCGTAGTCCGCGCCCGGCCGCGCTTCCTTGTACAGGCGCGGCACGGTCTCGAGGTTGTGGTTCATGACGTCCGGCGGCGCGGTCTTCAGGATCGCCAGCGCCTTGTCCAGGCGGCCGCGGAAGTCGGGCACCAGCACCTCGATCTGCGTCGCCGGCGAGAGCTCCCGCGTGGCGCGGATGCAGTCGACAAAATGCTGGGCGCCGCCATCGCGCAGGTCGTCGCGGTCGACGCTGGTGACGACGACGTACTTCAGCTTCAGCGCCGCGATCGTCTGCGCCAGCTTCTTCGGCTCCTCGGCGTCCAGCGGGTCCGGCCGGCCGTGGCCGACGTCGCAGAACGGGCAGCGCCGCGTGCACTTGTCGCCCATGATCATGAAGGTCGCCGTGCCCTTGCCGAAACACTCGCCGATGTTCGGGCAGGAAGCTTCCTCGCAGACCGTGTGCAGCTTCTGCTCGCGCAGCACGTTCTTGATCTCGTAAAAGCGCGAGGACGCCGAGCCCGCCTTCACGCGGATCCATTCCGGCTTCTTCAGCACCTCGGCCGGCACGACCTTGATCGGGATGCGCGAGGTCTTGGCCTGCGACTTCTGCTTGGCGGTCGGGTCGTAGGCCGGGGTCTGGGGATCGGTCATGGCGGCATCGGGGCGTGAAGGCCCGGGATTATCCGCCGCCCCTTTCGCCGCCGTAGCCGCAGGGTCAGGCCGGCGCCAGCCGCCGCGCCAGCGCCTGGCCGAAGGCGCGCGCCGCGTCCTCCCAGGCGACGTCGACCCCCAGCGAACGCAGATCCACCGTCTTCAGCCCTTTGTAGCCGCAGGGGTCGATGCGGCCGAAAGGCTCCAGGTCCATCGCGACGTTGAGCGCGACGCCGTGGTAGCTGCAGTGCTGGCTCACCTTGATGCCCAAAGCGGCGATCTTGCCCAGGCCGGCGAACGGGTCGCCATCGGCGGGCAGCAGGCGCGAATGGCCGAACGGGTCATCCAGGCGCACGTAGATGCCCGGCGCGCCGCGCACGCGGTGGCCGGTGACGCCGACGGCGCCCAGCGTGTCGAGCACCGCCTCCTCGATGCGGAAGACGAACTCCTTGACGAAGTAGCCGGCGCGCTTCAGGTCGATCAGCGGGTAGGCCACCACCTGGCCGGGGCCGTGGTAGGTGACCTGGCCGCCGCGGTTGGTGCGCACGACCGGGATCTCGCCGGCGGCCAGCACGTGGGCGTCGCGCCCGGCCACACCCTGGGTGAAGACCGGCGGATGTTCGACCAGCCAGATCTCGTCTTCGGTGTCGGCCGTGCGCGCGGCGGTGAAGTCGCGCATCGCGACCTCGGTCTCGGCGTACTCGCGCCGGCCCAGCAGCAGCAGCCGCATCGCCTGGCGCGTGCTCAGAGCACGACCTTGACCATCGGGTGCGTGCTGAGCGTGCGGTAGAGCTCGTCGAGCTGCTCGCGGCTCGTCGCGGTGACGGTGATCGTCAGCCCCAGGTAGTTGCCGCCCTTGCTCGGGCGGCGCTCGACGCGGTCACGGTCGAACTCGGGGTCGAAACGCAGTGCCACCGAGACGATGGCCTCCTCGAAACCCTCGACGTGCGCGCCCATCACCTTGATCGGGAAGGCGCTCGGGTACTCGATCAGGCTTTGTTCGGGCGGGATGTCGGCCATCTTGACTTCAGATCGACTGCAGGCGCTTGGCCTGCTGGTAAGCCTCGTACAGGCGGGCGTAGACCGGCCCGGGTTTGCCGCGCAGCGCACCGTGGCCGACGGGCACGCCGTCCAGGCGCGTCACCGGCAGCACCTCCTTGGTGGCCGAGCTCAGCATCACCTCGTCGGCGGCCAGCACCTCGGCCTCGGATACCGGGCGCAGGTTGTAGGCGATGTCGCAGTCCTCGCACAGCTCGCGCAGCAGCTCGAAGCGGATGCCCTCGAGCACGTGTTCGCTCTTGGGCGGGCCGAGCAGCGCACCTTCCTGCACGATCCAGACGTTGCTCGCGGAGGCCTCGGTGAGGAAGCCGTCGCGGAACATGATGGTCTCGACCGCTCCGTGGTCGGCCGACATCTGGCGCGCGAGCACATTGCCCAGCAGGCTGGTGCTCTTGATGTCGCCGCGTTCCCAGCGGAAGTCGCGCGCGGTGATGCAGGCCACGCCGTGGTGGCGCTGCTCGGCCGTCGCGTGTTTCAGCGGGTTGACCATCATGAAGACGGTCGGCTCTATGCCTTCGGGCATCACGTGGTCGCGCGGCGCGACGCCGCGCGTGACCTGGATGTAGACGACCTGGTCTTCGACGCCGCGCGTCTCGGCCAGGGTCTGCACCAGGCAGCGGCAGCGCTCCAGCCACTCGTCGCGCGTGTGCGGGTTCGGGATGCGGATCTTCGCCAGGCTGCGTTCCAGCCGCGCCAGGTGCTCGTCGAAGCGGAACAGCCGCCGGCCGTAGACCGGCACGACGTCATAGATGCCGTCGCCGAAGATGAAGCCGCGGTCGAGCACCGGGATCTTCGCTTCGGCCAGCGGCGTGTAGTGGCCGTTCAGGTAGCAGAGCGTGTCGGGCAGGGCGGTCACCATGTCGGGCCTCGGAAGGGCGCGTCGGAAGACCCTGAGATTACTTGATCCAGAGCCGCACGGCATCCCAGGCGCGGCCAAAGATGCCGGCGAGTTCGACCGGCTCGAGCACCTGCAGCGGGATGTCGGCCACCGGCGTGCCGCCGGCGGTGGCGACCTTGAGCGTGCCCACGCGCTGGCCCTTCTGCAGCGGCGCGACCAGCGGGTCGGTGCGCTGGATCGAGGTCTTCAGCTTGTCGCCTTCGCCGCGCGGCACGGCGACGTAGATCGCGCCCGGCGCGCCCAGCCGCGCCTGCGACGTGCTGCCCTTCCAGACCGGCACCGTCACCACCGCCTTGCCGGCTTCGAACAGCCGGATCGCGTCCCAGGCGGCGTAGCCCCAGTTCAGCAGCTTCTGGCTCTCGTTGGCGCGCGCCTGCATCGACGCCGTGCCCATCACCACCGACAGCAGCCGGCGCTTGCCGTTGGGCATGTCGCGCTGGGCGCTGGCCACCAGGCAGTAGCCGGCGGCGTCGGTGTAGCCGGTCTTCATGCCGTCGACGCTGGGGTCGCGGCCGAGCAGCAGGTTGCGGTTGTCCTGGCGGATGTTGTTGAACGCGAAGGCCCGCTCCGAGTAGATCGGATAGAACTTCGGGTGGTCCTGGATGATGCGCGTGGCGATGTAGGCGATCTCGCGCGGCGTCGTCTTGTGGCCGGCCTCGGTCAGGCCCGACGGATTCTTGAACTGCGTTTTCTTCAGGCCCCAGGCCTGGGCCTGCTTGTTCATCATGCCGACGAAGGTCTCGACGGTGCCGCCGACGGCCTCGGCCAGCGCCACCGTCGCGTCGTTGCCGCTCTGCACGATCATGCCGCGCAGCAACTCGTCGACGCGCGGCTGCATGCGCGTGTCGATGAACATCAGCGAGCCGCCGTACTTGCGCTCGTCCCAGGCACGCGTGGACACCGGCAGGCGCTGGTCGAGCGCGAGCTTGCCGTCCCGGATCGCGTTGAAGACGAGGTAGGCCGTCATCAGCTTGGTCAGCGACGCCGGGTCGGCCGGCGTGTCGGCCTCGCGTTCGGCGAGCACCTGGTTGCTCGTCAGGTCGATCAGCAGGTACTGGCGTGCGGCGATTTCAGGCGGCACCGGCGCCTGGGCGTGGGCGCCGGCCACGAAGAAGGCCAGAGCCAGGGCGATGAGACGTTTCATGGGAAGAGGAAAGAGTCCGGTTCAGCGGTGCCAGGCACCGACGACGATCTGTTTGAGCAGCGTGAGCTGCCCGTGGAAAAAATGGCCGGCGCCGGGCACGACCGTCAGCGGCAGGGCCTGGGGACGTGCCCAGTCCAGCACCGCCGCCAGCGGCACGACCTCGTCGGCCTCGCCGTGGATCACGACGCTGTCCTGAGGCACCGGCGCGGCGCGGAAGTTCCGTACCGCGGGCGCGACGAGCACCTGGCGTTCGACCGGCGCGCCGGTTTCGGCCAGGCGCGCCGCGAGCTGGGTGGTGATGGCGCCGCCAAAGGAGAAGCCGCCGACGGCCAGCGGCAGCGCCGGGTCTCGGAACGCCGCCGCGACGGCGAGCGCGTCGTCGAGTTCGCCGACGCCGGCGTCCCATTCGCCCTCGGATCCGGCGACGCCGCGGAAGTTGAAGCGCACGGCGCGGTAACCCAGTTGCACGAAGGCGCGCGCGAGCGTCTGCACGACCTTGTTGTCCATCGTGCCGCCGTGCAGCGGATGCGGGTGGCAGAGCACGGCAACGCCGCGCAGCGCGCCGGCCGGCGTGTCGACCGCGACCTCGAGCCGCCCCGCCGGGCCGGCGATGGCCCGGCGCTCGGTGGCGGCGTTCATCGGCCGATGTCGGGCGGCAGCATCAGGCGCTCGACCGGGCGCCCGTTCTTCAGGTGCGACTCGACGATCTCGTCGATGTCCTCGCGGTCGACGAAGGTGTACCAGGTCTCGTCGGGGTAGACCACGGCCACCGGGCCGCCGGCGCAGCGGTCCAGGCAGCCGGCCTTGTTGACACGCACGCCGCCGGGGCCGGCCAGGCCTTCGGCCTTGACGCGCGCCTTGCAGTGGTCGAAGGCGTCCTGGGCCCCGTTGTGGGCACAACTGGCCTGTCCGGCGGGCCGTTCGTTGAGGCAGAAGAAGATGTGATGCCGGAAATAGCTCATCGCCACGATTGTAGGCAGCGGCTCCCGGCGCTCCGGTAACGAGGCGATCACTCGCGGCTGGCCAGCCGCGCCAGCAGCCAGCCCATCGCCGCATAGGGCCAGAGCAGGCCGATCCACTGCGCCAGCCCGTGAAAGCGCACGAAACGGCCCTGTTCCCAGCTCTGCAGGCTCTGCGCGAAATACGGGTCGGCCGGGGCCTGCGCAACCAGCGCCACCAGCGCGGTCAGTGCCACCAGCCCCAGGCCACCGGCCAGGCGCCGGCCGACCGGCGCCAGCAGCAGCGCGACCCCGGTGGCAGCGAGCAGCGCCGGGGCGACGGTCGGCGTCAGCCAGGCGAGCGCGTGGTCGGGGCCGAAGTTCAGCAGCGTCGACAGCGTCATCGCCGCCGACGCCAGCGCCAGCGCGCCCAGCGCCAGCACCGCACGCCGCCAGCCCGGGGCGGCGACGGCGTAGGCAACGAGGCAGGGCGCAAGCAGGCCGAGCCCGGTGACCATGGCCTCGGCTGGCGGCCACAGGCGGTCGGGCTCGGGCGGCTGGGCGGCCAGCAGCGTGTACCAGGCCTCCGCCCAGGGCACGTCTTCCAGCGCCTGCGAAGCGAGCAGGCGCAGGCGCTCGCCGATCTGCCCCAGGCCCAGCGGCACCGGGGCCGGGAACAGCAGGCCCATGGGCCACAGCGCGAGCAGCGCCAGCGCGCCCGCGCTCTGCGGCACGAACCAGCGCTCGCGCAGCGTGTGCCAGCGGCCGATCAGGCCGGCGGCGTGCAGGGTCGCGCCGATCAGCACGCCGAGCGCGGCGCCGCCGGTATTCAGCACCCAGTCCTTCAGCGAGGGGTGGCGCGAGGGCAGGAACTGCTGCGTCACCTCGGCAGCGTAGGACAGCGCCGCCGGCAGCACGAGGCCCAGCACGACCGCCGGCAGCATGCCCAGGCCGCTGCGCCGGGCGGCGATCAGCACCAGCACGCCCAGCGGCACGTAGCCGACGAAGTTGGACCAGTCGTCGAACGGCGTCACCCAGCGCGGCCAGGACAGCGCGAGCAGCGCCGTGAACTCCTGCCCCGGCGGCCAGCGCCAGCCCTCGAACGGGAACAGGCTGGCATAGGCGATCAGCGCCGCGAACGCCAGCGCCAGCGGCGTCGCCGAACTGCGGTGACGGTGGTTTGCCACGCGTCGCCCGCGCCGCTCAGAACGGCTTCACGACCACCAGCACGACGATCGCGATGAACAGCAGCACCGTGATCTCGTTGAAGACCCGGAACCACTTGTGCGAGCGCTTGTTGGCCGAGTTCTCGAAGTCCTTCAGCACGCGGCGGCAGAACTCCTGGTAGACCAGCACACCGGCCACCAGCGTCAGCTTGGCGTGCATCCAGCCGTCGCCCTTGCCGATGCCGAAATACAGCCACAGCACCAGGCCCAGCACGAAAGCCGGGACCATCAGCACCATCATGAAGCGGTAGAGCTTGCGTGCCATCAGCAGCAGGCGTTCGCGCTCGGCGTGGCTGTCGGACGGCACCATGGCCAGGTTGACGAACACGCGCGGCAGGTAGAACAGCCCGGCGAACCAGCTCGCCACGAAGATGATGTGGAAGGCCTTGACCCAGAGATAGCTCATCGGCCGATTATGGCCGGGCGGGCGGGCCCAAAAAGGAGGCCCCGGCCGGGCGGCCGGGGCCAGCAAGCCTTATCGCTGTCATCACGGTAAGGCACCTGCTCAGGGAGGAAAAGCAGGGAATGACGCACCGCCTGAGCGGCTATCATTCGATATTCACTTTAGCAGAGTGAACTGGCGATTGCCAGCCGAAATCCATCGGTCCTTCGCCAGGCGTGACACACGCTGCAGAACACGAGGATCGAATGCGTACCCTGCCCCCGTACCCCACCAGCCGCCCGCGCCGACTGCGTCGCGACGCCTTCACCCGCGCGCTCGTGCGCGAGAACCGGCTGGCGCCGGAAGACTTCATCCTGCCGGTCTTCGTGCTCGAGGGCACGCGCCAGGTGCAGGACGTGCCGAGCATGCCCGGCGTGCAGCGCATGAGCCAGGACGTGCTGTTCGGCGTCGCCGAACAGTGCCTGAAGCTGGGTGTCCCGGTGCTGGCACTGTTCCCGAACATCGACGCGTCGCTGAAGACGCCCGACGGCCGCGAAGCGACCAATCCCGACGGCCTGATCCCGCGCACCGTGCAGGCGCTGAAGGAACGTTTCCCCGAGCTCGGCGTGATGACCGACGTCGCGCTCGACCCCTACACTAGCCACGGCCAGGACGGCCTGCTCGACGAGACCGGCTACATCATCAACGAGGCCACCGTCGAAGTGCTGCGCGCCCAGGCGCTGACGCATGCCGCCGCCGGCGTCGACATCGTCGCCCCCAGCGACATGATGGACGGGCGCATCGGCGTCATCCGCAACGCGCTCGAAGAAGCCGGCCACATCCACACCCGGATCATGGCCTACAGCGCCAAGTACGCGAGCGCCTTCTACGGCCCGTTCCGCGACGCCGTCGGCACCCGCGGCGCGCTCGGCAAGAGCGACAAGAAGGTCTACCAGATGGACCCGGGCAACTCCGACGAAGCGCTGCGCGAAGTGGCGCTGGACATCGCCGAAGGCGCCGACATGGTGATGGTCAAGCCCGGCCTGCCCTACCTGGACATCGTGCGCCGCGTGAAGGACGAGTTCGGCATGCCGACCTTCGCCTACCAGGTGAGCGGCGAGTACGCGATGATCAAGGCGGCCGCCGCCAACGGCTGGCTGGACCACGACGCGGTGATGATGGAAGCGCTGCTCGCCTTCAAGCGCGCCGGCGCCGACGGCATCCTGACCTACTTCGCGCTCGACGCCGCGCGCCTGCTGCAGCAGCAGCGCTGATGCGCGTCCTGCACGTCAGTGCCTCGGGTCTGCGTGAACTCGAGGCGCTGCCGGATGCGCTGCCGGCCGAGGGCTTCCTCTGGATCGGCAGCGCACGCCGTGTCTTCGAGCTGCGCCAGGCCGAGCTGCAGGCAGGCCTGCAGCGCTGGGGCCTGGGCGCGCTCGTCGACCTGCATGTCTCGGACCTGCTGAACAACCAGCTGCCGAGCCACTACGACTACACCTCCTGGTACGACCTGCTGGTGTTCCGCCGCCTGGCGGCCGCGGCCGGCAGCGAGGACCTGTTCGTCGACGACGAACACGGCACGATGGCCAGCGCGCAGCGCGCGCTGCGCGCGATCGACACCAGCCCGGTCGGCTTCGCGGTCTTCGACCGCGTGCTGATCACGGTGCACCCGACCGACTGCGCGGTGCGCGAGCACTTCGCGACGCGCCTGGTCAGCGCCGGCGCGCGCCTGCCGGCGAGCCCGGCCGACCTGATGCTGCGCATGGTCAACCACATGGTCGACAGCTACCTCGACCTGCGCCGGCTGCTGACGCGCCAGCTCGGCTACCTGCAGCAGCGCCTGCTCGACCCGAAGAGCCGCTTCGGCGGCTGGAACGTGCTGCTGCAGTCGCGCACCGCGCTGCACCTGCTCGAGGACACCTGCGAGGACCAGCGCAGCGCGATCCAGGAATGGATAGACGCGCTCGACGAATGGCCCGAACCGGCAGAGCCTGCGGCCCGGCGCGAGCGCGAGCTGCTGCGCGTGCGCTCGCGCGACGTGCTCGAACACGTCGAGCGCGTGCTCTCGCACGTGCGCCGGCTCGAACACTCGGCCGAGACCGCGGTGCAGATGCACTTCTCGGCGACCGCGCACCGCACCAACGACATCATGCGCACGCTGACGGTGCTGACCGCCGTCTTCATGCCGCTGAACCTGATCACCGGCTTCTTCGGCATGAACTTCGACTTCCTGCCGCTGGTGCACACCAGCACCGGGGTCTGGGTCGCGGTGTTGATGATGCTGGCCATCGGCCTGGGCCTGGCCGTGTTCTTCTGGCGCAAGCGCTACCTGGGCGAAAACCCGCGCTGAAGGCCGCCCGGTGACACGTCCCACCCGCCGCCAGCTGGCGGTCCTGCTGCTGCTGACCCTGATCTGGGGGCTGAACTGGCCGGTGATGAAGATGGGCGTCAGCGGCACGCCGGCACAGCCTGGCGGGTTCCCGCCGCTGTCCTTCCGCGCCGCGTCGATGCTGATCGGGCTGCCGCTGTTCGGGCTGGCGCTCGCAGCCTTGCGCGTGCCGCTGGCCGTGCCGCGGGCGCACTGGGGCGAGGTGCTGCGCCTGACGCTGCCCAACATGCTGGTCTGGCACGTCATCGTGATCCTCGCGGTGCAGTCGCTGAGCTCCGGCCGCGCCGCCATCCTCGGTTATTCGATGCCGGTGTTCGCTGCAGTCTGGGGTTTCGTGCTCTACGGCGAACGCCCGGGCTGGCGCCAGGCCGCCGGCGTCGCCGCGGCGGGGCTGGGCATCGTGCTGCTGCTGACGCACGAGTTCGCGCGCCTGACCGGCGCGCCCTGGGCCGCCGGGGCGATGCTGGTGGCCGCCGCCACCTGGGCCTACGGCACGCACCGGCTGCGGCGCAGCAGCATTCCGGTGCCGCTGCTGGCGGTCTCGTTCTGGATGACGGCGCTGACCACCGCGGTGATGTGCGTGCTCGCCGCCGTCTTCGAGTCGCAGCGCTGGGCACCGCCGTCGGCGCCGGTGGCCTGGGCCATCGCCTACAACGCCATCGGCGTGTTCTGCTTCGCGCAGGCGGCCTGGTTCTACCTGGCGCGCACGCTGCCGCCGGTGGCGAGCTCGATCAGCGTGATGATGATCCCGGTGCTGGGCACCTTCTCCGGCGCGATCGGCCTGGGCGAGGCACTGCACTGGCAGGACTTCGCCGCGATGGTGCTGATCGTCGGCGCGATCGCCGCGGTGCTGGGGCGGCCGAAACCGGCCTGAAGCTTCAGCCGCGCGCGTAGGGGTCGGCGACGCCGAGCGTGGCCAGCAGCTCGCTCTCGCGCGCTTCCATCGCCTCGGCTTCCTCGTCGTCCTCGTGGTCCCAGCCCTGCGCGTGCAGCGTGCCGTGCACCAGCAGGTGGGCGTAGTGGGCCTCGAGCGTGATGCCCTGCTCGGCGGCCTCGCGCTCGACCACCGGCGCACACAGCACCAGGTCGGCGACGACCTCTGGCTCGTGCTCGTAATCGAAGGTCAGCACGTTGGTCGCATAGTCCTTGCCGCGGTAGCCGCGGTTCAACTCGCGGCCCTCGTCCTCGTCGACGATGCGCACCGCGATGCGGCCCGGCGCTTCGAGCGCAGTGCGGATGAAACGCGCGACGCGGTGGCGCGCGAGCACGCCGCGGTGGCGCGCGTCGGCGAACTGCAGCGACAGCTGGAGATCAGGCTTCACGCGGCCCCCGCACGGCGTCGTAGGCCTCGACGATGCGCGCCACCAGCGGGTGGCGCACGACGTCGGCGGCGGTGAAGTCGGTGAACGCCAGGCCATCGACGCGCGTCAGGATGTGGCGCGCCTCGATCAGGCCGCTGGCCATGCCCTTGGGCAGATCGACCTGGCTGACGTCGCCGGTGACGACGCACTTGCTGCCGAAGCCGATGCGCGTCAGGAACATCTTCATCTGCTCGCGCGTCGTGTTCTGCGCCTCGTCGAGGATGACGAAAGCGTGGTTCAGCGTGCGCCCGCGCATGAAGGCCAGCGGCGCGATCTCGATCAGGCCGCGTTCGAAGGCCTTGGCGACGCGGTCGAAGCCCATCAGGTCGTAGAGCGCGTCGTACAGCGGGCGCAGATAGGGGTCGACCTTCTGCGCCAGGTCGCCGGGCAGGAAACCGAGGCGCTCGCCGGCCTCGACCGCGGGCCGGGTCAGCACGATGCGCTGCACGCCGTGGCGCTCGAGCGCGTCGACGGCGCAGGCGACGGCGAGAAAGGTCTTGCCGGTGCCGGCCGGGCCGATGCCGAAGGTGATGTCGTGCGCCAGGATCTGACGCAGGTACTGCATCTGGTTGGGCGTGCGGCCGGTCAGGTCGCTGTGGCGCGTGTGCAGCACGACCCGCTCGCCGCCGTCGACGGCCTCGTCGGCAGCGGCGGGCGCGGCCCCGGCCTCGGCCAGCGCGAGCTGCAGCTTGCGCTCGCCGATCGGCGCCGACGCCTGTTCGTAGAGGCGGTCCAGCAGTGCGACCGCACGCTCGACCGCGGCACGCGGGCCGTCGATGCGGAAGCTGTCGTCGCGGCGCGCGAGCGTGACGCCGAGTGCGGCCTCGATCGCACGCAGGTGCGCGTCCAGCGGCCCGCAGAGGTGGGCGAGCCGACGATGGTCGGACGGAGCGAGCGTGTGGCGGCGGATCAAGCGGCGAGGATGCGGGGGTCGGCGGAGGGCGGCATTGTCGCAGCCCCGCCGGGCAAGCCGCATGCCGCAGAATCGACCGACATGTTGTCCGCCGCCCCTTTGCGCCGACTGCGCTCGCTGCTGTCCCCGCTGCTGCTGCTCGCGGCGCTGTCCCTGCTCGCCCAGCCGGCCGCAGCGCAGACGCTGCGCATCGTCTCGGCGCTGGCCGCGCCCGGCGCCGGCCCGACCTTCCCGGCCGACGCACCGGCCAAGAGCGTCACGCTGCCCGACGACTGGTCGCGATCGCGGCCGGGCGAAGCCGGCCCGGTCTGGTACCGCGTGGGTTTCCGGGCGCCGGCGACACCCGACGAGGAACTGACCGCGCTCTACATCGAACGCGTCTGCACCAACCTCGAGGTCTACCTGAACGGCCAGCTGGTGCACAGCGGCGGCCGCATGCGCGAGCCGCTGACCAACAACTGCGGCCAGCCGCAGCTGGTCACGCTGCCCGCGGCGCTGATCGCGCCGGCGCTGAACACGCTGGACATCAAGGTCGCCGGCGAGCCGTTGGCGCGCGTGGGCTCGCGCTGGCGTGCCGGCGGGCTGTCGGTGCTGGAGCTGGGGCCGCAGTCGATGCTGCTGCACCGGCAGGCGCGCCAGCACACCTTCGCCGTCGCGCTGCCGCAGGCGCTGTCGGCGACGCTGCTGCTGATGGGCAGCTTCATGTTCGTGCTCGGCACGATCAACCGGCGCGAGACGCACCTGGCCTACTTCGGCGCGCTGTCGGTGCTGTGGTCGGCGCTGGAAGCGCGGCTGTGGCTGCGCACGGTGCCGGTGGACCACGCGGTCGCCGAGTTCCTGCTGTGTTCGCTGCTGGCCTTCATCACGCTGACGGCGGTGCAGTTCCTGCTGCGCTACGCCCAGCACCGCAGCCGTTTCGCCGACCGCCTGCTGCCGCTGCAGTGCGCGCTGATGCCGGCCTCGCTGGTGCTCGCAGGCCCCGAGCGGCTGCACCTGCTGACGACGCTGTGGAGCCTGGTGCTGGGGCTGCAGGTGGGCGCGGCGGCGATCTACTACCTGCGGGCGCAGTGGCGCTCGCACTCGCGCTCGTCGTGGGTGATGGCGGCCACGCTGGGCACGCTGGCGCTGGCCGGGCTGGTCGAGTTCATCTCGCAGCAGCTCGGCGGCAGCCCGATGCCGGCGCAGGCGGCGCGGCTGGTCGCGCCGCTGATGTTCGTCGTCGTCGGCCTGCGCCTGGTGCAGCAGCACGGGCGCGCGCTGCAGGAGGCCGAACTCGGCCGCGCCCACCTCGAGGAGCGCGTGCGCGAAGCCACCGCCGAGATCGAACGCAACTTCCGCCAGCTCGCCGAGCTGCGTGTCGAGCAGATCACCGAGCGCGAGAGGAAACGCATCGCCGCCGACCTGCACGACGACCTCGGCGCCAAGCTGCTGACCATCGTGCACACCAGCGACGACCAGCGCATCTCGACGCTGGCGCGCGAGGCGCTGGAGGAGATGCGGCTGTCGGTGCGCGGCCTCACCGGGCGCGCGGTGCGCCTGGCCGACGCGCTCGGCGACTGGCGCGCCGAAGTCGTCAACCGCCTCGCCCAGGCCGGCATCCAGGCCGAGTGGCAGGCGCCCGAGGACCTGACGCAGATGCTGTCGGCGCGCGCCTTCGTCCAGACCACGCGCATCCTGCGCGAGGCCACCAGCAACATCATCAAACACAGCGGCGGCTCGCACGCCGCCGTGACCTGCAGCGTCGCCGACGGCGACTTCAAGCTCGTTGTCCAGGACGACGGCGACGGCATCAAGATCGAGAACGACGGCCGGCTGGACCGCGGCCACGGCATGGCGACGATGAAGAACCGCGCCAAGCAGTTGCAGGGCCAGTGTCTCGTCGAGTCCGCCCCCGGACGCGGAACCGTGATACGACTCACGATCCCTCTGGACCGGGCGCTCGAGGCATCCCCCTAGGGCCGGGCTGCTGTTACGATAAGTTTTCGGCCCGAACGAGCCTGATTCTCATGAAGAACGTCCTGCTGCTCGAAGACCTGCCCGAGATCCGCGCCTGGATGCGCAAACTCGTGCTTCAGGTGTTTCCGTCGGCCCAGATTTCCGAGAGCGCCCGCGTCCAGGACGCGATCTCGCTGGCCTCGGCCGTCAAGTTCGAACTCGCGCTCATCGACCTCGGCCTGCCCGACGGCAGCGGCGTCGACGTCGTCACCAAGCTGCGCGACGTGCAGCCCGAGGCGCAGTCGGTCGTGGTCACGATCCACGACGACGACGAGCACCTGTTCCCGGCGCTGCAGGCCGGCGCCTTCGGCTACATCCTGAAGGAGCAGCCGCGCGAGATGATCGTCGAGCAGCTCCAGCGCATCAGCCAGGGCGAGCCGCCGCTGTCGCCGTCGATCGCGCGCCGCGTGATGGCCTACTTCACCGAAAAGGCCAAGCCGCAGGCCTCGCTGCTGCCGCACGTCTCGCTGACCGACCGCGAGAGCGAAGTGCTGCTGCGTGTCGCCAAGGGCTACACGCTGCCCGAGATCGGCGTCCAGCTGGGCCTGTCGCGGCACACCATCGCCGACTACGTCAAGCAGATCTACCGCAAGCTCAACGTGAGCTCGCGCGCCGAGGCCGCGCTCGAGGCGCAGCGCCTGGGGCTGTTCCGCTGACCAGCATCCGCCGGGCCCGGTGCCCGGCGCGGCGACAATCGCCGCCATGATCGGACGACTCTCCGGCACGCTGGCCGAAAAGACCCCCCCGCAGGTACTCGTCGACGTCGGCGGCGTCGGCTACGAAGTCGACGTGCCGATGAGCACCTTCTACCACCTGCCCGCGCTCGGCGAGCGCGTCGTGCTGCTGACCGAGTTCGTCGTGCGCGAGGACGCGCAGCAGCTCTTCGGCTTCCTCACCGCCGCCGAACGCGCGACCTTCCGGCTGCTGGTGAAGATCAGCGGCGTCGGCCCGCGCATGGCGCTGGCACTGCTGTCGGGGCTGTCGGTCGCCGAACTGTCGCAGGCGGTCGCGTCTCAGGACGGCGCGCGGCTCGTCAAGGTGCCGGGCATCGGCAAGAAGACCGCCGAACGCGTGCTGCTCGAGCTCAAGGGCAAGCTCGCGCCCGACCTGGGGCTGCCTTCGGCGGCCGGCGCCGCCGGCGACGCCCACGCCGACATCGTGCAGGCGCTGATGGCGCTGGGCTACAACGAACGCGAGGCCCAGGCCGCGGCCAAGGCGCTGCCGAAGGACGTCGGCGTCAGCGACGGCATCAAGCTCGCATTGAAAGCGCTCAACCGCTGAGCGCCGGGTCGCGCAGGAAGGCGTCGGCCCAGCGTTCGGCGCGCGGCACGCAGGCCGCCAGCCGTGCCTGCACCTCGGGCAGCTCGAAATACGCCGCCTCGTGCCGGTAGGGCTCACCCATGCGGCCGACGTCGAGCGCGTCGTGGCCGAGGTCGACGAGGCGGCCCTCGACGCAGTTGTACTGGTGCTCGAAATGGCCGCGGATCGAGCCGCCGAAGACCGACTGCACGAACAGCGAGCCGTACTTGCACGCGCCCGACAGGTCCGCCGGCAGCGCCACGGCGCGCTCGGCCGCGAGTTCGCACCAGCGCTCGAAGACGAAACCCTTGGCGCGTGCGAAGCGGCCGTAGCTGTAGGGCAGGCGGGCCCGCCGGATGGATGTCCAGTCGACCGGCGGCACGCGGCTCAATGCCCGGAGTGCTGCATCGCCGGCTTGGCCGCGGCGTTCA
This sequence comes from Rubrivivax gelatinosus, assembly GCF_016583785.1. Classification (GTDB taxonomy): domain Bacteria; phylum Pseudomonadota; class Gammaproteobacteria; order Burkholderiales; family Burkholderiaceae_C; genus Rubrivivax; species Rubrivivax gelatinosus_B. Next base: position 25,377 of record NZ_NRRU01000039.1, on the reverse strand, counting down.
GCGCCTTCACCGGCACCTGCAGCTCGACGCTGTCGCGCTTCTTGTCGGCGCCTTCGAAGACCAGGGTCACCGGCACGGTCGATCCCGGCTCCAGCGCCTGCTTCAGGTCCAGCAGCATCACGTGGTAGCCGCCGGGCTTGAGTTCGACCGGCTTGCCCGCGGGCAGCGCCAGGCCGTCGGGCAGCGCGCGCATCTTCATCACGTTGCCGTCCATCGCCATCTCGTGGATCTCGACGACGCCGGCCACCGGCGACGACGCGCCGACCAGGCGGCCGCCCTGCACCGAAGTGATCTGGGCGAACAGGCCGGTAGCCTTCTGCTGCGCCACCGTGCCGCGGATCCACGCTTCCTTGACGGTGGTCTGGGCGGACGCGGCGCCGCAGGCCAGCAAGGCGGCGGCAAGGGTGGCGGCAACGGAACGCTTCACGGGCATAACTCCTCGGGATGGCAACGGCCGCCGACGCGGCAGCCGGGCGGCCAGTCTAGCTCGCGATAATCGGCCCCATGGCGATCAAGACGGACGACTTCGGCCCCGCCCCGGCTCCACGGGTGGTCAGCGCCGCGCCGGCCTCGCCCAACGAGGAGGCGATCGAACGCGCGCTGCGGCCCAAGGCGCTGGACGAGTACGTCGGCCAGGCGCGGGCGCGCGAGCAACTGGAGATCTTCATCCACGCCGCACGCGGCCGCGCCGAGGCGCTGGACCACGTGCTGCTGTTCGGCCCGCCGGGGCTGGGCAAGACGACGCTGGCGCACATCGTCGCCGCGGAACTCGGCGTCAACCTGCGCCAGACCTCGGGCCCGGTGCTGGAGAAGCCGCGCGACCTGGCGGCCATCCTGACCAATCTCGAGAAGAACGACGTGCTCTTCATCGACGAGATCCACCGCCTGTCGCCGGTGGTCGAGGAGATCCTGTACCCGGCGCTGGAGGACTACCAGATCGACATCATGATCGGCGACGGCCCGGCGGCACGCTCGATCAAGCTCGACCTGCAGCCTTTCACGCTGGTCGGCGCGACGACACGCGCCGGCATGCTGACCAACCCGCTGCGCGACCGCTTCGGCATCGTCGCGCGGCTGGAGTTCTATACCGCCGAGGAACTGACGCGCATCGTCACGCGCTCGGCCGGGCTGCTGAAGGTCGAGATCGACGGCGCCGGCGCGCTGGAAGTGGCGCGGCGCTCGCGCGGCACGCCGCGCATCGCCAACCGGCTGCTGCGCCGGGTGCGCGACTACGCCCAGGTACGCGCCGACGGCCGCATCGACGCCGACATCGCCGACAAGGCGCTGGCGCTGCTGGACGTCGACCCGCTGGGTTTCGACGTCATGGACCGCAAGCTGCTGGAGGCGGTGATCCACCGCTTCGACGGCGGCCCGGTCGGGCTGGACAACGTCGCCGCCGCGATCGGCGAGGAAGCCGGCACGATCGAAGACGTGATCGAGCCCTATCTGATCCAGCAGGGCTATCTGCAGCGCACCCCGCGCGGCCGCATCGCGACACTGGCGGCCTACCGCCACCTGGGGCTGACGCCGCCGCAGCGTGCCGGCGGCGACCTGTTCGGAGGCTGAACGACAGCGAGGTCCGGAGGGCCGCGAATCCGGTCACGACGCCAACGCTGGGGTAACAGCCAGTTACCACCCGGCCTCGATACTGTCTCAAGCGCTACCGCAGGCAGCCGATGTCCCGTAAGTGCGGAAGGCCCGGCCGCGTTCCCCCCTGTCCGCGCCACCCCCGACAGACCGACGACCCGCCGAGACCCCCGATGATGCCCAGCCTCCGCCCCGCCGTGACCGCCGGCTTCACGCTGATCGAACTGATGATCGCGCTGGCCGTGCTCGCGATCCTCACCGCGGTGGCACTGCCGTCCTACAACTCGTACATCCAGCGCTCCAAGGCGCCGGTGGCGCTGGACGCGCTGTCGGCCTTCGCCACGCGCATGGAGCAGCGCTACCAGGACGTCGGCAGCTACGGCGCCGACGGCTGCGCGCTCTCGCCGGCGAACCCGGCGAACTTCACGCTCGACTGTTCGATCGGCGACAGCGGCAACAGCTTCGAGGCGACCGCGACCGGCTCCGGCGCGATGGAAGGCTACAAGTACTCGATCGACAGCAGCGGCACACGCAAGACCGTCGAGCACCCGAAGGGCGTGCCGTCGAGCAACTGCTGGAGTACCAAGGGCTCGGTATGCGACAGCTGAAGCAGCGCGGCCTGACGCTGATCGAACTGATGGTCGCACTCGCCATCGGCGCGATGCTGATGTTCGCGGCGGCGCCGCAGTTCGCCGAGTTCGTCTCGAACTCGCGCCTGCGCGAAGCCGGCAACCTGCTCTACACCCAGGCGCTGCTGGCGCAGAGCGAGGCGCTCAAGCGCAACAACACGGTCCGGCTCGACGTCGACGGCGCCACGGTCAAGATCATCGACATGGGCCCGGCCGACCCGGCGACGCTGCGCCAGATCGAACTCGCCGGCGGTGCCACGGCGGCCGAAGCCGTGACCATCGACTTCAACGCCCGCGGCATGCTCGCCGACGATGCCTCGGTCAACCTGTCGCTGCAGGATCAGACCTGCGGCGGCGAACTGCGCTGCCCGGGCCTGCGGGTCGACGGCGGCGGAGCGATACGGCTATGCAGCGATCAGACCAGCTGCTGACGCCGCGCCCGGGGCCGGCACGCCGGCGCCGGGGCGGCTTCAGCCTCATCGACGCACTCGTCGCGCTCGCGATCCTGTCCTTCGGCCTGCTCGGGCTGACGCGGCTGCAGGCGCGCTCGCTGTCCTACGGCACCGAGGCCGACCAGCGCGCACGCGCGGTGCAGCTCGGCAGCGAGCTGCTCAGCACCGCGATGATCGACTCGAGCAATGCGGCCTGCTACACGCTTCCGGCCGCGGGCAGCTGCGGCAGCGACAGCGCCAGCGACTACGCCGAGGCCTTCGAGACGCGCGTCGGCGAGGCGCTGCCCGACGGCACGGTCGAGGTCAGCTACACGGCAGGCACGCACCGCATGACGGTCCTCATCACCTGGACCGGCAAGGGCAGCCGTGCCGACGACAGCAAGACCGAGGACGACGAGGACGAGAAGACCCGCCGCATGGAGGCCAGCACCTATGTCTGAGCCCGGCCGACGCAGCGCCCGCCCACAGCGGGGCCTGTCGATCGTCGAGCTGATGGTCGGCATGGTGATCGCGCTGATCATCAGCCTGGCCGCGGCCGGCAGCGCACGCACCTTCAGCGCCTCGCAGCGCCAGGGCATCAGCGGCGGCGGCGCCACCGCCAACCTGACGACGACGATGGCCGCGATCAAGGACGACGCGGCATCGGCCGGCCTGGGCTTCTTCGGCACGCGCAACAGCAACAACCAGTCGCTGTTCTCGTGCCACAAGCTCGACCTGTCGTACGACACCACGGTGCACTTCGACGCCGACGTGTTCTCGCCGGCACAGATCACCTCGGACGGCACGAACGACCAGATCGACCTGGTGTTCGCCAGCAGCATCGATGGCGGCGCCGACGTGCTGCTGTCGGGCACGGCCGGCGCGGGGACCGCGATGACGCAGTCGCGGCTGCAGGTGGCCACGGGCCAGCTGGTGATGCTGGTGCCGGGCACAGCGGCAGCGAGCAGCCAGCCCTGCCTGGTTCGCAGCGTCACCGCGGTGGCGGCGGCAACCGACGACACGCCCCAGACCCTGACCTTCGGCAACGCCGGCGCCAACGGCATCTACAACCGGGCCGCGTTCACGAACACGCCGGCCTACAACGAGACCGACAAGGACCGCATCACGCTGCTGGGCATGCTGTCCTGGCGCCGCTACCGCCTGGACGGCACGACGCTGCTGTTCGAGCAGCCGCTGACCGGCACATCGGCCACGCTGCTGCGCAACGTGATGTCCTTTCGGGTCCAGTACGGCATCGCTTCCACCGCGACCGGCAACGACCTGAGCTGGCAGGACGCCACCGGCAGCTGGTCCGCGGTCAGCGGCACCGAGGCCGACAGGATCCGCGCGCTGCGTTTCGGCGTCGTCGTGCGCAGCGCCCAGCCGGAACGGCCTGCGTCGGGCCAGGCCTGCGAGGCGAGCGCCGAAAAGCCGAAAGACCCGCTGAATCCCGATGTCGAGGTCGAACCCGACGTCGCGAACTGGGACTGCTTCCGCTACCGCAGCGCGACAGTGGTCGTGCCGCTGCGCAACTTCGTCTGGTGATGGTGATGGTGATGAACCTGCGCCGACTCAAACGCCGCGCCGAACGCGGCGTCACGATGCTCGTCGTGCTGATCCTGCTCACCGTGATGCTGCTGGGCGGGCTGGCGCTGGCACGCATGACCGAAGCCGGCACGCTGGCCAGCGGCAACGTCGCCTATCACGAGGCGGCGGTACAGGCCAGCGACATCGGGCTGAACACCGCGTTCGCGCAGATCAACGCGCTGACCAACGAAGAGATGGCGGCCAACAACTGGTATTCGCCGGTCGAGCGCGCCAAGGACACCCACGGCCTGCCCACCGTGACCTGGGCCAACGCCCCGTCGATCACCGTCGGCCAGACCACGGTGCGCTACGTTGCCGAGCGCGCCTGCTCGGTCGCCAAGGTCGATTACCCGCTGCGCCAGTGCCTGGTCAAGCAGATCCCGCAGGCCAAGAGCCACGTCGCCGGCACCGAAGAGCTGGACCCGCCGAATTCCAAGCAGTTCCGCATCACCGTCCAGGTGACCGACCAGCGCGGCACGCAGATCTACGTGCAGTCACTCGTGACCAAGGGCTGACAGATGAAGACCGTCCTGCAGATTTCCGCATCCGTGCTGTCGCTGGCCGCGCTGCTGGCCGGCACGGCGGCCTCGGCGACCGACGTCGCGCAGCTGCCGCTGAAGGCCTCGGTGCTGGCCAAGCCCAACGTCATCTTCGCGATGGACGACTCGGGCTCGATGGACTGGGAGGTCCTGCTCGACACCACCTCGGGGCTGGCCTGGTGGAACGGCAGCACGATGTGGGACTCGAGCAAGGGCAAGCCGCTCAAGACCAACAGCAGCTACGACCCCTACGCCTTCCTGTTCCCGGTCGGCACCGCCACCGGCGGCCAGATCTACACCTACGACAGCGTCTACGGCCACGCGGCGCCGCCGACGCCGCAGTTCGCGTGGCTGCGCTCGGCGACCTTCAACCCGATCTACTACGACCCGGGCACGACCTACGCAGCCTGGTCGCCGGCCTACGTCGACCTGACCAGCAACAGCACCGACGACGGCAGCAAGCTCCCCTTCAGCAACGCCAGCACCAGTTCGACGCCCTCGCACCCGCTGTACCCAAGCGGCCCGGCGCTGGCGCTGGCCACCAGCTGGACGAGCAGCAACTCCAAGTTCAGCACCAACGGCTACACCTTCTACGCCCAGAAGGGCGTCAAGCTGCCCTCGGGCACCTACGTGAAGGCCAGCAGCACCACCAGCGGCGCCTGCAGCGGCAGCACCTGGCGCACGCTGACGGCCGAGGTCACGGTCTCGAGCGGCACCTGCCAGGCCGCGATCCCGTACTACCCCGCGACCTACTGGCATGCCGAGAGCTGCACCGTCGACTCCAGCACCTGCATCCTGGGGCCGGACGGCACGACCAAGCTGAAGAAGTACGAGATCACGAGCGGCAACACCTACCCTTCGGGGCGCAGCTACGCCGACGAACTGCAGAACTTCGCCAACTGGTTCAGCTTCTACCGCAAGCGCAAGCTGATGCTGGCCGGGTCCATGGGTGAGGTGCTGGAGGGCCTGACCGGGCTGCGCCTGGGTGTCGTCGCGTTCAACAACCTCAGCGCGGTGACGATGTACGACACCGACGCCACAGCCGCGAAGGACAACGGGCTGCGCGTCACCGGGCTGTTCTACAACAACGGCATGGAGATGAAGGGCACGCCGACGCACGCGACGGTGCGCTACATCGGCAAGCAGTACGACGAAAACCAGAACATCATCAAGTACGCCTGCCAGCGCAACAACACCTTCGTCGTCACCGACGGCTTCTCGAACACGGCCTCCTACTCCGACATCCCGAGCTACACCTCGAGCACCTACGGCTCCGGCTCGCCCTACGCGACGACGCCGACGGGGTCGCTGGCCGACCTGGCGCTGTCGCAGTACACGCTGCGGCTGCGCACCGGCCTGGCTGCCGGCAAGGTGCCCAAGAGCACGTCGACCGCGGCCAACGCCGACAAGAACACCAACCTGCACATCAACACCTACGCGATCTCGCTGGGCGTGCGCGGCTCGCTCTGGCCGACCGAGACCGACCCCTTCGAGGTCGCGCCGACCTGGGCGACGCCGGTGGCCGACGACCCGTCGATGATCGACGACCAGTGGCACGCGACGATCAACGGCCGCGGGCTGATGTTCCTGGCGACGACACCGACCGAGACCGCCAGCAGCATCCGCGCCATCCTCAACGACATCATCAGCCAGACCGGCGCCCAGAGCGGCGTCGCCGTCAGCACGGTGAACCTGACCCGCGGCGACGGCTACGCCTACATGGCGACCTACAACCCGAGCGGCTGGTCGGGCGACCTGACGGCCAACGTGATCGACCCGGCCACGGCCGAGATTTCGTCGACGGCGTCGTGGTCGGCCGATGCGCAGCTGCGGGCCCGCAACCTCACGACGAACCCGCGCGAGATCGCCACCCATGACGGCAGCGGCGGCGTGGCCTTCACGGCGACCAACATCGGTTCGACGGTCAACCCGAGTTCCGCCTACGGCGACAGCGCCGAACTCGTGGCCTATCTGCGCGGCGACCGCTCGCTCGAAGGCACGACCTACCGCTCACGCACCAGCCTGATTGGCGCGGTGATCAGCGCCGAGCCGGTCATCAGCCGCAGCGACGACATCGTCTACCTCGCCTCCGGTGAAGGCATGCTGCATGCCTTCGACATCGCCAAGAACACCGACGCCGACGGCGCGGAGACGATAGACGGCGACGAACTCTGGGCCTTCGTGCCGAACGCGGTGCTGCCCGAGATCGGCGAGACCGCCGAACGCGGCTACACCTTCAAGACCCGCCTGGACGGCACGCCGGCGATCGGCAAGACCGGAACCAGCAGCCGGCTGCTGGTCGCCGGCATGGGCGCCGCCGGCCGCGCCTACTACGCGCTGGACGTCAGCACGCCGCGCACGAACACCCAGTCCAACGCCGCCACCTGGGTGAAGTGGCAGTTCCCGGCCAGCACCAGCAGCACGTATTCGGCCAAGGTCGGTCAGACGCTGGGCAAGCCCTCCATCGTCAAGGTCGGCGAGGACGCCTACCGCGTGCTCGTGACCTCGGGCTACAACGCCACCGCCGATGGCTACGGCCGGCTGTTCGTGCTCGACGCCGCCGACGGCAGCGTGCTCAAGGAATACGTCACCAGCGAGGGTTCGCTGACGAACGAAGCCGGCCTGGCGCAGGTCTCGGCCTACCTCGAGGACGACGGCACCGTGCGCTACGTCTACGGCGGCGACCTGCTGGGCAACCTCTGGCGCTTCGACCTCTCGCTCGCACCCAGCGATGCCAACGCCGTGCTGAAGGTGGCCAAGTTCAGCAACAACGGCACCGCGCAGCCGGTGACGGCAGCTCCCGAACTGGCCGAAATCGACGGCAGACGCATCATCCTGATCGGCACCGGCCGGCTGCTGGACATCGGCGACTTCGGCAGCAGCGCGGTGCAGACCTTCTACGCCGTCTCCGACGGCTCGACGCTGACCAGCCCGCGCAGCACGCTGGTGCAGCGCACCTACACGCGCAACACCAGCACCGGCGACGGCACCCTCGCCGGCGACGACTTCACCTGGACCGCCAAACGCGGCTGGTACATGGACCTGCCGGCCGGCGAGCAGGCGAATACCCACCCGGCGCTGGCCTACGGCGCCATCACCTTCACCACCAACGTGGCCGGCGCGACCGACTGCACGGCGTCGTCCTGGCTCTACGTCCTGGACTACCAGACCGGCAAGACTTACGAGAACTCGTCGCTGGTCTCGACGCAGATCTCGACGGTGGCCAACTCCTCGGGCGTGAACGCCGTCGTCACCACCGACGGCAAGGTTCGTGGTCTGGTGCAGACCGGTGACGGAGAGGCCGCGACCAAGGACCTCGCGCTCAAGCCCACCATCCCCGCGGCCCGCAACTCCTGGCGCGAAGTCCGCCGCGACGAGGACTGAGCACGATTTCACGTGCGAGGGCTGAGCCTGGACCTAGGTCGCCGGAAGGCGCGTACGCCTGCAGAAGGCCCGAACGCGATTTCACGCGCGGGGAATGAAGCGCCGCCCGCGCTCAGGCTCCCGGATCGTCCCGGCCACCCTCGAGGTGGCCGGCGTCGTTCCAGCCTACCAGCACGAGCGCGCCGTCGGCGTGCAGCAGCCGGTTGATGCTGGCGTTGCCCAGCGTCCAGCTGCGCGGCGCGTCCAGCGCGATGCGGGTCGCGGCGCGGTACAGGCAGTCGAGCACGCCGCCGTGCGCGACCAGCGCCAGCGCCTGCCCCGGGTGGCGCGCGGCGAGTGCGAGCACGGTGTCGACGACGCGGCGGTAGAAGTCGGTCAGGCGTTCGCCGCCATCGGCGCCCCAGTCGGGGTCGCGCCGGCGCCAGCGCTGCGCCTGCTCGGGCCAGCGCTGCTGGATCTCGGCGAAGGACAGGCCCTCGAAGCAACCGAAGGCGCGTTCGCGCAGCCCCGGCTCGGGCCGCACCGCCAGCCCGGTGACGGCGCCCAGCGCCGCGGCGGTGTCGGCGGCGCGCGCCAGGTCGCTGCTGTAGATCGCCTGCAGGCCCTCGTCGGCCAGCGCCTGCGCGGCGCGCCCGGCCTGCCAGCGGCCGTGGGCGTTCAGGCCGATGTCGAGCTGTCCCTGGATGCGCTGGCCGACGTTCCAGTCGGTCTCGCCGTGGCGCAGCACGACGAGGCGGGTGGCCTCGTTCATCGCGCGCGGCGCCGCCGTGCGCCGCCCGTCACCGCGCCAGCCGCCGGTTCAGCGTGTAGGTGCCGGAGAAGGTGGCCTCGGCGCACACGTGGCCGGCCAGCGCCTCGCGCACCTGCTGGCCGCCGAAATCGCCCTCGAGCGGCAGGCGCTCGAGCACGACGGCGTAGAGCGTGAACACGTAGTGGTGCACCAGCGAGTCGTTGAACGGCGGGAACGGGCCGTCGTAGCCGTAGTAGCGGCCGGCGAACTGAGGGTCGTTGGCGAACCAGCCGGTGTAGTCGTTGAGCCCCTGGCGCGCACCGTTGGGCAGGCCCGGGCCGGGTTTGCCGCGGGCGCTGAAGCCGCGGCTGTACTCGCCTTCGGCGATCACCGCGGGCCGCGGCGGCAGGTCGACCAGCAGCCAGTGGAAGAAGTCGGTGCGCGGCAGTTCGGCCGGCACCTCGCGGTCGGGCTGGTTGACGTCGTCGGGGCGGCTGGGCACGTCGAAGTCGTGGCAGATCAGCACCAGCGAACGCGCCGTCGCCGGCACATCGCTCCAGGCGAGATGCGGGTTCAGGTTCTCGCCGAAGCCGACCTGGCCGGACTCGTCGAGCCGGCCGGCGGCGTAGCAGGCCGGGATGCGGTCGCCGTTGGTCCAGCTGTCGCTCCAGAGTTTCATCGCCATTCCCTCTTGCTTTTCTTGCGCTGCCGCGGGCATGCCTGGTGAGCGGCCCGCCGTCCTAGACACCCCAGACGATGCTCTCGCCCTCGGCCTGGGCGCGCCGCAGCATCTGGATCATCGGCCAGGCGCGGCGGCGCAGCGAGACTGCGCTCGAGCCGGGCGCGTCGTCTGCGTCGCCGCCTTCGTCGTCAGCCGCCGAAGCCGCTTCGAGCGCCGCGATCGCCGCTGCCATCGCGCCGGGCTCGATGATGCCCTGAGGCGCGGGATCGCGCCCGAGCAGGCGCAGGATCTGGTCGCCGTGCGGCCCGAGCATGATCAGGTCGCCGGTCGCCTTGCTTCTGAACTTGTAGATCATGCGGCTGCTGGCGATTGGACGGATGCGCCGATTGTGCTCCGCGCAGCGCCCTCGCGCCCAGTTGCCCAGTCGCCCGCCCGGCCGTGAGGCCGTCGGCGGCGCTCAGCGCACCAGCCGGATGTGGCGGCCGCCGGCCGTCGGCATCGGCCGGGGCCGGGGCGGCGGCAGGTGGCGCTCGAAGGCGGCGGCGTCCATCGCCGGCGCGTACAGGTAGCCCTGGAAAGCGTCGCAGCCCAGGTCGGCGAGGAAGCGGCGCTGGGCCTCGGTCTCGACGCCTTCGGCGGTGACACGTTTGCCCAGTGCCTGCGCGAGCTGGATGATGGCGCGCACCAGGCCGACGTCGGTGTCGTCGTCGGGCAGGCCCGAGACGAAGCTGCGGTCGATCTTCAGGCGCCCGATCGGCACGCGCTTGAGCGAACCCAGGCAGGAGTAGCCGGTGCCGAAGTCGTCGAGCGCCAGCTGCACGCCCAGGCGCTGCAGCGCGTGCAGCCGCTCCAGCGCCTCGTCGGCCTTGTCGACGAGGATGGACTCTGTCAGCTCCAGCTCCAGCAGGTGCGCCGGCAGGCCGCTGACGGCGAGCACGTCGGCCACCTGGGCGACGAAGTCGGGCTGGCGGAACTGCAGCGCCGAGACGTTGATCGCCACCGTCAGCGAACGCCCGGCCTCGTGCCACAGCGCCGCCTGGCGCACCGCCTGCGACAGCACCCAGTTGCCCAGCGTGACGATGAAGCCGCTGTCCTCGGCCACCGGGATGAAGGCCGCCGGTGCGATCTCGCCGAGCTGCGGGTCGCGCCAGCGCAGCAGCGCCTCGGCGCCGGCGACGGCGCCGTCGCGGAAGCGGATCTGCGGCTGGTAATGCAGCCGGAAGCGCCCGTCCTTCAGCGCCTCGCGCATCGCGTGCACCATGCGCACGTGCGAATGCGCCTCGCCGCCGGGCACCGGCTCGGCGAAGCGGAAGCTCGCGCGGCCGGCCGCCTTGGCGGTGCGCACCGCGGCCTCGGCCTGGCGCACCAGGTCGTCCAGTGCCTGGCCGTCCTGCGGACAGAGCGCGATGCCGACGCTGCAGCTGAGCGAGAACGGCGTGCCGTCGGCGTCGAAGGGCTGGGTGTTGACGACGCTCAGCACGCGCATCACCGCCTTCTCGGCGCTGACGCGGTCGGCGTCCTGCAGCAGCGCGGCGAACAGGTCGCCGCCGATGCGCGCCAGCACGTCCTGCGAACGCAGCGCCGCACCGATGCGCTCGCCGACCTCGCACAGCACGCGGTTGGCGACCTGCTGGCCGAAGCTGTCGTTGACGCGACGGAAGTGGTCCAGGTCGACGACCAGCAGGGCGAACTGCTGCTGGTCGCGGCGCCAGCGCTGGCCGGCCTCGGCCACCTTCTCGGCCAACAGGCCGCGGTTGGGCAGGCGCGTCAGCGCGTCGTGCGAGGACAGCGCCTGCGACAGCGCCCGCACCTTGACGAGTTCGGTCAGGTCGCTGAACGAGTAGACGCGCCCCTGCGGCCCGCTGCGGCCCCACAGCGGGCGCGTCACGCGCTGCACGATCTGGCCATCGGCGAGCTCGAGCCGCTCGGTCGAGGACAGCAGCGGCGCCGAACGCAGCGCGGTCAGGCGGCGCTCGTAGGCCTCGCCGTCCAGCGTGCGGCGGCGCATCCAGTCGTGCAGCGCGGCGCTGTCGCGCGTTTCGAGCAGGTCCTCGGGCAGGCCCCAGATCTGCGCGAAGCGGCGGTTGAAGGCACGCACGCGGCCGTCCAGGTCGGTGACGAGAATGCCGTCGCCGGTCGACTCGAGCGTCGCCTGCAACTCCGCGACCACGGCCTCGCGTTCGTCCTCGGCCCGCTGCTCGGCACGCCGGTCGCGCAGGGTCACGAGCGCGTGCGTCGGCACGCCGCCGGCGCCCGCGGGCAGCGGCTGCACGTGGCGCTCGACCTGGATCGTGCCGCCGCCGGCGCTGCAGACCAGGCTGTCCGAACGCAGCGGAGCGTAGCGCCCGGTGGCGATCTCGTTCCAGTAGGCCTGGTCCTCGGGCGTCGCCAGCCAGTGCGTGGTGCGCTGGCCTTGCAGCGTCGCCACCGGCAGGTCCAGCAGGCGCGCGGCCTCGGGATTGGCGGCGACGACGGTCTGCCCCGCCAGCTCGACGATCCAGGCGGCCAGCGGCAGGCTGTCGAGCAGCGGCCGCCAGGCGGCGACGGCGTTCACGCGCCGACCTCCGCGTCCAGCGACTCCAGCTCGGCATGCGTGGGTGCCGGCTCGAAGAAGTAGGTCAGGCGCTGGCGCGGCGCGAGGTACTCGAGCGCCTCGCGCGGCAGCCGCGACGGGCTCAGGCTGCGGCGGATGCCGACCTCGGGCTCTTTCTCCAGGTCCAGGTAGAGCGCGTCGTCGCGCGCCACACGCGGGTCGTGCACCAGCAGCCGCGGGCGCAGCGGGCGCGACGAGTTGACGCTGACGACCATCGCGTAGCGCTCGTCGGAGAGCTGCACGACCGAACCCGCCGGGTACACGCCCATCATCTTGATGAAGGCGTTGAGCACGGTGGTGTCGTACTTGCTGCGCGACTGGGCAAAGAGGATGGACAGCGCCTCGTGCGGCGTCATCGCGCGCGCCAGCAGCGCCGGGTTGCACAGGTTGTCGTAGCGGTTGACGAGCGCGACGATGCGCGCGCCGGTGGCGATGCGCTCCCCCGTCAGCCGCATCGGGAAGCCCGTGCCGTCGGCCAGTTCGTGGTGCTGGGCCAGCACCAGCATCGCCGCCGGCGCCAGCATCATGCGCCGGCCCGTCGCCACGCCACGTGCGACGTGGTCGCGGTAGGCATTGAGTTCAGCGCTGGTGAAGCCGTCTTCCAGGTGGTGCAGGCGGTCGGGGATGTCGAGCTTGCCGATGTCGTGCAGCAGCGAGCCCACGCCCAGGTCCAGCATCTCGTCGCGCGCCAGGCCGAAGCCGCGGCCGAGCAGCAGCGAGATCACGGCGACGTTGAGCGCGTGCGCGGTGGCGCGGTCGCCGGCACCGCTGCTGAGCAGCCGGATGCACATCTCGCCGTCGACCAGCATCTTGTCCAGCAGCGCGCTGGTCAGCGACTCGGTCGTCGTGCGCGCTTCCTCGGGACGCTGCGGCACGACGTCGATGGCGTCGCGCCAGATCCGGCCGGCCTCGACGTACTGGCGTTCGCAGAGCTGGGTGGCGGCACGCTGAGCCGCCAGCAGTTCACGCCGCCGGCGCGCCGCACGCTGCTCGGCGGTTTCGAACGAAGCCGCCCGGGCTTCGTCGCGGGCGCGGGCACTGCGCGCTGGCGGCGGCTCGAGCGCGCTGCGTTCGGGCGACCAGCGCAGGCGCTGCAGCCCGAGCGAGCGGATCGTCGAGATCTGTTCGGACGAATGGATCCGGAAGCTCGACAGCGGGAACGGATGCGACATCCACCCCAGATCCAGGTGGATGTACATGCCGACCTGCAGGTCCTGGACGCCTATCGTTTGCGACATCGTTGTGGGTACTGGTGTTCGAGACCGGACTGTGACGGGCATTCCGGTCGCTATCGTCACCATTTCGGCCGCCCCGGCGAATACTTGAACGCCAGGCAGATGCGGCGTGTGACGCCTGCACGATGAGCCGCGGCACCGCCCGCCCGCTCAACGCACCGGAAGTGAGCATAACCACCGCAACTCGCCCCGTTTCCGTGCGCCCTTCTGATCTGGCGCACCCCGTTGGCATCCCCGGCGGCTGACACTGGCACGAACCACAGGAGAGGGCCGGTCAAAAGCGGGCCCGTCGTGCCATGAGCGTTGTCGAGATCCTGAAAGTGCTGCTCCCCGACCTGGAGTCGCAGCAAGAACGTGACGAGCAATACCTCGCCGAGTCCGAAGACGACGGCGATCTCGAGCGCAGGCTGCACGAGATCGAGCTGCGTGGTCGCGACGTACCGTCGCAGGCGATCGCGCTCGGGCTGTACGAGCGCTGATCAGCCCAGCCAGGCCGCGAACGCGGCCGCGACCTGCGCCGGGTCGCTGAAGACGACGAAGGCGACACCCGCGACCGCACCACCGAGGTGCGCGTCGTGGTTGACGCGGCCGAAATCCTGGCGCGAGGCCCAGATCGTGTACGCCAGATAACCCAGCGCGAACAGCGGCGCGGGCAGCGGCACCGGCAGCGGGAACACGTAGAGCGAGCCGGTCGGGAAGTACACGATGGACGCGAACAGCACCGCCAGCACCGCACCCGAGGCGCCGAGCGTGGCGTAACCCGGCTCGCGCCGGTGCTGCAGCCAGGTGCCGACCGAGCTGGCGACGATGCCGAAGGCATAGAGCGCGGCGAAGGCGCCGCTGCCGATGCGGCGTTCGAGCATGAACGCGAACGCCCAGAAGGTGAAGGCGTTGAACAGCAGGTGCGGGAAGTCGGCGTGCAGGAAGGCCGAGCTGACGACGCTCGTCCATTCGCCGCGGCGCACGAGCCAGAACGGCCGGAACAGGCCGCGTTCGAGCCAGTCGTGGCGGCGGGTCAGCGCGATCGCGCTGGCGCCGACGATCACCAGCAGCAGCAGGGTCGAAACCGGGGCACCGAACATGGAGTGTCAGCGGGCCGCGATCATACGAGCACCCTTCGGCCTGCCGGCCGGTCCCGCCAGGCGGGAATGAGCCCCGGACAAGTCCTGAGCGCTCATGCCGGCAGTTCGTCCCAGGGTGCGACGCCGGCCGCCGTAGCGGCCGTGGCCGCCGGTGCCGCAGCGGCGGCAGGGGCCGCAGCAGGCGCCGCGGCCGGCACGCCCTCCTGGCGCTCGGCCCAGCCGCCCAGCGCCTCGACCAGGTCGGCGATCAGCTTCGAGAGCTCGCCGGTGACGATGGCGACGTCGGCGTCGAAGTCGCGGCCTTCGCGCTGCGCCTGGGCCTCGACCTGTTCGAGCACGCCGTCGAGCAGCTTGATCTTCTTCAGCGCCATCGATTCCGACAGCACGAAGGACACACGGGCGTTCCAGGTCAGCGCCAGCTGCGTCGGCAGCTTGCCCTGGCGGATGTGTTCGCCGATCTCGTCGAGTTCGAGCGTGTGGCGCGCGTAGCGCACCGCGGCCTTCTCGCTGTCGGGCTGCTTCAGCTCGCAGTCGCGGTCGATCGTGAAGCCGCCCGGTGCCTCCTTGTCGCCCAGCCACGCGGCCATCGCGGTGGCCGGCGCCAGCTGCGTCTGCGCCAGGCCGAGGCGGAAACTGCCGCCCAGCAGCTCGACCAGGCGGGTGACGATGGCGTCGGCCTTCTTCGCGCCGGTGACGCCGATGACGACCAGCCCGGCCTGCGGTGCGATCCAGACCATGGTCGCCGAACGTTTGGGGAAGGCACGCGGCAGCAGCTCGCGCACGATCTCGTCCTTCAGTTCCTTGGCGCGTTTGCCCTTGGGGCGGCGGCCGGTCTCCTGCTCGATGGCGTCGAGCCGGCGTTCGAGTTCGTCCTTGACGACGCCACCGGGCACGGCCTTGGTCTCGGCACGCAGCTTCAGGATGATCTGGCCGCCGACGCTCTCGGCAAGCGCGCCGTGGTTCTCGCCGCGGGGCTCGACGAAACCCGAGGATTCGGGCTCGCTGGCGCCGCAGGCGACGAAACGGGCGCCGTCCAGACGTTCCTCGATCGTGGCCAGATCGGGCGCGTCCCAGTGTTCGATGCGGTAGACGAGAGCGTTCTTGAACATGTGGCGGCAATCGGGCGCGGCCCGGGCGGCAGGGAAACCAGCGAATCTAGCAGGTCGCGCGGACAGGGCCGGCCAGGCCCCGAGTGCCGCGGATAATCCGCCGCGCGTGCCGCCCCGGCACGCGCCGACCGCTGCCGCCCGTGTCCGCCGTACCCGACCTACCGCCCCCCGTCCCCGATCTCCAGGTTCCGCTGCTCGACCCGTCCGTGCCGCGCCGGGCGCGTGCACTGATGCTGCAGGGCACCTCGTCCGACGTCGGCAAAAGCCTGCTCGTGGCCGCGCTGTGCCGCGCCTACACGCGCCGCGGCCTGGTCGTGCGCCCGTTCAAGGCGCAGAACATGAGCAACAACGCCGCGGTGACGGCCGACTCCGACCTGCCGCCCAACGCCGACGGCAGCCGCCCACGCGGCGAGATCGGCCGCGCCCAGGCGCTGCAGGCGCGCGCCTGCGGCGTCGCGCCGTCGATCCACCACAACCCGGTGCTGCTCAAGCCCCAGAGCGGCGTCGGCTCGCAGGTGGTGCTGCGCGGGCGTGCGCTCGGCAACTGGCCGGCGCGCCACTATCACAACCTGAAGCCGCTCTTGATGCCGGCGCTGCTGGACAGCTACCGCCGCGTCGCCGCCGAAGCCGACCTCGTGATCGTCGAAGGCGCCGGCAGCGGCACCGAGGTCTACCTGCGCCACTGCGACATCACCAACATGCGCCTGGCCGAGGACGCCGACCTGCCGGTGGTGCTGGTCACGGACAACGACCGCGGCGGCGCCATCGCCGCCGTCGTCGGCAGCCACGTGCTGCACACGCCGGCCGAACGGGCGCGCGTCGTCGGCTACGTCGTCAACAAGTTCCGCGGCCAGTTCTCGCTCTACGAACCCGGCTGCCGCGTGATGAGCGAGCTCACCGGCTGGCCGCTCTTGGGTGTCGTCAACTGGTTCGACGGCGCGGTGCGCCTGCCGGCCGAAGACGCGCTGGCGCTGGAACGGGCGCTGCCCGGCGACGGCCAGGGCGTGAAGATCGTCGTGCCGCAGCTTGGCCGCACCGCCAACTTCGACGACCTGGACCCGCTGGCGGCCGAAGCCGGCGTCGCGCTGCACTGGCTGCACCCGGGGCAGGCACTGCCGGCCGACACCGACCTGGTGCTGCTGCCGGGCAGCAAGACCACACGCGCCGACCTCGAGACCCTGCACCGCGAAGGCTGGGCCACCGACATCCTGGCGCACGTGCGCCGCGGCGGGCGGGTCGTCGGCCTGTGCGCGGGCTTCCAGATGCTGGGCCGCGTCGTGCGCGACCCCGACGGCATCGAAGGCGCGCCCGGCTCGACGCCGGGCCTGGGGCTGCTGGACATCGAGACCGTGATCACGCGCGACAAGCGCCTGGTCGAGGTCGACCGCCTGGACCAGGCCAGCGGCTGCCGCGTGCGCGGCTACGAGATGCACATGGGCCGCACCGAAGGCGCCGGGCTGGCGCGCCCCTGGCTGCGGCTGGACGAGGGCGGCCGCGAGGCACCCGAAGGCGCGGTCTCGGCCGACGGCCGCGTGATGGGCAGCTACGTGCACGGACTGTTCGCTGCCGACAGCTTCCGCCGCCACTTCCTCGAGCGCATCGGCGCCCAGCGTTCGGCGCTGGACTACGAGGCCCAGGTCGAGGCGACGCTGGACGCGCTCGCCGATCACGTCGCCGACGACCTGGACCTGGACGCGCTGCTGGCGCTGGCGCGGTGACGGCCGACGACCCGGTCGGGTTCACGCCGGCCCCGGCGGCGCCGCGGCGCGCGCGCCGGCTGATGGTGCAGGGCACCGGCTCGGACGTCGGCAAAAGCCTGCTCGTCGCCGGCCTGGCGCGCGCCTACGCCCGGCGCGGCCTCGTCGTGCAGCCGTTCAAGGCGCAGAACATGAGCAACAACGCCGCCGTCGCCGGCGAGGCCGAAGGCGCCGCCAGCGGCGAGATCGGCCGCGCCCAGGCGCTGCAGGCGCGTGCCGCCGGCGTGCCGCGTTCGGTGCACCAGAACCCGGTGCTGCTGAAACCCGAGACCGACGTCGACGCCCAGGTGGTGCTGCGCGGGCGGGTGCTCGGGCGCTGGCCGGCCGCCGGCTACCAGGCGCTGAAACCCCGGCTGCTGCCGGCCGTGCTCGACAGCCTGGAGCGGCTGTCGCAGCAGGCCGACCTGGTGCTGGTCGAGGGCGCCGGCTGCGGCGCCGAGGCCTATCTGCGGCCGCAGGACATCAGCAACATGGGCCTGGCCGAAGCCGCCGACCTGCCGGTGCTGCTGCTGGGCGACGAGTCGCGCGGCGGCGTCAGCGCCGCGGCCATCGGCCACCATGCGCTGTGGTCGGCGAGCGAGCGTGCGCGTGTCGCCGGGCTGGTCGTCAACAAGTTCCGCGGCGACCCGGCGATCTTCACGCCGGCCGCCACACAGATCACCGCCGCCACCGGCTGGCCGCTGCGCGGCCTGGTGCGCTGGTTCGACGGCGCCGCGCGGCTGCCGCAGGAAGACTCGCTGGCGCTGGACGCCGCGGCGCGGCGGCGTGCGCGCGGCGGCAGCCTGGTCGTCGCGGTGCTGCGCACGCCGCGCCTGGCCAACGCCGACGACCTGGACCCGCTGGCGGCCGAACCCGGCGTCACGCTGCGCTGGGTGCAGCCGGGCGAGCCGATTCCGCGCGAGGCGGCGGTCGTCGTGCTCGCCGGCTCGAAAGCCACGCGCGCCGACCTCGAACACGTCTTCGCCCAGGGCTGGCAGCACGACCTGCACGCCCACGTGCGCCACGGCGGCCGCGTCGTCGGCCTGTGCGCGGGCTTCCAGATGCTGGGCCGCGCCGTGCACGACCCCGAGGGCCTGGAAGGCGAGCCCGGCTCGACGCCGGGGCTGGGGCTGCTGGACATCGAGACCACGATCACGGCGGACAAGCGCCTGCTCGACCTGGACGCGCTCGACGCCGCCAGCGGCCTGCGCGTGCGCGGCTACGAGATGCACATGGGCCGCAGCACCGGAGCCGGGCTGGCGCGCCCCTGGCTGCGGCTGGACGAGGGCGGCGGCGCACGCGCCGAAGGCGCGGTCTCGGCCGACGGCCGCGTGATGGGCAGCTACGTGCACGGGCTGTTCGCCGCCGACGGCTGGCGCCGGCGCTGGCTGGACAGCCTCGGCGCCGTCGGCACCGGCGTCGACTACGAGGCCCGCGTCGAAGCCCTGCTCGACGCCTACGCGGCGCAGCTCGAAGCCGACCTGGACCTGGACGCGCTGCTGGCGCTGGCGCGCTGAGGGACGTTCAAGGCCGGAAGGTCCTGAAAGCCAGGCTCAGGCCCCCGACTCGTCCGGCAGCGCGTTCTCCGGCGCCGCGGTGTAACGCCGCGTCTGCGGCAGCCCGCGCCAGTGCACCGGGCGTTCCAGCCACTTCTGGATGAAGCCCCAGGACTGGCGGTAGCCGTCGTGCGGCAGCGTGCAGTTGGAGCAGTCCTTGCGCTTGACGCCGTTGGCGCTGACGAAGACCTCGTAGTTGCCGGGGCACTCGAGCGCGCTCAGCGGGCAGTAGCAGAACAGGCAGTTGAACTCGCGCTTGACACCCTGGTGGCACGGATAGAACGGGCAGGCGCTGTTGGTGAAGCCCTTGAAGGCCTCGTTCGTCGTGGTGTCCTTGGGCTGCATCGCGGCTCCGTTCGGCTGAACAAGGATGCTACCGAAGCGGGCGCTCCGCGTCGGCGAAGGGGCCTCGTTATCATCGCCGCCGCCCGGCGCCGACGAAAGACGAATCTGCATCCCCAGCACGAACTGATACTCGGCGGCCAGCGCAGCGGCAAGACGCGCCAGGCCGAAAACCGCGCCATCGCCTGGCTGCGAACGCCGGGCCACGAGGCCGTGGTCGTCGCCACGGCCACCGTCAGCGACGACGAGATGGCCGCGCGCATCGCACGCCACCGCGCCGACCGCGCCGCGCTGCTGCCGCGCGCCGGCTGCGTCGAGGAGCCGCGCGAACTGGCAGCGGTGATCCGCCTGCACTCGGCACCGCAGCGCCTGCTGGTCGTCGACTGCCTGACGCTGTGGCTGACCAACCTGCTGGTACCCGAAGCCGTCGGCAGCAGCAGCCCCGCGCTCGACGACACCGGCTGGCACGCGGCGCGTGCCGACTTGTGCGCCGCGCTGGCGGCAGCCCCGGGGCCGGTGGTGCTGGTGTCCACCGAGATCGGCCTGGGCAGCGTGCCGGCCGACGCCGCGACGCGGCGCTACATCGACGCGCTCGGCGACCTGCACCGCGAGGTCGGCGCCGCCTGCGCGCGTGTCAGCTGGGTCGTCGCCGGGCAGGCGCTGGCCGTCAAGGCCTGAGCGCGACTTCACGCGCTCCCGGCCGACGGCCGCTGCCGTTACAGCCGGAAGACTTCCACCGCATCGCGCAGCCGGCGCGCCTGTTCCTTCAGGCTCTCGGCGGCGGCACCTGACTCCTCGACCAGCGCCGCGTTCTGCTGCGTCGCACGGTCGAGCTCGGCGACGGCGCGGTTGACCTCGCCGATGCCGGTGGACTGCTCGGTGGTCGCGCCGGTGATTTCCGCAATCGTCGTCGTCACGCGCGCCACGCTCTGCTCCAGCGCCGCCATCGCGCTGCCGGCCGTGGCCACCAGCGTGCTGCCGGCGTCGACACGCGTCACCGACTCGTCGATCAGCGTCTTGATCTCGCGTGCCGCCTGCGCGCTGCGCTGCGCCAGCGTGCGCACCTCGCCGGCGACGACGGCGAAGCCGCGGCCCTGCTCGCCGGCGCGTGCCGCCTCCACCGCCGCGTTCAGCGCCAGGATGTTGGTCTGGAAGGCGATGCCGTCGATGACGGCGATGATCTCGGTGATGCGGCGCGAGCTGTCGTTGATCGCGCCCATGGTCTCGACCACCTTGCCCACCGCCCGGCTGCCGCTGACGGCCGAAGCCGCCGCCTGCCCGGCCAGCTCGTGCGCCTGGCGCGCCGAGGCCGCCGTCGTCTGCACCGTGCCGGTCAGCTGCTCCATCGACGCCGCCGTCTGCTGCAGGTTGGCGGCGGTCTGCTCGGTGCGCGCCGACAGGTCGGCGCTGCCGACGGCGATCTCGGAGGACGCGGTGCCGATGTTGTCGACCGACGAGCGCACGCTGGCGATCGTCGCGCGCAGCGCCTTCACCGTGGCGTCCAGTTCGGCCATCAGGCTGTTGCGGTGCGGGGTGGCCAGCGACACCGTCAGGTCGCCGGCGGCCACGGCCTTCATCGCCGCCATCGCCTCGGCCGGTTCGCCGCCGATCTGGCGCAGCACCACGCGCGCGATCCAGAAACCGGCGACGCCGAGCGCCAGGATCACCGCGCCGGCCACCACCAGCGTCTTCAGCAGCGCCGCGTACACCTTGGCGTCGATGTCGTCCAGGTACAGGCCCGAACCCACCATCCAGTCCCAGCCGGGCACGTGCTGCATGTAGTTCATCTTCGGCAGCGGCACGGTCTGGCCGAGCTTGGGGTACAGGATCTGGGCGAAGGCCTTGCCGTCGGGGCTGGCCTTCAGCGGGTCGATCATCGCCTTGATGATGTCCACGCCGCTCGAGTCCAGCACCTTGCCGACCAGGCGCTGGCCGGCCCATTCGGGCCGAGCCGGGTGCACGACGTTGACCTGGTCCAGCGTCCAGACGAAGAAGTAGTCCTTGCCGTCGGGGCCCCAGCGCGCCTCCAGCATTGCGGCCTTGGCGGCGGCCTGGGCCTCTTCGACGCTCATCTTGCCGGCCTCGGCCTTCTGGCGGAAACCGTTGACGATGGAGAAGGCGGTCTGCACTGCGGCGACGATCTCGCTGCGGCGGTCTTCGACCAGCTGGTTGCGCAACTGCCAGGACGAGAGCGCGGCCAGCAGGCACAGCCCGGTGATCGCCAGCGTGGTGAGGCCGACGATCTTGGAACGGAACGACGAGAACAACTTCAAGGGGGACTCCGACGGCAAGGCCGCCCGCGGACCGGGCTGGCTGTTTTTTTCAATTCTGGCTTGCACGACGGCGCGTAACGCTGGCCGGCACCGCTGCCGACAAGAACGTCACGCACAACGCCCGAACGTCACCCACCCGGTGTCAGGACGGGATGCTTTTTGATCTGGATCAGAGATCGGGAGCCGGCCGCCTCGCTAGGCGCCGGCCCTGGCTCACAGCCGGAAGACTTCCACCGCATCACGCAGCCGGCGCGCCTGTTCCTTCAGGCTCTCGGCGGCGGCACCCGACTCTTCGACCAGCGCCGCGTTCTGCTGCGTCGCACGGTCGAGTTCGGCGACGGCGCGGTTGACCTCGCCGATGCCGGTGGACTGCTCGGTGGTCGCGCCGGTGATCTCGGAGATCGTCGTCGTCACGCGCGCCACGCTCTGCTCCAGCGCCGTCATCGCGCTGCCGGCCGTGGCCACCAGCGTGCTGCCGGCATCGACACGCGTCACCGACTCGTCGATCAGCGTCTTGATCTCGCGTGCCGCCTGCGCACTGCGCTGCGCCAGCGTGCGCACCTCGCCGGCGACGACCGCAAAGCCGCGGCCCTGCTCGCCGGCACGCGCCGCTTCGACCGCGGCGTTCAGCGCCAGGATGTTGGTCTGGAAGGCGATGCCGTCGATGACGGCGATGATCTCGGTGATGCGGCGCGAGCTGTCGTTGATCGCGCCCATGGTCTCGACCACCTTGCCTACCGCCCGGCTGCCGCTGATGGCCGAAGCCGCGGCCTGCCCGGCCAGCTCGTGCGCCTGGCGCGCCGAGGCCGCCGTCGTCTGCACCGTGCCGGTCAGTTCCTCCATCGACGACGCCGTCTGCTGCAGGTTGGACGCCGTCTGTTCGGTGCGTGCCGACAGGTCGGCACTGCCGACCGCGATCTCGGAAGATGCCGTCGTGATGCTGTCGATCGAGCCGCGTACGCTGGAGATCGTGGTGCGCAGCGACTTCACCGTCGCGTCGAGCTCGGCCATCAGGCTGTTGCGATGCGCAGTTGCCAGCGACACCGTCAGGTCACCGGCGGCCACGGCCTTCATCGCCGCCATCGCGTCGGCCGGCTCGCCGCCGATCTGGCGCAGCACCACGCGTGCGATCCAGAAGCCGGCGACGCCGAGCGCAAGCACCAGCGCGCCGGTCAGCGCCAGCGCCTTGAGGAGGGCCACGCGCACCTGGGCCACGATGCCGTCCATGTACAGGCCGGAACCGACCATCCAGTCCCAGCCGGGAACACGCTGCGCGTACTGCAGCTTGGCCTGGGGCACGGTCTCGCCCGGCTTCGGGAACATCACCTCGATGAACATGCGGCCGTCGGGGCTGGCCTTCAGGCGGTCGAGCATCGCGGCGATGACGTCGACGCCGTTGGCGTCGAGCACCTTGCCGACCAGGCGCTGGCCGGCCCATTCGGGCTTGCTCGGCACGAGCACGTTCACCGAGTCCAGCGTCCAGATGTAGAAGTAGTCCTTGCCTTCGGGCCCGTAGCGCGAGTCGCGCAGCGCGGCGACGGCCGCGGCCTTGGCGTCGTCGACGCTCATCTTGCCGGCCTCGGCCTTGGCGCGGTAGCTGTCGACGATGGTCGCGGCCGACTGCACCGCGGCGACGAGTTCACCGCGTCGGCCATCGATCAACTGGTTGCGCAACTGCCAGAACGACAGCGCCGACAGCAGCAGCAGGCCCGCGATCGCGAGCACGATCAGGGCGACGATCTTGGAACGGAAGGTCGAAAGCAGGTTCAAGACGGGCTCCGGCACGGGCGCGCCCGGATGGCGGGCGGCCTCTTCGCCCAATGTCGGTCACGGCCCAGGTTCCTTGAGACCGATCAGAACTCGCCACCGGCACTAGGTCACGGGATCGTCGGCGGCAGCCGCGCCAGCGTGCCGCGGCGCAGCGACTCGGGGCGCTCGCGCCAGGGGATCTGGCCGTCTTCCAGCGCCTGGTGGCGCGCGGCGGCGGCCAGCAGGTCGGCGGCGCTGGCGGCGTCGGCCTGCAGGTCGCCAAACACGTAGCTGTATTTGCCCGGCGCCTGCAGCGCGGCGCTGCAGCTGCGGCCGCAGGCCGACAGGCAGGCGACGGCGCGCACGCGCGGCGCACCGGGATCGGCGGCGGCCAGCGCCTGCACGGCCTCGAAGAGCTGCTGGCCGGCGGCGACGCCGTCGCGCGGCGCGCCCGGCGGGCGGCAGGTGCTGCAGACCAGCAGCTCGGTGCTCTCGTTCATCGTCGTTCTCCGTCGAATCGGTTGGCCGGCACCCAGCGCGCGCCCCAGGCTTCGGCCCAGGCGGCGCAGCGGCCGATGGACACCGGGCCGTCGTCGTGGTCGACGATCACGACCTGGGCCGCGGCGCGTGGCGCCGGCGGCTCGCCGGGGCAGCGGCCATCGCTGAGCAGCCAGAGCCAGGCGCCGGGGTGGCGTTGCAGCACCGGCTCGGCAGCGGCCAGCGCCTGCATCCACGCCGCGGCGTCCCAGTCGACGGCCTCGGCATCGGGGGCGACGACGTAGGCGCCGCGCAGGCCGCACAGGCCCAGCGCCTTGTTCGGGCCGTGCAGCACGAACACCGCCTGGCGGTCGGCCCAGTTCCAGCGGCTCGCACCCTGCAGCCGCAGCGGCGCGTAGACGCCGTCCAGCACCGTCGGCACACGCTGCGGGTCGGGCGGCGGCGCGGCGTCCTGGCCCCGCGGGCTGGACGGCTCGCCCACCCAGCGCAGCGTCGCCGGCCCAGCGCCCGCCACCAGCACGGCGCGGCCGGCGGCACGCGCTGCGGTCGTGTAGTCGCCGTAGGCGTGGCGCGGCACCGCCACCGCGCCCGGCATCAGGCGCGCGCCGACGGCGCTGACGCGCTGGATGAACTCGCTCGCGCTGGCGGCGAACAGGATGCGGCCCGCCGGCACGCGGTGCCAGTCGGCCAGGCGCTCGCGCAGCGCGTGGTAGCCGGGGTCGGGGTAGGCACAGGGGTCGACACGCTGCAGCGCGTCCAGCACCTGCGGGCAGGGCCCGGCGGCGTTGGCGCAGGTCGAGAAGTCCCAGGCCGCAGCACCGTCGCGGCCGGGGCCGCCGTGCACGCGTGCCGGTGCCGGCTCGGGGTTGAAGGCCAGGCTTTGCGCCTGCGTCAGCCGGTCCATGTCGCACTCCCCATCAGCCAGATCAGCGCCGCCACCAGCGCGCCCAAGGCCGCCTGCTCTCCGATGGCCAGCGCACGTTCGAGCGCGGCCGCATCGGCGTCGCGGCCGCCGTCGTTCAGCGTGTAGACGCCCGGTTTGCCCAGGCGCACGCCCAGGCGCAGCGCCATCGCGCCCATGGGCCAGCCGCCGTTGGGCGACGGCGTGCGGCCGGCTTCGTGCCACAGCGGCGCCAGCCCGATCGCCGGGCGCCACAGCAGCGCGGCGGTCAGCCGCGCCGGCAGCCAGCCGAGCGCGTCGTCGGCGCGTGCAGCCCACTTGCCGGCCCACTCCCAGCGGCCGCGGTAGCCCCACATCGCGTCCAGCGTGTTCACCGCGCGCCAGGCCCAGGCGCCGGGCAGGCCGGCGACGCAGAACCAGAACAGCGGCGCGACGAAGGAGTCGTTCAGGTTCTCGGCCAGGGTCTCGATCGCGGTCTCGCGCACCGTGCGGGCGTCGAGCTGCTCGACGTCGCGGCTGCACAGCGAGCGCAGTCGCTGCCGCGCCGCCGCCAGCCCGCCGTCGGCGAAGGCACGTTCGACCGCGGCCACCTCGTCGCGCAGCATGCGCCAGGCGAATGCGGGTTTGAGCGCCAGCGCCAGCAGCGGCAGCGCCGCCCAGGCCGGCAGCTGCAGCAGCGCCGCCTGCAGCAGAGCCGCCAGCGCGGCGACGCTGCCGACCACCAGCCACCAGGC
>NZ_NRRU01000038.1 GCF_016583785.1 Rubrivivax gelatinosus | reverse complement strand
TCTTCGCGGTGCCGCCGACGACGTTGCGCGCGTTCAGCGAGCCCACCAGCGTCAGCACCGCGCCGGCGCAGGTGCGCGCCCAGGTCGAGCGCCACCGCGCGCGCCTGGCCGGCGCCTGAACGCGCGCGGCGCCCGGCGCCGATGAAAACTCCGCGGCGCTGGATCGCGCATCTGGACATGGACGCGTTCTACGCGTCGGTCGAGATGCTGCGCTACCCGGAGCTGCGCGGGCAGCCGGTCGTCGTCGGCGGCGGCCGGCGCCACCAGCCCGAGACGCTGGCCGACGGCAGCCGCAAGTTCGCGACGCTGGCCGGCTATGCCGGCCGCGGCGTCGTCACCACCGCCACCTACGCCGCGCGCGACTACGGCGTGCATTCGGGCATGGGGCTGATGAAGGCGGCAATGCGCTGCCCGCAGGCGGTGCTGCTGCCGACCGACTTCGACGAGTACCGGCGCTACTCGCGCCTGTTCAAGGCCGCGGTCGCCGAGATCGCCCCGGTGATCGAGGACCGCGGCATCGACGAGATCTACATCGACCTCAGCGAGGTGCCCGGCGCCCAGGACAGCGTCGGCCACGACCCGGCCGGCGGCGTGCGCGCCGTCGCCCAGGAGATCCGCAACAACGTGCGCCGCACGACCGGGCTGGTCTGTTCGATCGGCGTCACGCCGAACAAGCTGCTGTCCAAGATCGCCTCCGAACTGGACAAACCCGACGGCCTGACGATCGTCACCGCCGAGGAACTGCCGACCCGCATCTGGCCGCTGCCGGTGCGGCGCATCAACGGCATCGGCCCCAAGGCCGGCGCCAGGCTGGCGACGCTGGGCGTGGACACGATAGGCGAGCTCGCCGCGCGCGAACGCGACTGGCTGCAGCAGCACTTCGGCCGCAGCTACGGCGCCTGGCTGGACGACGCCGCCCACGGCCGCGACGACCGGCTGATCGTCACCCACAGCGAACCGGTGTCGGTGAGCCGCGAAACCACCTTCGAACGCGACCTGCACGCGGTGCAGGACCGGGCGCGGCTGACCGCGGTCTTCACCGACCTCGCCGAACGTGTCGCCGCCGACCTGCAGCGCAAGGGCTACGCCGCACGCACCATCGGCATCAAGCTGCGCTACGACGATTTCCGCACCGTCACGCGCGACCTGACGCTGCCGGCTCCGGTGCTGGACGCCGCCGCCATCCGCCGCGCCGCCGGTCAATGCCTCAAACGCGTGGACCTGTCGCGCCGGCTGCGACTGCTGGGCGTGCGCGCCGGCACGCTGCAGCGCGCCGAAAGCGCGGCCGCGACCGGCGCTGCCCGTGGCGCGCGCACCACCCGGCCGGCACCGGCGATGGCCGAGCCCGAACTGCCGTTCTTCGATGCGCCACCCTCGGCGCCGGCACCGGTCGTGGCCGACAAACAGCAGGACACCCGCGGCGACAGTCGGGACAGCCCTTCGCCGGATTGAGCCAGCGCAAAAATTCGATACAAACGCGCGCCTAGTCTGGGCCCGTCATCAAAGAAAGCGCTGCCGCCATGTCCACCCTCTCCTGGTCCGATTCGCTGGCGCTGAACCAGCCGCAGATGGATGCCACGCACCACGAGTTCGTCGACCTGCTGGCGACGCTGGATGCGGCGTTCGACGGCCCGGAGAAGCTGCTGGAGCTGGCGCTGGACGCGGTGGTCGAACACACCGAAGGCCATTTCGCCCAGGAAGAGCACTGGATGCTGGGCATGGGTTTCGCGCCCCAGAACTGCCACTCCTACCAGCACGCCCAGGTGCTCAAGGCAATGCACGAGGTGCTGGACCGGCTGCGCCTGGACGGCGACGTCGTGCTGGCGCGGCAGCTCTTCGACGAACTCGTCGAGTGGTTCCCGGCGCACGCGCGCACGATGGACGCCAGCCTCGCGCAGTGCATGGCCTCGATGGCCTACGTGCCCGCCGACCCGGCGCGGATGCCGCCGCCGGCCGCGACGGCCTACGCCGCCTGCGCCTCCTGATCGGCACCCCCGGCGCCGCGCCCGCTGCTACGGGCGGCAGCACTCGGTAGCATCGCCTGCCGAGGAGACTGCCGATGCCCGTCATCACCGACATCGAAGACCTGCGTGTGCTCGCGAAGAAGCGGGTGCCGCGCATGTTCTACGACTACGCCGACTCAGGCTCCTGGACCGAGAGCACCTACCGCGCCAACGAGAGCGACTTCCAGGCGATCAAGCTGCGCCAGCGTGTCGCCGTCGACATGGAAGGCCGCAGCACCGCGACGACGATGGTCGGCGTGCCGGTGGCGATGCCGGTGGCGATCGCGCCGACCGGCCTGACCGGCATGCAGCACGCCGACGGTGAGATCCTGGCCGCGCGTGCCGCCGAAGCCTTCGGCATCCCGTTCACGCTGTCGACGATGAGCATCTGCTCGATCGAGGACGTGGCCGCACACACGAAGGCGCCGTTCTGGTTTCAGCTCTACGTGATGCGCGACCGCGACTTCATCGAGCGCCTGATCGCACGCGCCCAGGCCGCCGGCTGCGGCGCGCTGGTGCTGACGCTGGACCTGCAGATCCTCGGCCAGCGCCACAAGGACCTGAAGAACGGGCTGTCGGCGCCGCCCAAGCTGACTTTGACCAACCTGATCAACCTGGCGAGCAAGCCGCGCTGGTGCCGGGGCATGCTGGGCACGAAGCGCCGCGGCTTCGGCAACATCGTAGGCCACGTCAGCGGCGTCGCCGACATGAGCAGCCTGGGCGCCTGGACGGCACAGCAGTTCGACCCGCGGCTGAACTGGAACGACGTCGAGTGGATCAAGAAGCGCTGGGGCGGCAAGCTGATCCTCAAAGGCATCCAGGACGTCGAGGACGCGCGCCTGGCGGTCGCGTCCGGCGCCGACGCGTTGATCGTCAGCAACCACGGCGGGCGCCAGCTCGACGGCGCCGAGTCCAGCATCCGCGCGCTGCCGGCGATCGCGGCCGAAGTCGGCTCGCGCATCGAGGTCCACATGGACGGCGGCATCCGCTCGGGCCAGGACGTGCTGAAGGCGGTGGCGCTCGGCGCCCGCGGCACCTACATCGGCCGCGCCTTCCTCTACGGCCTGGGCGCGATGGGCGAGGCCGGCGTGACGAAAGCGCTGCAGATCATCCACAAGGAACTCGACCTGACGATGGCCTTCTGCGGCAGGAAGCGCGTCGCCGAACTCGGCACCGACATCCTGCTGCCGGGAACGTTCCCGACCTGAGTGGCGTTCCGATTCGTGGTCTGGCGCTTGGGCGTTGCATTTGCCACGCTCTTGACGTCCTGTCCCGGCGATCGGGCCCAGGTCGATGTCGTAGACTGGGGTTTACCCTTGGTCAACCCCAGCGCCGGAGCGCCCCATGAACGTGAGTCAGATGTCGCGCATCAAGCGCTGGCAAGTCGAGCACCGCCGCGAGGCGCCGCTCGAATACCACGCCTGGGACATGATGCTGACGCTGTGGGTGCTGGGCTGGATGGGCGTCGCACCGGCGCTGATGCTGCACTGGAGCTGGATGCTGGCGCTGTGCGTGCCGGCGTTCTTCGCGCCCTCGCTCTACGTGCGGCTGCGCGAGCGCCTGCACGTCAGCGGCCGGCTGCGCTGCGACTGGCTGCCGGCGCTGGGCTGATCAGGTCTTGGGCAGCGTGACGCCGACCTGGCCCTGGTACTTGCCGCCGCGGTCGCGGTAGCTGGTCTCGCAGACTTCGTCGCTCTCGAAGAACAGCACCTGGGCGCAGCCCTCGCCGGCGTAGATCTTGGCCGGCAGCGGCGTCGTGTTGCTGAACTCCAGCGTCACGTAGCCTTCCCACTCGGGCTCGAAGGGCGTCACGTTGACGATGATGCCGCAGCGCGCATAGGTGCTCTTGCCCAGGCAGATCGTCAGCACGTTGCGCGGGATGCGGAAGTACTCGACGGTGCGCGCGAGCGCGAAGCTGTTCGGCGGGATGATGCAGACGTCGGCCTCGATGTCGACGAAGCTCTTCTCGTCGAAGTTCTTCGGGTCGACGACGGTGCTGTGCACGTTGGTGAAGACCTTGAACTCGCGCGCGCAGCGGATGTCGTAGCCGTAGCTGCTGGTGCCGTAGCTGACGATGCGCTGGCCGTCGGCCGACTGCCGCACCTGGCCGGGCTCGAACGGCTCGATCATGCCCTGCTGCTCGGCCATGCGGCGGATCCACTTGTCGCTCTTGATGCTCACTTCTGTCCTCTGGACGGCCCGGCCGCGTCGAAAAGGCGCGATTGTGCGGGAAATGCCGCCTCCGGCACGTGGGTCAACTCAAGCCGGGCGGCACGCGGCCGATCAGATCGTTAACATCTTTCGCGAAGGAGAAGCGCCGATGCCGAGCCCGTTCCGCCCCGCGATCGACCTGCTGGCCCAGTACGCCCGCTACCACCGGGACGAACGCAACATCCTCACCCACTTCGTCGGCGTGCCGCTGATCGTGTTCTCGATCGGCGTGCTGCTGTCGCGGCCGGTGTTCGAGTTCGGCGGCCTGAGCCTGTCGCCGGCGTGGTTGTTGTTCGTGCCGGCAGCGCTCTGGTACCTGACCCGCGGCGAGTTCGCGCTCGGGTTGGCGGTGTCGCTGGCGGTGGCCGCACTGGTGGCGCTGGCGCAGCCGCTGGCCGAGACCGGCCGGCTCGCCTGGCTGGCGCTCGGCGCCGGCTGCTTCGCCGTCGGCTGGACCATCCAGTTCCTGGGCCACTACTACGAAGGCCGCAAGCCGGCATTCGCCGACGACCTGGTCGGCCTGCTCGTCGGCCCGATGTTCGTCGTGATGGAACTGCTGGCGATGGCCGGCTGGTTCAAGACGCTGGTCGAACGCATCGAACACCGCGTCGGCCCGACCATCGTGCGCGATCTGGCGCATCCGGCCACCTGAACGAAGACGGGCCGCCACGGCGGCCCGTCTTCGCGCCCGGCACGCGGCCGGGCCCCTTCTCACTGCGACAGGCCCAGCGTGTAGCTGCCGGTGCTGCTGTAGCGCAGCACGCGCACGTACAGCGTCAGCGCGCTGCTGCCGGTGTTGGCGTAGCTCAGCGCGTCGACCTGGCCGGTACCCAGCGTGCTGCTCGCCAGCGTGCTGCCGCTGCTGCTGTACAGATAGAGGTCGAAGTCGGCCGCCGACGGCGGCGTCAGCGTCGCGCTCAGCGTCTTGCCGACGGCCAGCGTCACCTTGTAGTAGTCGGTGTCGCTGCTCGACGAGATGCTGCCGCTGACCTGCGCCGGGTTCGCCGTCACCGACTGCGCCGTCGAGCGCGTGTTGTTGCTCTCGACCTCGGCCACCGGCGTCGGCGTGCCCCCGGTGCCGCCACCGACGGCCGCCGCCACCGCCGCGGCGGCGTCGACGATGCCCGTGCCGCACTGCGAGCAGGTCGCCGGGAAGGCGCGGGCCGAGCTCTTGAGCAGGCTTTCGACCTGATCCGGCGTCAGCGCCGCATTGCGCGCCAGCATCAGCGCCACCGCGCCCGAGACGTGCGGCGTCGCCATCGAGGTGCCCTGGTAGTAGGCGTAGCTGTCGGCGCCCGGCGTCGTGCTGCCGCTGTTGAGCGTCGACAGGATGCCGTCGGCGCTGGCGCTGCGCATGTCGCCGCCGGGCGCGGCAACGTCGACGACGCTGCCGTAGTTGGAGTAGTAGGCGCGGCCGCCGCTGCGGTTGACCGCAGCCACGGCGATCACGCCCGAGCAGCTCGCCGGCGAGTAGTTCGCGGCGTTGGCGTTGCTGTTGCCGGCGGCGACGACGACAACGGCACCGCGGCTGCGCGCGCCGTTGATCGCCGTCTGCGTCGTCGTGTCGCAGCTGCCGCTGCCGCCCAGCGACAGGCTCACCACCTTGGCCGGATAGGCGTTCGTCGGCAGGCCGCTGACGCTGCCGCCGGTGGCCCAGGTGATGCCGTCGGCGATGTCGCTGGTGTAGCCGCCGCATTTGCCCAGCACGCGCACCGGCAGGATCCTGGCGCCGTAGGCGACTCCGGCGACCCCGCTGGCGTTGTTCGTCAGCGCCGCGATCGTGCCGGCGACGTGGGTGCCGTGCCAGGAACTGCTGGACGCCGAGGTGCCGGTGCCGCATTCGCCGGCCGCGACCCAGTCGCCCGGGTCCTTCGCGTCGGCATCACGCGCGTCGCCGTCGTTGGAGACGGCGGTGTCCTTGATCATGTCGTAGCCGCCGACGATGTTGGCCGCCAGGTCGGCGTGCGGCCGGTAGCCGGTGTCCAGCACCGCGACGACGACGCCGCTGCCGGTGCTGCTGTCCCAGGCGGCGGGCAGGTCCAGCCCGGCGGTGGCTTCGTAGTAGTGCCACTGGTCGGCGTAGCGCGAGTCGTTGGGCGTCGCCATCGGCTGCAGCAGCCGGTCGGGTTCGACGTACTCGATGTCCGCATCGGCCGCAGCCACGGCGGCGGCGACTTCGCGCAACCGCGCCAGCGTCACGCGCTGGTCCAGCTTCATCACCGCCGCCTGGCGCGCGTCACGGCGCAGCAGCCGCATCTGCAACCCGGCGCGGTTGACGACGGCCTGCGCTTTGGCCAGGGTCTGCGCGTCGCCGAGCGAGAAACCGGCCGTGCCCTTGCGGTACTTGACGATCAGCTGGTCGGTCCACTGCGCGCGCTGCTCGAGCGCCTGGGCGTCGAGCACGGCGAGATCGGCACCGCCGGCGACGGCGTGCTGACTGAAGACGGCGGCCACGGCCGCAGCGATGGCGGCGAGCCGACCGGCCCGCGAAACGATTGGAATCATCGATTAGCCTCCCGGGCGCCCGATGACGGGCGGTGACATGTTTCGGACCGGACAACCGGCCCGACGCCGGGCGCACAGCACGGCGCCCCGGCATGTTCGGCCCCGGGAGGCCGGCGTGAAGCCGGCGTTTCCCGCCCACCCCCACTCTTGCGTTTGCTTGCGCTCGTGTCGCGTCCGGTCACCGCGCCAGCAGCTCGCCCAGCACGGTGGCGGCGCGTGCAGTCTGTGCGGCGTCGACGTCGAGATGGGTCACGGCGCGCACGGTGCGCGCGGCGAAGGCGACCAGCAGCACGCCGCGTTCGCGCGCGCGGGCGACCAGGCTCGCGGCGTCCGGGGCTCCGGGCGCCAGGCGGAAGACGACGATGTTGGTCTGCACCGTCGCCAGGTCGAGCTCGACGCCCGGGCAGCCGGCCAGCGCCTCGGCCAGCACGCGGGCGTTGCGGTGGTCCTCGGCCAGGCGCTCGCGGTGCTGGTCGAGCGCATGCAGCGCCGCGGCGGCGAAGATGCCGTTCTGGCGCATCGCGCCGCCGAGCATGCGGCGGTGGCGGTCGCAGGCGGTGATCAGCGCACGCGGCCCGGCCAGCAGCGAGCCGCCGGGCGCGCCCAGCCCCTTCGAGAACGAGACGCCGACCAGATCGAACGGCGCCGCGAGTTCGGCTTCCGGCCGGCCGCTGGCGATGGCGGCGTTCCACAGCCGCGCGCCGTCCAGATAGCTCGCCAGGCCCAGCTCGCGCGCCCGCGTGCAGACGCGCTCGACCATCGCCTGCGGCACGACCACGCCGCCGGCACGGTTGTGCGTGTTCTCGATCTGCACCAGCGTCGTCGGCGGGAACACCGGCAGGCCGCGCGGCTTGATCGCGGCTTCGAGCTCGTCGACGTCGAAGACACCGCCGCGGCCGACTTCGACGATCTGCACGCCGGCGTTCGCCGCCGAACCGCCGGTCTCGTGCCAGGCGGCGTGGCATTCGCGCGCCGCGACGACCTCGTCGCCCGGGCGCGTCAGCACGCGCAGCGCGACCTGGTTGGCCATCGTGCCCGAAGGCAGCCAGATCGCCGCTTCCTTGCCCAGCAGCTCGGCGCAGCGGCGCTGCAGCGCATTTGTCGTGGGGTCCTCGCCGTACTGGTCGTCGCCGACCTCGGCGGCGGCCATCGCGGCGCGCATCGCCGGCGTCGGCCGGGTGACGGTGTCGGAACGCAGGTCGATCGGGTTCATTCGGTCCAGTCCTGCCAGATGTCGCGGGCGGCGGCCTTGGCCGCGCGGGTCGAGGGGGGCCGCGCCGGGGTGCCGAGCACGACCCAGCCGACCAGGGTCTCGCCGGGCCCGCAGAACGCCGCCTGCAGCCCGGCGTCGCGCACCTTGGCGCCCGAGAGCATCTTGCCGGCGAACCCGAGCGCGTGCGCCGCGTTCAGGTAGTTGGCCAGCGCCGCGCCGACGGCGATCCACTGTTCGTGCGCCGGCACCTGCGGATGCCCCAGGTCCAGGCGCGCGAGCAGCGCCACCGTGACCGGCGGTCGTGCAGCCCGCTCGGCGTCGAGTGCGGCACCGGCTTCGTCCTTGCCGGCACGCAGCGCGGCGGCGGTGAAGGCGGCGGCCAGCCGTTCACGCGCCGCGCCACGCACGACGACGAAGCGGTAGGGCACGAGTTCGCCATGGTCGGGCGCGTGCAGCGCGGCCTCGGCCATCTGGTTCAGCGCGGCGTCGTCCGGTGCGGGATCGACCAGGTGTTTGGCGCCCAGCGAATGGCGCGTCAGCAGCAGTTGTAGCGAGGTGTTCATCGGCCGCTAGCGTAAGCGAATCGTGAACTCCGGCCGCACGCCCTGCGCCCGGGGAAGCAGCTTGATCTCAAACAATTTTGAACACACTGTTTTTATCAATTCGGGCAGACCGCTCCCGATAGCTGGCAGGGAGGCCGCATACCGTGGCCAGCAGAGGCTTGTCATGTCCTTGTTTCAGAGACTGTCCATCGGGGCCCGCCTGGCGGCCGGATTCGCGGCCGTCGTGCTGCTTGCCGTCGGCATGGCGCTGTTCTCGCGCGCTCAGCTCAACCATGCCAGCAGCGAACTGACGCTGGTCGTCAATGACCGCATGGTCAAGGTGCAGCAACTGCTGAAACTGAAAGACAACGCGCAGCTGGGCGCCCAGGCGGTGCGCAACGCCGTGCTGCTCGACGACCTGCAGGCTGCCGCGGCCGAAAAGGCCCGCATCGACGGCATGTCCTTGAACAACGCGGAGCTGATGCAGGCCCTGGACGGCACGATCCAGATCGGCCGCGGCCGCGAGCTGCTGGCCGAGCTGGGCGCGGCCCGCGCGCCCTATCTGGAGTCGATGAAGCAGGTGCTCGCGCTTGGCCTGGCAAACCGCGACGACGAAGCGCGCGACCTGCTGATGCGCACGCTGACGCCGCAGCAGCAGCGTTATTTCGACGCCATCGAGGCACTCGTGGCCTTCCAGCGCGGGCTGATGACCGACGGTGCGCAGGAGGTGCGTGCCAGTGCCGACCGCAGCAGCACGCTGATGTTCGCGCTGGCCGCGCTCGCCGCGGCGCTGGGCGGGCTGATCGCCTGGACCGTGGGACGGTCGGTCGTGCGGCCGCTGCAGGCCGCGGTCAAGATCGCCGAGACCGTCGCCGAGGGTGACCTCAGCTCGAACATCGTCGTCGACGGCCGCGACGAGACCGCGCAGCTGATGACGGCCCTCAAGCGCATGAATGCCAACCTGTCCGACCTGGTCGGCCACGTGCGCGCCGGTTGCGAGAGCATCGCCGCCGGTTCCGGCGAGATCGCCGGCGGCACCGCCGACCTGAGCCGGCGCACCGAGTCGCAGGCCAGCAGCCTGGAGCAGACCGCGGCCTCGATGGAGCAGCTCGCCGGCACCGTCGCCCAGAACGCCGCCACCGCACGCCAGGCCAGCGACGCCGCCGCCACCGCCGGCGCCACGGCCAGCCGTGGCGGCGCTGCGGTCGCCCGTGCGGTCAGCACGATGGAAGAGGTGGCGGCCAGTTCGCGCCGCATCGCCGACATCATCGGCACCATCGACGGCATCGCCTTCCAGACCAACATCCTGGCCTTGAACGCCGCGGTCGAAGCGGCCCGCGCCGGCGAACAGGGCCGCGGTTTCGCGGTCGTCGCCGGCGAGGTGCGCAACCTCGCCCAGCGCTGCACCCAGGCGGCGCGCGAGATCAAGGCACTGATCGGCGCCAGCACCGAGACCGTCGACGCCGGCGTGCGTTTCGTCGGCGAGGCCGGCAGCACGATGCGGCAAGTCGTCGAGGAGGTGCAGAACGTCGCCCGCCTGATGACCCAGATCAGCGCCGCCAGCGCCGAGCAGACCCAGGGCATAGGCCAGGTCAACGACGCCGTCACCGACCTCGACCGCGCGACGCAGGAAAACTCCGCACTCGTCGAAGAGAACGCCGCGGCCACCGACAGCCTGCGCCAGCAGGCCGCCAAGCTGGTCGAGATCGCCGGCCGCTTCCAGCTCGCCCA
This sequence comes from Rubrivivax gelatinosus, assembly GCF_016583785.1. Taxonomy (GTDB): domain Bacteria; phylum Pseudomonadota; class Gammaproteobacteria; order Burkholderiales; family Burkholderiaceae_C; genus Rubrivivax; species Rubrivivax gelatinosus_B. The sequence goes on along the minus strand of NZ_NRRU01000038.1, from coordinate 35,705 downwards.
CGCCTGAGCCGCGCCGCGGCCGGGAACGCCAGGACCTGAGTCGGGGAGCGTGAACTATGCCCACGACCAAGGGTTTGCCCTTGGTTGTCTGACAAGGCTCAACCTTGCTTTGATTGTTTGGTTCAATTTGGTTGTTTCCCGGTCGAAGCGAGGTGGCGCCGCATGGGGCGGTGGGAGAGAAAAATGCGATCCATCAAGGGGCTGTCGATCGGCAGCCGTCTGGCCGCCGGCTTTGCCGTCGTCGGCCTGCTGGCCGTCGGCATGGCCCTGTTTTCACGCTTCGAGCTCAACGCCGCCAACGAGCAGCTGAGCAGGATCGTCGACGACCGGATGGTCAAGGTGGAACACCTGAACGTGCTCAAGCACAACGCGCTGCGGGGCGCGCAGGCGCTGCGCGACGCGATGCTGCGCAGCGACCCGGCGGCCGCGCGCGCCGAAATGGACCGGATCGCCGGCATGGCGCAGCAGAACAAGGACACGTTGGCGGCGCTGGAAGCCACGATCCAGGGCGACGCCGCCAAGAAGCTGCTGCTCGCGCTGAAGGCCGCGCGTGAACCCTATATGCACACCCTCAACGAAGTCGGCGACCTCGACGCCGACGGCCGCTCCGACGAAGCGCGCAAGCTGATGCAGGGTGAACTGACGACGCGCCAGGAGAACTACTTCCAGGCGATCGAAGCGCTCGTCGACTACCAGCGCGACCAGATGCACCACGCTGCGCAGGAGGTGCGCCAGCAGACGGCGCGTGACGGCTGGCTGATGCTGGGTCTGGGCGGCCTGTCCGCGCTGATCGGCGCCGTCGTCGCCTGGGCCGTCGGCCGCTCGGTCGTGCAGCCGATCCGCGAAGCGGTGCGTTTTGCCGAAACCGTCGCCGCCGGCAACCTGAGCACCCGCATCACGGTGCAGCGCGACGACGAGACCGGGCAGTTGCTGACGGCGCTGCAGCGCATGAACGACAACCTCGCCGACCTGGTCGGCCACGTGCGAGCCGGCTGCGAAAGCATCGCCGCCGGTTCCGGCGAGATCGCCGGCGGCACCGCCGACCTGAGCCGGCGCACCGAGTCGCAGGCCAGCAGCCTGCAGCAGACCGCCGCGTCGATGGAGCAGCTCGCCGGCACCGTTGCCCAGAACGCCGCCACCGCACGCCAGGCCAGCGACGCCGCCGCCAGTGCCGGCGGCACCGCCGGCCGCGGCGGCGAAGCGATCACGCGTGCGGTGCGCACGATGGAGGAAGTGGCGGCCAGCTCGCGCCGCATCGCCGACATCATCGGCACCATCGACGGCATCGCCTTCCAGACCAACATCCTGGCCTTGAACGCCGCGGTCGAGGCGGCACGCGCCGGCGAACAGGGCCGCGGTTTCGCGGTCGTCGCCGGCGAGGTGCGCAACCTCGCGCAGCGCTGCACCCAGGCGGCGCGCGAGATCAAGTCGCTGATCGGCGCCAGCGTCGAGACCGTCGACTCCGGCGTGCGTTTCGTCGGCGAAGCCGGCAGCACGATGCAGGAGGTTCTCGCCGAGTTCCAGAACGTCGCCCGGCTGATGACCCAGATCAGCGCTGCCAGCGCCGAGCAGACCCAGGGCATAGGCCAGGTCAACGACGCCGTCACCGACCTCGACCGCGCGACGCAGGAAAACTCGGCCCTCGTCGAGGAGAACGCCGCGGCCACCGACAGCCTGCGCCAGCAGGCCGCCAAGCTGGTCGAGATCGCCGGCCGCTTCCAGCTCAGCGGGTCCTGAGCGGGGCAGACCCGGCGGCGCGGGGCATCACCGATGGCAAACCCCTAGACTTGGGGGTTTGCCCGTCAGATTCCCGACATGTTCCAACCGACTCCCCGCGGCGGCCGCTGGCTCGCCGTCTGGTGGCCGATCGCGGCCGCGATCGCTGCCACGCTGTTCTGGCTGCTGCTGAGCCCTGAAACCCTGCGCTGGCTGAAGGCCGAGAACGGCCCGATCGAAGGCACGAACGCCGCGCTCTACTTCGTCTGCGCCCTCGTCTTCCTGCTGTCGCCGCGCATCCAGGCGCCGACGCGGCTGGCGCTGGCCGTGCTGTTCGCGGGCTTCGGCGCGCGCGAGATGGACTGGCACAAGGCCTTCACCGGCAAGAGCGTGCTCAAGGTCAGCTACTACCTCGGCGACGCACCGTGGCAGACGCGGCTCTTCGCCTTCCTGGCCGTCGCGGCGGTGGCGCTGGCGGTGCTGACGCTGCTGCTGCGCCAGGCCCGGCCGCTGCTTCAGCTCTGGCAGCGACGCGACCCGGTGGCCACCAGCGTCGTGATCTTCATCGTCACGATGGTGATCACCAAGCTGCTCGACCGCTCGCTGAACCTGCTCGTCGAGGAGGCCGGCATCGTCTTCCCGCCGGCGGTCGGGCTGCTCGTCGGCTCGCTGGAGGAGACGATCGAGCTGTCGCTGCCGCTGATCGCGCTCGTCGCCTGGGCGCAGTTCCGCAACTCGCGGCGCTGACCGCTTCGCGCTAGGCGCGCGCGGCCAGCAGCCCGAAGGCCTCGTGCACCAGCGGGTGCAGGTCGGGCTGGCCGGCGTCGATCAGCGCGCGCAGCTGCTCGCGCATGCGCGGCTCCCAGAACTTGCGCAGATGGGTCGCGACGCCGTCGACCGCTTCGCCGTGATCGGGCATCGCGGCGAAGAAGGCGGCGATGCGGTTGGCCATCTGGACCAGTTGGTCGGCGTTCATCGCGTCGGGTGCTCCGGTTGAAGACACAGGCGGCAGCGGGCGCTCATTTGGCGGCCACCGGGCTCTCGCGTTCGGCCAGCGCACGCAGCTGGGCCTCGTTGAAACGCTGGTAGTCCTGCTGCCAGCGGCTGGGCTGGCTCACCTTGTTCACCTGCACCGCGGTCACCTTGTACTCGGGGCAGTTGGTCGCCCAGTCGGAGCTGTCGGTGGTGATGACGTTGGCGCCCGACTCGGGGAAGTGGAAGGTGGTGTAGACCACGCCCGGCGCGACGCGCTCGCTGACACGCGCGCGCAGCACGGTCTCGCCGGCGCGGCTGGTGATGCCGACCCAGTCGCCGTCGACGACGCCGCGCTCCTCGGCGTCGGCCGGGTGCAGCTCCAGCCGGTCCTCCTCGTGCCAGGCGGTGTTGGCGGTGCGCCGCGTCTGCGCGCCGACGTTGTACTGGCTGAGCACACGGCCGGTGGTCAAGAGCAGCGGGAAGCGCCGGTTGGCGCGTTCGTCGCTCGGCTGATAGGCGGTGATGACGAAGCGCCCCTTGCCGCGCACGAAGCCACCGACGTGCATCACCGAGGTGCCGGCTTCTTCGGTGCCGGCGTGGCAGGGCCACTGCACGCTGCCCAGGCGCTCGATCTTCTCGTAGCTGACGCCGGCGAAGCTGGGCGTCAGCGCCGCGATTTCGGCCATCACCGCCTCGGGGTGGGCGTAGTCCATCGGGTAACCGAGCGCGTTCGACAGCCGCACCGTGACCTCCCAGTCGGCCAGGCCCGCCAGCGGCGGCATCACCCGGCGCACGCGGCTGATGCGGCGTTCGGCGTTGGTGAAGGTGCCGTCCTTCTCGAGGAAGCTCGATCCGGGCAGGAAGACGTGGGCGAACTTGGCGGTTTCGTTCAGGAAGATGTCCTGCACCACCAGGCATTCCAGCGCCTCGAGCGCGGCGTTGACGTGCTGGGTGTTGGGGTCGGACTGCACGATGTCCTCGCCCTGCACGTACAGGCCCTTGAAGCTGCCGCCGAGCGCGGCGTCGAACATGTTCGGGATGCGCAGCCCCGGCTCCGGGTCCAGCGTCACGCCCCAGGCGGCGTCGAACTCGGCGCGCACGGTGCTGTCGCTGATGTGGCGGTAACCCGGCAGCTCGTGCGGGAAGCTGCCCATGTCGCAGGAGCCCTGCACGTTGTTCTGGCCGCGCAGCGGGTTCACGCCGACGCCTTCGCGGCCGACGTTGCCGGTGGCCATCGCCAGGTTGGCGATGGCCATCACCGCGGTCGAGCCCTGGGCGTGTTCGGTGACGCCCAGGCCGTAGTAGATCGCGGCGTTGAGGCCGCGCGTCGCGTACAGCCGCGCGGCGCCGCGCACCGCGGCCGCCGGCACGCCGCTGACGGCCTCCAGCGCCTCGGGCGAGTTATCGGGCCTGGCGACGAAGTCGCGCCACTGGCCGAAGCTGCGCGGGTCGCAGCGTTCGGCGACGAAGGCCTCGTCGACCAGGCCTTCGGTGACGATGACGTGGGCGAGCGCGTCGAGCACGGCGACGTTGGTGCCGGGCCTCAGCTGCAGGTGGTACTCGGCCTTGACGTGCGGCGAAGCGACGAGGTCGATGCGCCGCGGGTCGATGACGATCAACTTGGCGCCCTGGCGCAGCCGGCGCTTCATGCGCGAGGCGAACACCGGGTGCGCGTCGCTCGGGTTGGCGCCGATGACGAGCACGACGTCGGCGTGCGCGACCGACTTGAAGGTCTGGGTGCCGGCCGAGGTGCCGAAGGTCTGGCCCAGGCCGTAGCCGGTGGGCGAGTGGCAGACGCGCGCGCAGGTGTCGACGTTGTTGTTGCCGAAAGCCGCCCGCACCAGCTTCTGCACCAGGTAGGCCTCTTCGTTGGTGCAACGCGACGAGGTGATGCCGCCGACCGCGCCGCGGCCGTGTTCGGCCTGGAGGCGGCGGAACTCGCTGGCGGCGTAGGCAATGGCCTCGTCCCAGCTGACCTCGCGCCAGGGGTCGGTGATCTTGGCGCGGATCATCGGCTTGGTGACGCGGTCCTTGTGCGTCGCGTAGCCCCAGGCGAAGCGGCCCTTGACGCAGGCGTGGCCTTCGTTGGCGCGGCCGTCCTTCCACGGCGTCATGCGCACGACGCGGTTGCCCTGCATCTCGGCCTTGAAGCCGCAGCCGACGCCGCAGTAGGCGCAGGTCGTGACCACCGAGTGCTCGGGCAGGCCCATCTCGATGACGGTCTTTTCCTGCAGCGTCGCGGTCGGGCAGGCGGCGACGCAGGCGCCGCAGCTGACGCATTCGCTCTCGAGGAAAGGCTCGTCCATGCCGGCCGAGACCCGCGAGCCGAAGCCGCGGCCCGAGATCGTCAGCGCGAAGGTGCCCTGGGTCTCTTCGCAGGCGCGCACGCAGCGGTTGCAGACGATGCACTTGCTGGCGTCGTAGGTGAAGTACGGGTTGGACTCGTCCTTGGCCGCCGCCAGGTGGTTGGCGCCGTCCCAGCCGTAGCGCACGTGGCGCAGGCCGACGACGCCGGCCTGGGTCTGCAGCTCGCAGTCGCCGTTGGCGGCGCAGGTCAGGCAGTCCAGCGGGTGGTCGCTGATGTAGAGCTCCATCACGCCGCGGCGGATCTGCGCCAGCTTGGGGCTCTGCGTGCGCACGTTCATGCCGGCTTCGGCCGGCGTCGTGCACGACGAGGGGTAGCCGCGGCGGCCGTCGATCTCGCACAGGCACAGCCGGCACGAGCCGAAGGGCTCGAGGCTGTCGGTGGCGCAGAGCTTGGGGATCGTGATGCCGGCTTCAGACGCCGCGCGCATCAGCGAGGTGCCGGCCGGCACCGTGACGCTCTGGCCGTCTATCGTCAGCGTGACACGGGTGGCGCTGTCGCGCGCCGGCGTGCCGTGGTCGATTTCGGTCGTGTTCATCGGCGGAAGTCCCCGGGATAGTGGTTGAGCGCCGACAGCACCGGCAGCGGCGTCATGCTGCCCATCGCGCACAGGCTGCCGTGCACCATGGTGTCGCAGAGGTCGCGCAGCAGTTCCTCCTGGCGCGCATCGCCGGCAAGGAACTTGTCGATGACCTCGACGCCGCGTGTCGAGCCGATGCGGCAGGGCGTGCACTTGCCGCAGCTTTCCTGGGCGCAGAAAGCCATCGCGTAGCGCGCCAGCCGCGCCATGTCGGCGCGGTCGTCGTGCACGACCAGGCCGCCGTGGCCGAGCACGGCGCCGATCGCGGCATAGGACTCGTAGGCCAGCGGCACGTCCCACTGCGCTTCGGGCACGTAGCTGCCCAGCGGGCCGCCGACCTGCACCGCCTTGATCGGCCGGCCGCTGGCGCTGCCGCCGCCGTAGTCGAACAGCAGCTCGCGCAGCGTGACGCCGAAAGCGCGTTCGACGAGGCCGGCAAAACGCAGGTTGCCGGCGAGCTGGAACGGCATCGTGCCGGTGGAGCGGCCGACGCCGAAGTCGCGGTAGAAAGCCGGGCCTTCGGCGAGGATGGTCGGCACCGCGGCCAGCGTCAGCAGGTTGTTGATGACGGTGGGCCGGCCGAACAGGCCCGCGATCGCCGGCAGCGGCGGCTTGGCGCGCACCACGCCGCGCCGGCCTTCCAGGCTTTCCAGCATCGCCGTCTCTTCGCCGCAGACGTAGCTGCCGGCGCCCATGCGCACCTCGAGATCGAAGCCGTCGAGCCAGCCGGCGGCGCGTGCGACCTCGATCGCGCGGCCGAAGACTTCGACCGAGCGCGGGTACTCGGAGCGCGCGTAGACGTAGCCGCGCGCGGCGCCGACGGCACGTGCCGCGATCGCCATGCCTTCGATCAGCAGGAAGGGGTCGCCTTCGAGCAGCATGCGGTCGGCGTAGGTGCCGGAGTCGCCCTCGTCGCCGTTGCAGACCACGTACTTCAGCTCGCCCGGCGTCTGGGCGACGGTGCGCCACTTGATGCCGGCGGGGAAAGCCGCGCCGCCGCGGCCGCGCAGGCCGCTGTCGGTGACGGCCTGGACGATGGCCTCGGGCGTCATCGCCCGCGCCGCACGCAGCCCGGCGCCACCGCCGTGGGCTTCGTAGTCGGCCAGCGACAGCGGCCGCGTCAGCCCGGCACGCGCGAAGGTCAGGCGCTGCTGGTTCTTCAGATAGGGCAGCTCGGCCAGCAGGCCGACGGCCTTGGGGTGGCTGCGGTCTCCGGCCAGCACCGCCGGCAGGTCGGCCGCGGTGCAGGGCCCCCAGCCGAAACGGCCTTCGGGCGTGTCGACCTCGATCAGCGGCTCGAGCCAGAACAGCCCGCGCGAGCTGGTGCGCCAGACCTCGGCACCGTGCGCCGCGGCGACTTCGGCGACGTCGTCGGCACCGACCGCGAGCGCGCCGCTGTCTTCGGGGATGTAGAGCCGCGGCCTCATCGCAGCGCCTCGTCGAGCTTCTCCGGCGTCAGCCGCGCCAGCGGCCGGTCGCCCAGCATCGCTGCCGGCGACGAGGCGCACAGGCCCAGGCAGTAGGTGGCTTCGAGCTGGCAGCCATCGTGGTGTTTGGCGTGCTCCCAGAGCGCGTCGGCGCCCATCGCCTGGCAGGACTCGGCGCGGCACATCTGCAGCACCGGCGCCACCGGCGGCTCGGTGCGGAAGTGGTGGTAGTAGCTGACGACGCCGTGGACCTCGGCGCGCGACAGGTTGAGCGCGCGTGCGATCTCCGGCACCGCCTCACGCGGGATGTAGCCGATCGCATGCTGCACGTCGTGCAGGATCGGCAGCAGCGGGCCTTCGCGGCCCTGGTGGCGGGCGATGGCGGCGACAACGGTGTCCTGAATCATCGCGGCATGATCTGGCGCAAATTCATCCTCCGTCCAATGGAAAACACGAACCGTGCGATTCGCCGGGCGAATCGAAGCGCGGCCGCAGGCCCGCGCTGCGAGGGAAACCGGCGGCGGCCGGCCGGCTTGGCGCCGCGCATGGCCGCGGGTATATCCCGAGGGCCGCGGCTCCGGTTGTCGCCCCCGAAGTCGTGCTCGTGCCTGAATCAGGCCAGCAAGGACTGCACGTCCAGATTCAGTCCGGACGCAGCGCGCGCTGCCGCGCAGCCGCTTCGAGCGTGCCGGTGTGGGCGCGCAGATGGGCCAGCCAGTCCTCGCCCTGCGCCAGCGCCAGCGCTGCTTCGAGTGCGCGCGAGCGGCGGGCGCCGGCGGCGGTCATCAGCCCGATCGGCGTCAGCAGTTCGGGGCCGACCAGCGGCCGGGCCTCGAGTTCGCCATGGGTCGCCAGCGTGCTGACCAGCGCCCCCGGCAGCACCGCGGCGACGCCGCCGGCCTGCACCGCGACCAGCAGCGCCAGCACCGAGTTGGTTTCGATCGCCGGCCGCGGCGCCAGGCCCAGCTCGCGGAAGACGCCGTCGAGGATGGCGCGGTTGTGCATCTCGGGCGACAGCAGCGCCAGCGGCAGCGCCGCCGCTTCGGCCCAGGGCATCGGCGAGCCGAAACCGAGCACGACGCCGGAACGGCGCGCGCGCTGCAGCAGATAGTGGCGCTCGACGTACTGCGGCAGCGTCGCCAGCCGCGCCGGCGCACGTTCGACATAACCGATGCCGAGGTCGAGCGCCAGGTTCTCCAGCCCGAGCTCGATCTCCTGCGAAGCCAGCGAACGCACCTGCGGCTGCACGCCGGGGTGCTGTTCGACCAGGCGCGCGGCCAGGCGCGCGGCCACCGGCAGCGCCGTCGGCACCGCGCCGATCACCAGCCGCCCCTGCGGCCGGCCGGCGCGCAGGTCCTGCTCCAGCAGCTCCTGCTCGTGCAGCAGCCGGTGGGCGCTGGCGAGCACCCGTTCGCCTTCGGGCGTCAGGCCTTCGTAGTGGCGGCCGCGGCGCACGATCGCGACCTCGAAACGCTCCTCCAGCGCGCGCAGCGCGTTCGACAGCGCCGGCTGCGTGATGTGGCAGGCGGCGGCGGCGCGGCCGAAATGGCGGTGCTGCTCGAGTGCGACCAGGTAGCGGTAGGCGTCCAGCAGGTTCATCGCCAGTCCCTGCCCCGCTTCAGTGGAAAAAACGCGCCACGCTCAAGCCCGTGCGGTAGACGCCCCAGGCGAGCGGAATCCCGACCGCGGCCCAGGCGAGCACCACCAGCAGCCGGCTGCTGTCGTGGAAGCTCATCGTGCCGGGGCCGCTCTCGGCGGCAATCGCACGGTCACGCGCCAGGCGCTTCTCGGCAGCGAGTTCGGCTTCGTCCATGAAGTGTTTCGGGTTCACCGGCCGCACCAGCAGGTTGCAGACCAGGCCGACGACGAGCATGCCCGCGAGGATGTACATGGTCTGGTTGTAGACCTGCTCGCGCGGAATGCCCAGGCCCAGCTGCCAGTCGCGCATGTAGTTGACGACCACCGGGCCGAGGATGCCGGCCGTCGCCCAGGCGGTCAGCAGCCGGCCGTGGATCGCGCCCACCATCTGGGTGCCGAACAGGTCGGCCAGGTAGGCCGGCACGGTGGCAAAACCGCCGCCGTACATGCTGAGGATGACGCAGAACGCGGCGACGAAGAGAAGCAGGCTGCCGGCGCCGGCGCTGCCCGGCACGCTGACGTAGAGCGCACCGCCGAGCACGAAGAAGACGATGTAGGTTGCCTTGCGGCCGATGCGGTCGGACAGGCTCGCCCAGAAGAAACGCCCGCCGATGTTGAACAGCGACAAGAGCGCGGTGAAGCCGGCGGCGACGCCGGCGATCGCCGCCAGCTGCACCTTGTCGAGCTCGCCGAAACGCGCGTCGACGCCGATCAGCCGGCCGCCGAAGACCTCCTGCAGCATCGGGCTGGCCATGCCGATGACGCCGATGCCGGCCGAGACGTTCATGCACAGCACCATCCACACCAGCCAGAACTGCGGGATGCCCCAGACCTTGCGCACGTGCACGTGGCCGTGCGTGATCATCGAGCTGGCGACACCGGCCGCCGGCCGCGGCGGTGGCGCCCAGCCCGGCGGCGCCCAGTTCGACGCCGGCACGCGGTAGGCGAGCGCGCCGCCCATCATGAAGACGAAGTAGACCGCGGCCATGACGACGAAGGTCGGCATCACGCCGACGTCGCTGGGCGTGGCGAAACGCTGCATCAGCTCGGCCGCCAGCGGCGAGCCGATCATCGCGCCGCCACCGAAGCCCATGATCGCCATGCCGGTGGCCATGCCGCGGCGGTCGGGGAACCACTTGATCAGCGTGCTCACCGGCGAGATGTAGCCCAGCCCCAGACCGATGCCGCCGATGACACCCGAGCCCAGCAGCATCAGCCAGAACTGGTGCAGGTGCACGCCGAGTGCCGACAGCAGCATGCCGCCGCACCAGCAGACGGCGCTGACGACGCCGGCCTTGCGCGGGCCGACGCGCTCCAGCCAGCCGCCCCACAGCGCCGCCGAGCTGCCCAGCAGCACGAAGAACAGCGTGTACATCCAGCCCAGCGTGCTGATCTTCCAGTCGCAGTGGCTGACGAACAGCTCCTGCCAGAAGCCGATCTCGGGGCCGCAGGCCAGCGGCGCCTGGATGCCGACCGCCTTGGACAGCGGCAGCCAGAACACCGAGAAGCCGTAGGCCATGCCGATGCACAGGTGGATGGCCAGCGCCGCCGGCGGCACCAGCCAGCGGTTGAAGCCCGGCGGCGCGATGATGCGCTCCTTGGCGAGCCAGCCGCGGGCAGCGCCCGCGTCCGGGTGCGGGATCGATGACATCGGTTCTCCTGCAAGGGGGAAGCGCCGGCTCGGAGGCCGGCGCGGCTGCGCATCAGGCAACAGGCCGCTGCCGGCGCACATCGGGGCCAGCCCGGTGGTCGCGACGGGCGCGCCCACCGGACGGGGGACGGCTCAGGTCTCCTTGGAGACCGTGATCGTCGGGAACTTGGACGAGAAGTCCTTGGCCTTCTGCGCCACGCGCACCGCGATGCGGCGTGCCATCGTCTTGTAGAGCGCGGCGAGTTCGCCTTCGGGCTCGGCGACGACGGTGGGCCGGCCGCCGTCGGCCTGTTCGCGGATGGACAGCGCCAGCGGCAGCGCGCCCAGGTACTCGACGCCGAACTGCGCCGCCATGCGCTTGCCGCCGTCGGCGCCGAAGATGTGTTCGGTGTGGCCGCAGTTCGGGCAGCAGTAGACGGCCATGTTCTCGACGATGCCCAGGATGGGCACGCCGACCTTCTCGAACATCGTCAGGCCCTTCTTGGCGTCGAGCAGCGCGATGTCCTGCGGGGTCGTGACGATGACGGCGCCGGTCAGCGGCACACGCTGCGCCAGCGTCAGCGCAATGTCGCCGGTGCCCGGGGGCATGTCGACGATCAGGTAGTCCAGGTCCTTCCAGTTGGTCTGGCGCAGCAGCTGCTCCAGCGCCTGGGTGGCCATCGGGCCGCGCCAGATCATGGCCTGGTCGGGGTCGACGAGGAAACCGATCGACATCACCTGCACGCCGTGGCCGACCAGCGGGTCCATGGTCTTGCCGTCGGCGCTCTCAGGCCGCTCGTCGGCCACGCCCAGCATCGTCGGCTGGCTCGGGCCGTAGATGTCGGCGTCGAGGATGCCGACGCTCGCACCTTCGGCGGCCAGCGCCAGCGCCAGGTTGACGCTGGTCGTGCTCTTGCCGACGCCGCCCTTGCCCGAGGCGACGGCGACGATGTTCTTCACGCCCGGCAGCAGCGGCACGCCGCGCTGCACCGCGTGGGCGACGATCTTGGTCGTCATCGCCGCGCGGGCGCTGTCCACGCCCGGCACGCTGCGTGCGGCCGCTTCCAGCGCCGCGGCCAGCGGCGCAAGCTGGCTCTTCGCCGGGTAGCCGAGTTCGACGTCGAACGACACGTCGCCGCCGGCGATGCGGATGTTGCGGATCTGCCGGGTCGAGACCAGGTCGGCGCCGGTGTTCGGGTCGACGACGGTCTTCAGCGCTTCGAGCAGCGCGCTCTCGGTGACGGTGGCCATGGGGAGGAGGATTCGTGGCGGAGGCTGCGGAGCGCGGCAGTCTAGCGCCGGCGCCGCGCCCGCGTGGCCAGCGTTGGCATGCGGCCGGCACACAGGCCGCCCGGCTCCTAGAATTCCCGATTTGCCCAGCACGTCGCGCGCCTCGCCGGCCGCGTCGCATCCCGATGACCCGCAAGCTCTTCGTCACCACCGCGCTGCCTTACGCCAACGGCCCGTTCCACATCGGCCATGTGATGGAGTACATCCAGGCCGACATCTGGGTGCGTTCCCAGCGCATGCAGCACGCGGAGGTGCGGTTCGTCTGCGCCGACGACGCCCACGGCGCGCCGATCATGATCGCCGCCGAGAAGGCCGGGAAGACGCCGCAGCAGTTCGTCGCCGACATCGCCGCCGGCCGCAAACAGTATCTGGACGGCTTTCACATCGCCTTCGACAACTGGCACTCGACCGACGGGCCGGAGAACCACGAACTGGCGCAGTCCATCTACCTGGCGCTGCGCAAGAACGAGCTGATCGAGGTGCGCACGATCGAGCAGTTCTTCGACCCCGACAAAGGCATGTTCCTGCCCGACCGCTTCATCAAGGGCGAATGCCCGAAGTGCGGCGCCCAGGACCAGTACGGCGACAACTGCGAGGTCTGCGGCGCCGTCTACGCGCCCACCGACCTGAAGAAGCCGTATTCGGCGCTGTCGGGCGCGACGCCTGTGCTGCGCACGAGCGAACACTTCTTCTTCAAGCTGTCGGATGCGCGCTGCGTCGAATACCTGGAAAGCTGGACCCAGGACGGCCGGCTGCAGCCCGAGGTCGCGAACAAGGTGCGCGAATGGTTCGGCCGCGACGAGGCCGGCCAGGTCAGCCTGGGCGACTGGGACATCAGCCGCGACGCGCCCTACTTCGGCATCGAGATCCCCGACGCGCCGGGCAAGTACTTCTATGTCTGGCTCGACGCGCCGGTGGGCTACCTCGCCTCGCTGAAGAACTGGTTCGTGAAGAACGTGCCGGGCGACGCTGGCGCGGCCTTCGACGCCTACCTCGCCCAGCCCGATCTGGAGCAGGTGCACTTCATCGGCAAGGACATCGTCACCTTCCACACGCTGTTCTGGCCGGCGATGCTGAAGTTCAGCGGCCGCAAGACGCCCGACCGCGTCTACGTGCACGGCCACCTGACCGTCAGCGGCGAGAAGATGAGCAAGAGCCGCGGCACCGGCATCAGCCCGCTGCGCTACCTCGAGCTCGGCATGGACGCCGAGTGGCTGCGCTACTACATCGCCGCCAAGCTCAACGCGCGTGTCGAGGACCTGGACTTCAACCCCGATGACTTCGTCGCCCGCGTCAACAGCGACCTGGTCGGCAAGTACGTCAACATCGCCAGCCGCGCCGCCGGTTTCCTGGCCAAACGTTTCGGCGGCCGGCTCTCGGCCGATGTCGGCGTCGAGGGCCGCGTGCTGCTCGACGGCCTGCGTGCCCACGCCGCCGTCGTGCGCGAACACTACGAGACGCGTGAGTACGGCAAGGCGCTGCGCGAGGTGATGCTGCTGGCCGACCGCGTCAACGAGTACGTCGACCAGAACAAGCCCTGGGAGCTGGCCAAGCAGGACGGCGCCGAGGCTCGCTTGCACGACGTCTGCACCGTCTGCATCGAGGCCTTCCGCCTGCTGACGCTGTATCTGAAGCCGGTGCTGCCGGCCACCGCCGCACGCGTCGAGGCCTTCCTCGGCATCGCGCCGCTGGCCTGGGAAGACGCGGCGCGTGCGCTGGGCGCACACACGATCGGCGCCTTCAGCCACCTGCTGCAGCGTGTCGACCCGAAGAAGCTGGAAGCGCTGTTCGAGCCGCCGCCGGCACCGCCCGCGCCGCTGCCCGGCGGCGAGGCGCTGGCGCCCGAGATCGGCATCGACGACTTCGCCAAGGTCGACCTGCGCATCGCGCGCATCGTCAGCGCCGAGGCGGTCGAAGGCAGCAGCAAGCTGCTGCGCCTGATGCTGGACCTGGGCGAAGGCCGCACACGCCAGGTCTTCAGCGGCATCGCCGCCGCCTACGCGCCCGAGCAGCTCGCCGGCAAGCTGACGGTGGTCGTCGCCAACCTGGCCCCGCGCAAGATGAAGTTCGGCGTCAGCGAAGGCATGGTGCTGGCCGCCAGCCACGCCGACGAGAAGGCCCAGCCGGGCGTCTTCGTGCTCGAACCCTGGCCCGGCGCGCAGCCGGGCATGCGCATCCGCTGATCAGGCCAGCGGCAGGCGCACGCTGAAACACGAACCGCGGTCGGGCACCGATTCGAGCTCGATCTCACCGCCGTGCGCCAGCACGATCTGGCGCGCCAGCGCCAGACCCAGCCCGGTGCCCTCGAAGTGGCGGCGCAGGTTCAGGCGGCGAAAGGGCTGGAACAGCTTGCCGCGGTCGTCGGCAGCGATGCCGATGCCGTTGTCGCTGACGCGGATCCAGGCCGCGCCGGCGGCGGCGTCGGCCTCGACGCGCACCACCGGCGCCCGTTCGGCCGGCACGAACTTCAGCGCGTTGGACAGCAGGTTCTGGAACAGCAGCGCGAGCAGCACCGGGTTGCCGCGCACCACCGGCAGCGGCGCGACATGCACGTCGGCACCGCGTTCGCGGATGCTGGCGGCCAGCGCCAGCAGCGTGTCCTGCAGCAGCGGCCCCAGCGCCACCGGCTGCATCGCCGGCATGTCGCCGCGCTGCATGCGCACGTACCGCAGCACGTCGTCGAGCAGCGTGCGCATGCGCCGCGTGGCCTGCAGCATCAGGCCGAGGTAGCGCCGGCCGGGTTCGCTCAGGCGGTCGGACTCGTCCTGCTCGATCAGGCTGCCGAACTGCAGCACCGTGTTCAGCGGCTCGCGCAGGTCGTGCGAGGCGATGCGAACGAACTGCTCCAGGCCGTCGTTGACCCGGTGCAGCTGGTGCGAGCGCGCCTGCAGCCGCTCGTTCAGGTCGAGCAGCCCGGCCTGCGCCGCGGCCAGCAGCTGCGGCGGCACCAGCGCCGCGGCATAGGCCAGGTAGACGAAGACCGACTCCCACGGCGCCAGCCGCGGCGGCGGCACGAAGACGCCGGTGCCGATCGCCAGCGCCGTGGTCAGCGACACCGCCAGCGTCAGCAGCAGGTGCGCCGGATACGACAGCAGAAAGGCGCCCAGCATCAGCGGCACCGTCAGGTAGATGAACGGGAACGGCAGCCGCGCCAGCGCCAGCAGCGTGACGCCGACGGCCAGCGGCAGCAGCACGACGATGCGGGTGTCCAGCAGCTGCGGCGCGAGCGCCTTCCAGCCCTGGCCGCAGACCAGGAAGGCCAGCGGCAGCACCGAGACCGCGCCGATCACCGAGCCCTCGTACCAGGGCATCCAGACGCCTTCGAAGGCGGCGATGCCGTGCGGCGCCAGCGTCAGGGTGCCCAGCGTCGCGCTGACGAACTGCGGCAGCACGCCGCCGATCAGCAGCAGCGCCGTCAGCGCGGCCGGCGAGCGCAGGCCGCGTTCGGGCAGGCGCGCGAGCTGCAGCCCCCAGGCGCCGAGCACGATCTCCAGCAGGTTGGGCGGCACGAAGCTCGCCGCCAGCAGCAGGGCATCGCCACGCAGCAGGTTGGCCGCCAGGTTGCCCGCGGCGAGCGCCGCCAGCAGCAGCGGCCAGTCGCGGCGCGGCCGGTGCGCCAGCACCGCGACACCGATCGCGTTGCCGAACCAGATCGTCGCGATGCTGCCCGGCTGGCGCGCCAGCGCCATCGACAGCAGCGCGACGACCGCATAGACCAGCGCCAGCCAGGCGGCCCGGCGCCACGGCTGCCGAGGCGCGGCCGCCGGCACGTCCGGTGGACCCGAGCCGCCGGCGGCCGCGCCGTTCACGGTGGCGGGCGGCGCCCGCGTGGACGCGGCTCGGCGCGCTCGACGCGCACCCGCTGCGCGTACAGCAGCGCGCCGGCCAGCACCGCGAACAGCAGCAGCAGGGTGCCCACACGCGTGGCCACCGGCGCGCGTTCGACCAGCGTGTCGGCGTCCAGCGGGCCGAGCCAGCGCTGCAGCAGCGCGTCGCGCTCGCTCTCCGGCACCGCGGCGATGCCGGCGTCGAGGATGGCGCGCAGTTCGGGCCAGTCGCTGCGCACGGCGAAACTCAGCTCGTACTCGAAGCCGACCTCGCCGGCACCGGCCAGCCCGGCGAGCTGGTGGTGGCGGATGACGAAGCCGGCGCTGGCGGCGTCGACGACGGCGGCGTCGAAGCGGCCCTCGAGCACGCCGCGCAAGGCCTGCAGGTCGTCGCTGACGCCGACCCAGGCGACCTCGGGGTGGGCAGCGCGCACGACCGGCTCGACCGCGTAGCCGGTGCCGACGGCCACCGTGCGCCCGCGCATCGAGGCCAGCGAGGTCGGCGGCAAGCCCTGGCGCTGGACCAGGATCGCCGGCACCTTGACGTAGGGCCGGGTGAACAGCAGGTAGCCGGAGCGCTGCGGGGTCGGCCGCAGCGAGGTCAGCAGGTCGACCTCGCGGCGGCGCGCCGCCTCCAGCTGCTGCGCCAGCGGCCGCGCCGGCATCCAGCGCAGCGCGACGCCGGTGCGGCGTTGCACAAGGTCGAGCATCTCGACCGACAGGCCGCTGACACGGCCCTCGTCGTCGAGGTAGATGAAAGGGCCGTAGTCGCGTTCGGGCGCGACCCGCAGCACGCCGCTGCGCGCCAGCCAGTCCTGCTGGGCCGGACTCAGCGGCGTCTGCTGCGCCAGCGCGGGCAGCGACATCAGCGCCACCGCGGCTGCTGCCAGCAGGGTGCGCCAGAGGGAGGGCGACGGCATGTTCAGGCCGGCGCCAGGCGTTCGAGCGCCGCCAGCGCGGCCAGGTCGATCGGCTTGGTCAGGTAGCCGACGACCCCGGGACAGGCGAGCGCCCGTTCGCGGTCGGCCGGGTCGGACGAGGAACTGAGCATCACAACGTTGGTGGCATCGCGGCAGGCGGCCGGCAGCTCGGCGTAAGCGTCGAGGAACTCGAACCCGTTCATGCCCGGCATGTTGATGTCCAGCAGGATCAGCCCGATCCCGTGCGCCGGTGCCGTGCGCAGATGCGCCAGCGCCGGGCCGGCTTCCTCGAAGGGCAGCACCTCGACCTCGCGGCTGGCGCGTTCGAGCACGATCCGCGTGAACAGCAGATCGGCCTCGCTGTCATCGACCAGCATCACCCGACGAACCACACCGCCCCCTCTCGAATGAAATCGGGTCTGCGCCCGTGCAGCATCATCGCCGCGAACTGCGGAAATTGCACTGCATGGCGCTGCAACCGGCAAGTCTGATGCCTATCCGGTGCAGAGGGTGATGGCATGATGCGTCATGCATCCAGCCGACGTCACGCCCGCCGACTCGCCGGTCGCGTCGCCGTCGCGACGCCGGCGCTTCATCGCCCGCATGCATCACAGCGGACCTCCGAAGACGGGATCGACCCTTGTCCACCGTCTCCCGGAGTCCGCATGCAGTTCACCCGTCTACACCGTTTCCGTCCGCGCATCCTCGATGCGCTGAGTTCCTACGACCGGCGCCGTTTCGGCGCCGACGTCGGCGCCGGCATCACCGTCGGCATCGTCGCCCTGCCGCTGGCGATGGCCTTCGCGATCGCCTCCGGCGTCAAGCCCGAACAAGGCCTGGTCACGGCGGTCATCGCCGGCTTCCTGATCGCCGCGCTCGGCGGCTCGCACGTGCAGATCGGCGGCCCGGCCGGTGCCTTCATCGTCATCGTCTACGGCATCGTCGAGCGCTACGGCCTGGCCAACCTGCTGATCGCGACCTCGCTCGCCGGCGTGCTGATGTTCCTGATGGGGCTGTTCAAGCTCGGCGCGCTGGTGCGCTACGTGCCGGTGCCCATCGTCATCGGCTTCACCAACGGCATCGCGGTGCTGATCGGGCTGTCGCAGGTGAAGGACTTCCTCGGCCTGGAGACACCCAAGCTGCCGGCCGACTTCTTCTCGCAGATCGGCGTGCTCGCGCGCCACGCCGGCACGCTGAACCCGTCGGCGCTGGCGGTGGCCGCGGCCAGCCTGGCGATCGTCGTGCTCTGGCCCAAGTCCTACAAGATGCCGACCGCGCCGACGGGGCTGCTGGCGCGGCTGCGGCGGCTGTCGGCGCACCTGCCCGGCACCATCGTCGCGCTCGTCGCCGCGACCGTGGCGACGGTCGTGCTCGACCTGCAGGTCGAGACCATCGGCAGCCGCTTCGGCGGCATCCCGCAGGCGCTGCCCAGCTTCGGCCTGCCCGAGTTCAGCTGGACCACCGTCAAGCAGCTGCTGATCCCGACGGTGACGATCGCGCTGCTCGGCTCGATCGAGTCGCTGCTGTGCGCGCGCGTGGCCGACAACATGGCGCCGCTGCCGCGCCACGACCCGAACCAGGAGCTGATGGCGCAGGGCGTGGCCAACTTCGTCACGCCGCTGTTCGGTGGCATCCCGGCCACCGGCACGATCGCGCGCACCGTGACCAACGTGCGCGCCGGCGCGCAGACCCCGGTGGCCGGCATCGTGCACTCGGCGACGGTGCTGGCGGTGGTGCTGCTGGCCGCGCCGCTGGCGCTGCACGTGCCGCTGGCGGCGCTGGCCGGCATCCTGGCCTTCGTCGCCTGGAACATGGGCGAGTGGCGCGAGTTCGCACGCCTGCGCCACTTCAGCCTGGCCTACCGCACCATCCTCGTCGGCACCTTCGGGCTGACGGTGGTCTTCGACCTGACGGTGGCGGTCGAGGTCGGGCTGATCCTGGCCTGCGTCTTCTTCATCTACCGCATGAGCACGCTGTTCCGCGCCGAGCCGCGCAGCGAGGCCGGCGCCCCCGAGGGCGTGCAGGTGGTCGAGGTCTTCGGCTCGCTGTTCTTCGGTGCCGTCGCCAAGATCGAATCGCTCGCCCAGCAGCCCGCGGGCACACGCGCGCTGGTGCTGGAGATGCACCGGCTGATCTCGATGGACACCTCGGGGCTGGACGCGCTCGCGCAGCTGCACCGCGAGCTGCAGCGCCAGGGTGTGGTGCTGGTGCTGGCCGAGGTCAACGAGCAGCCGCTGTCGCTGATGCGCCGCGCCGGCTTCGAGGCCGAGATCGGCGCCGGCAACATCGTGCCGACGCTGGCCGATGCCTTCGCCGCGGCGCTGGCGCCGCAGCCGGTGGTGTCCGAGGCCGGCTGATCAGTCGTCGGCCGGGTCGCCGCGTTCGTCGTCGCGGCGGTCCATCACCAGCGCGTAGACCCAGACCAGCACCAGGTAGACGATGGGTGCGCCCTGGGCCGCGACCCAGAAGCTGAACGGCGAGCCGAAGAGCCGGAAGTCGAGCTCGCGCGCGAAGAAGGCGACGACGAAGGTGACGCCGAACCAGATGCCCAGCAGCCACAGCGTCAGCCGCCGCGTGCGCTGCCAGTGGCGACGCCGGCGGGCGCCGCCGGCGTCGGGCCCGGGCCGCGGGTTCATCGCCAGAAACGCTTGAGCTCGCCCAGCGGCGCCAGCGCGGCGGCGGCCCGGGCCTGTTCGTCGGGCTCGCGTGCTGCGAGCCAGCCGAGCGCGAAGGCGACGCCGGCGTCGGCCGGCTCGGCCGCGGCCCGCGCGCGCAGCGTCGCCTGGGCGACGACGTGGTCGTTGTAGTTGCCGAGCGCGTCCAGCGCCACGCGCAAGGCCTTGGCCGCGGCCCGGCTGCGTTTGCGCGGCAGCACCGGCTGCAGGAACTCGAGCGCATAACGCAGCCGCTTCAGGCGCTTGCGCAGGCGGTGGCGGCGCTCGATGTCCAGGGCCTCGAAGCGGCGGGCATCGGCACGTGCGCGGCGCCAGGCCGGCGCCAGCAGCGCGGCGACGGCCTCGTCCAGCGGCGCGCCGGGCATCGGCAGCGAGCCGAGCGCCAGCGCCATCGCCTGCAGCATCAGCAGCGTGAACCCGGGCGCCGCGGCGACCGCGGCCGGCAGTGGCGCGTCGGCCGGCCGTGGCCAGGCCAGCGGCGGCGCGCCGGCCTCGGCCAGTGCCGCCAGCAGCGTGCCGGCGACGTCGGCGTCACGCGCCGCGCCAAGGGCGGTGAAGGGTTCGGCCAGCGCCTGTTCGAGCGCACGCGCCGCGGCTTCGTCGGTGGCCCAGGGTGCGAACACACGCAGCGCGGTGCGCAGCCGGCGCAGGCCGACACGCAGCTGGTGCAGGGTCTCGGCGTCAGCGCCGCTGTCGGCGACCTCGGCGGCGTTGGGCAGCACCTGCTGCAGCGCCGACTGCAGCATGCTGCCGAAGACGCGCGTCGTGCCGGCGCCCTCGGGCAGCTCGGCGGCCACGGCGCGCACCGCCGGCACCTGATCCAGGCCGCGATACAGGCGGTGGCCACGCTCGGCCTTGGTGCGCACGTCCAGCCACAGGCCGTGGCGCTGCACCCAGCGCGCGGCCAGCGCGAGCAGCGCCGCGGGCGGGCCCGAGATCAGCTCGAACTCGATCTCGCAGACCGCGACCGACCTTTCCCCGGCGACGATGCGGCCTTCGTCGAACGCGATCTCGATGACGGCGCCGCCGCTGCGCACGCGCCGCGCCAGGCGCTGGATCTCGGTGCGGTAGAGCTCGACCAGCGGCGCGCCGTCGGCCAGCAGCCGCGCCAGCGCCGTGCCCGCCGGCGTGCCGGCGTGGCGCGCCGGGTCCAGCACCGGCGCGGTCTCGGCCGCGGGCAGCACGATCTCGTGCTCCAGCCGATCCATCATGCCGTCGCCGCGGCCCTTCAAGGTCTGCACCCAGCGATCGCCCTCGTGCCGCAGGCGCAGCGCGAAGCCGGCGCGGGCCAGCCGGTCGTCGGCGGTGTCGGCGTAGGCGGCGGCCAGCGGCAGGATCACGGCGCTACGGGTGGCGACGGCCCGGCGCAGGCGCTCGCGCGCGGCGGCCGGAACCTGGAACTTCAGCTCGATCTCCCTCATGGGGCTCCTCGTGCGGCACCGGCGCGCTGGCCGGCTCACCGCTAAACTCGGCGGTCGACCGTCGATTGTCGCTGCCGCACCGCACCATGCCTCCGTTCTTCCGCAAGCCCTACAAATCCGAAGTCACCCACTTCATCGAGAAGCTGAAGACCGACAAGCCGACGCTGGAAGACGAACAGCGCGCCGGCCGCGCCCTGCTCTGGGACAAGGCGATCGACCGCGACGCGCAGCAGTCCTGGCGCCAGGCGCGGGTGCCGCAGCAGCCTTACGTCTACCAGCCCAAGAGCCGCTGAAGCGCGCTTGGACGCCAGCACCCTGCCCGACGCGCTGCCCGCAGCGCCAGCGGCCGCCGACCCACCCGCGCAGGATGTCGTGGACCAGGTCGCCGTCGCCCGCCTGTACGGCGAGCCGCTGTTCCGGATGCCGCAGGACTTGTACATCCCGCCGGATGCGCTCGAGGTCTTCCTCGAAGCCTTCGAAGGGCCGCTGGACCTGCTGCTCTACCTGATCCGCAAGCAGAACTTCAACATCCTCGACATCCCGCTGGCCGACGTCACGCGCCAGTACCTGGACTACGTCGAGCAGCTGCGCCGGCGCAACCTCGAGCTCGCGAGCGAGTACCTGCTGATGGCGGCGATGCTCATCGAGATCAAGTCGCGCATGCTGCTGCCGCCCAAGCACAACCCGGACGGCGGCGAGCCCGAGGATCCGCGCGCCGAACTCGTGCGCCGGCTGATCGAATACGAGCAGATCAAGCTCGCCGCGGCGCGCCTGGACGCGCTGCCCCAGGCCGGGCGCGACTTCCTGCGCGCCCAGGTGCACGTCGAGCAGGCGCTGGAGCCGCGCTGGCCCGACGTCGAACCCGCCGACCTGCGCGCCGCCTGGGCCGACATCTTGAAGCGCGCCCGGCTGAACCAGCACCACACGATCTCGCGCGAGCAGCTCTCGGTGCGCGAGTTCATGACCGTCGTGCTGCGCCGGCTGCAGGGCCAGCGTTTCGTCGAGTTCCAGGACCTGTTCGACCTGACACGCGGCACGCCGGTGCTGGTCGTGACCTTCATCGCGATGCTGGAACTGGCGCGCGAGCGCCTGGTCGAGATCACCCAGGCCGAGGCCTTCGCCCCGATCTACGTGCGCCTGAGCTACACGCCGGCCTGAGCGGCCGCTGCCGGCCGGCTCAGCGCATGCCGAGCTTGAAGGCGATCATCGCGCGCAGCCGGTTCGGCAGCACCGGCTTGATCAGCAGGTGATAGCCGTGTTCGGCCGCGCCGCGTTCGTGGCCGTCGAAAGTGCCGGCGGTGACGACGATGGCCGGCAGCGCCGCGTCCGGCCAGCGCGCACGCGCCGCCTGCAGCGCCTGCAGCCCGCGGCGGCCCTGCGGCAGGCGGTCGTCGGTGATCAGCAGGTCCGGGCGTTCGGCCCGCGGCGAGGCCAGCCAGCCCTGCAGCGCGTCGAGGCTGTCGAAGTCGAGCACGCGTGCGCCCCAGGCCTGCAGCAGCACGACCAGGCCCTCGCGTACCGCGGCCTCGTCGTCGACGACCGCGACCAGCCGGCCGGCGAGCGCCAGTGCGGGCAGCGACAGCGCGGCGTCCGGGCCGGGCGCGGGTGGCGGCAGGCGCCCACGCGGCAGCAGCAGCGAGAACACGGTGCCGTGGCCGACACGCGAGCGCACCGTCAGCTCGGCGTGCATCAGCGCCGCCAGGCGCTGCACGATCGCCAGCCCCAGCCCCAGGCCCTTGCGGTGGTGCGGCTGCAGCGCCCGCGTGCTCCGGACCTGGAAGAACTCCTCGAAGATGTGCGGCAGGCTGACGTCGGCGATGCCGATGCCGCTGTCCCAGACCTGCAGCAGGAGCCGCCCGCCGTGCGGCCGGCAGCTGACGAGCACGCCGCCGTCGTCGGTGTAGCGGATCGCGTTGCTGACCAGGTTGCGCAGGATGCGCTCGACCAGCACCGGGTCGGCGTGGGCGACGTGGCGTTCGCCGCGGAAGGCCAGCGCCAGCCCCTTCTCGAAGGCCAGCGGCTCGAAGTGCAGGCGCAGGCGCGCGAACAGCTCGCGCATCGCCATCGCTTCGGGGCGCGGCTCGACGTCGCCGGAATCGATGCGGGTGATGTCCAGCAGTTCGCCGAACAGGCCTTCGAGCGCGTCGACCGACTCGTTGATGCTGTTGACCAGCGCCGCCACCTCGGGCTCGTGCACGCGCTGGCGCAGCGCCTCGGCGAACAGGCCCATCGCGTGCAAGGGCTGGCGCAGGTCGTGGCTGGCGGCGGCGAAGAACTGGGTCTTGGCCTGGCAGGCGGCCTCGGCGGCGCGGCGCGCGGCATCGGCCTCGGCCTTGCCGGCTCGCAGCTGGGCGGCAATCTCGTCGGTGTGGCGCTTGAGCAGCATCGCCTGGCCGAGCGCGTTGCCGTAGGTGCGCGACATCAGCACGCTGACGACGAACAGGCTGGCGACGACGGCCGCCAGCTGCAGCCGGCCGTCCAGACCGGCGTCGCTGGCGATGCGCAGCACCGTCGGTGCCAGCACCAGGCCGTTGTAGGCGAGGAAGAGCCGGGTCTGCGTCGCCAGCATCTGCACCGACGCGACGCACAAGCCGTAGAGCACCAGCACCAGCGAGGTCGTCTGGTAGCTGCCGCCCAGCCCCCAGAACAGCCAGGCGGCGGCGCCCCAGAGCGCGCCGTGCGCGAGCACGAGCGCCGTCCAGCTGCGCCGCCAGGCGCGCTGCAGCGCCTCGTCGGCGTCGCGCTGTCGGCGCCAGCGCAGGTAGTGCAGCAGCTGCAGCACCCACAGCAGCGAGACCACGGCCGCCCAGCCGAAGAGCCGGCGCTGCCCGGCCAGCCCGTGGAAGGACATCAGCACGACACCCAGACCGAAGGCGTAGCCGCCCAGCGTCGCCGGGGTCTGCAGGTACAGCGTGCGCATCCGGTCGGAGGCCGGGCGCGGCGGGCGCGGCGCGGCGGCTTCGGCCGCCTCGGCGGCGGCTACGCGCGCCAGTGGCGGCGCCGCGCTCACGGCTGCGGCGGCGTCTTCGGCGCGTAGCCGGCCTGGCGCTGCATCATCTGGCTGACGGCGAGCACGGCCTGCGTGCGCGTGCTGACGCCAAGCGCACGCAGCACCGCGGCGACGTGGTCCTTCACCGTCTCGACCGAGAGTTCGAGCTCGCGCGCGATCAGCTTGTTCGGCAGGCCCTTGAGCAGCAGCCCCAGCACCTCGCCCTGGCGCGGCGTCAGGCCCAGCCGCGCCATCGACGGCGGCTCCTGGTGCGGCTCGGGCCGGGCGCGTTCGCCCAGCGGCGCATCGGCCAGCAGGCGCAGCGCGCCGGGCACGGTATCGGGGGCGTCGGCCGCCGGGCGCGCTTCCAGCCCGAGCATGTTCGGCGGCACGTACAGGCCACCCGACATCACCATGCGCAGCGCCTCGCACAGCGCCTTGTTCGACGAACGTTTGGGCACGAAGCCCATCGCGCCGAGGTCGATCGCGCGGATGACGTCGCTGGCGCGCTCGGAGGCCGAGACCACGACCACCGGCAGTTCGGGATAGGTGGCGCGGAACTCGGCCAGCACCTCGAAGCCGTCGGCGTCGCCGAGCGCGAGGTCGAGCAGCACGAGGTCGTGTTCGGCGTCCAGGCGCAACGCCTCGCGCGCGGCCTCGGCGCTGGCGACACCGAGCACGGTGACGTCGTCACCCAGGCCGCGGATCACCGCCTGCAGGGCAGAGAGGATCAGCGGATGGTCGTCGACCAGCAGGACTTTCATGGTCCCTCCCCACGCCGTGGACACGACGAGGGCATTCTGGGCTCGCACCAGCGAACGCGGCGCACCCTCTGTTTGGGGGCATCGTCACGGCGGACGATTCGCCGCCGCCCGGCAACTCAGCGCGTGACCCACTCCAGCAGCGGCGCCCATTGGGCCAGGTCGCGCTCGACGCGGCCCGGGGTCACGTCCCACAGCGACAGCCCGCGCGCGGCGAGCTGGACGTAGTTCTGGGTGTCGCGCAGCGACGCCACCACCGGCACCGGCAGCGTCTGCAGGTAGTGCTGCAGCTGCTCCTGCGCCAGCGTGTGTTCGCGCACGCGCATCGCGACCAGGCCGAGCGTGAGCTCGGCGCCGCGGCGGTGCGCGCGCAGCGCCTGCACGAAGGCATGCGTGGCCTGGATGTCGAACAGGCTGGGCTGCAGCGGGATCAGCATGCGGTCGGCGATCTTCAGCACCGCGTCCAGGCGCTTGCCGTGCAGGCCGGCGGGGGTGTCGAGCACGACGTGCGTCGTGCCCTTGGGCGGGCGCACGATGTCGCCGGGCTCGACATCCCAGCCGCGGATCGTCGGCAGCGCCGCCGGCCGCTGCGCCAGCCACTGGCGCGAAGACTGCTGCCGGTCGACGTCGCCCAGCATCACGGCGGCGCCGTGCGCCGCCAGGCAGCCGGCGATGTTGGTCGCCAGCGTGCTCTTGCCGACGCCACCCTTGGGGTTGGCGATGACGATGACCGGCATCCGGTGCCCTCCTGCTGAAAACGGGGCCGATGGTAGCGGCCCCGTGCCGGCGCTCAGCGCAGTCCGTCCCAGAGCAGCTTGATGCCGGTGAGCAGCATGCCCAGCTCGAACAGCCGGTAGAAGGCCGCCGGCGACACGCGCTCGGCCAGCTTGAGCCCCAGCCAGACGCCCAGCGGCGCGAACGGCACCAGCACCGCCGAGGTCACGAGGTTGCGCACGTCGATCAGCCCGAGCCAGGCGTACGGGATCCACTTGGCCATGTTGACGACCGCGAACACCACCGCCAGCGTCGCCGTGAAGACGATGGGCCTCAGCTTGAGCGGCAGCACGTAGAAGCCCATCGGCGGCCCGCCGGCGTGGGCGACGAAGCTGGTGAAACCCGACAGCACGCCGTAGATGAAACCCAGCCAGCCCGGCGGCGGCGGCGCGTCGGCCTTGGCCGGGAAGAACTTGCGCAGCGCCAGGAAACCCAGCGTCAGCGCACCGACGACGCCCGAGACCGCGGCCGCCGACAGCCAGCCGAAAAGCAGCGCGCCGACGACGATGCCGACCAGGCTGGCCGGCACCAGCAGCCGCACCAGGCTGCGGTCGCACTGGCGCACCAGCGCCGCCAGGCCGAGCACGTCCATCACGACGAGCAGCGGCAGCATGATCGCCGCGGCCTGCGGCACCGGCACGGCCAGCGCCATCAGCGGCACGCCCAGGGCACCGAAGCCGGCGCCGAAACCACTCTTGGAGATGCCGACGAGCAGCACCGCCGGGATCGCCACGGCGTAGAACCAGGGGTCGGCGATCACCGAGCCCCCGGCCAGCGAGGCGAACATCAGACCAGGCGGCAGGCTTCGGCGAAGGCGAGCCGCGGCAGCCGCGGGTGGACCTTCGTCGGGTCACCGTGGCCCAGCGTGCAGATGAAGTTGGTTCGCACCGCGGTGCCGGCCCAGTATTCGGCGTCGGCGCGGGCGACGTCGAAGCCGCTCATCGGCCCGCAGTCCAGGCCGAGCGCACGCGCGGCGAGGATCAGGTAGGCGCCCTGCAGCGAGGAATTGCGCAGCGCGGTCTCGGCGATCAGCCAGTCCTTGCCGGCGAACCAGGCGCGCGCGTCGGCGTGCGGAAACAGCTGCGGCAGCTTGTCGTGGAACGCCAGGTCCATGCCGATGACGGCCGTCACCGGCGCTTGCAGCACCTTCTGCCGGTTGCCGGCGCTGACGATGTCGGCCAGGCGCGCCCGCGCCTCGGGCGTGCGCACGAAGACGAAACGCGCCGGGCAGCCGTTGGCGGCGGTCGGGCCCCACTTCAGCAGTTCGTAGAGCTGCTCGAGCGTGGTGTCGGGTACGGGTTCGTCGCGGTAGCCGTTCTGGGTGCGCGCGGCGCTGAAAAGCTGTTCTGTGGTGACGTTCATCGGAGTGTCTGAAGCCGGGTCATGGGTGCCCGGCGACAATGCGACGATGTTCCAACCGAACCAGGCCGACGTCAGGCGCTTCTTCTGCGGCGCTTATGCGAAATACCGAGAAGGCGCTCCGGTCGATCCGATGGAAGCGATCGCGACACGCTGGATCGCCGAGCACCCCGAGTATCACGCCGAACTGGCCGACCTGGAGGCGGCACTGGCGGCCGACTACCGCATCGACGCCGGCCGCACCAACCCCTTCCTGCACCTGTCCATGCACCTGTCGATCGAGGAGCAGTGCGGCATCGACCAGCCCACCGGCATCCGCCAGGCGGTGTCGCTGCTGGCCGCACGCCGCAACTCGCTGCACGACGCGCACCACGAGGTGATGGAGTGCCTGGGCGAGATGCTCTGGACCTCGCAGAGGAGCGGCCTGCCGCCCGACGGCCAGGCCTACATCGAGGCCGTGCGCCGCCGCGCGACGGCCTGAGGCAGCCGGCGTCGGCGCCGAGTCACTTCACCGTTATCCAGGCGTACTCGAGCCAGTTGTCGGCGCGGTGCACGATCTCGACGTTGCTGCGTGCCGCCCACGGGATCACCTGGCGGTGCAGCGGGATCAGGTGCACCTGCTGCGTGTATTCGCGCAGCGCGGCCTTGACGATCTGCTCGCGTTTGGCCGCGTCGGGCTCGGCGCTCGAAGCCTTGGCCAGTTCCTCGAACTTGTCGTCCTTCACCCGGCCGTAGTTGAAGGCGCCGACGCCCTTGTCGCCGGCGGCGCGCAGCACCGGGGTGATCGTGACCTCGGCGTCGGTGATCGCGCCGCCCCAGCCGAACAGGTACAGGCTGGTGTCGTACTTCTCCAGCTTCGGGAAGAAGACGACGCGCGGCATCGCGTTGACGCGCAGCTTGACGCCGATCTTGGCCCACATCTGCGCCAGCGCCAGGCAGATCTCCTCGTCGTTGACGTAGCGGTTGTTCGGGCAGTCGAGCGTGACTTCGAAACCGTTCGCGTAACCGGCCTCGGCCAGCAGCGCACGCGCCTTGGCCAGGTCGAAAGGCAGCCGGACCTCGAGCGCCGGGTCGTTGTAGGCGCCCAGCGGCGACGGCGTGATGCCGCCGGTGGGCAGGCTCTGGCCGTTCATCAGCTTGGTCTTGAGCGTCTCGATGTCGACCGCGTGGTAGAGCGCGCGGCGCACACGGACGTCCTTGAACGGGTTCTTGCCCTTGACGCTGCCGTAGACCAGCTCGTCGCGGAACTGGTCCATGCCGATGAACAGCACCCGGTTCTCGGGGCCGTCGAAGATCTTCACGCCGGCGGTGCCACGCAGCCGCGGCACGTCGCGCGGCGCCGGGTCGAGCACGAAGTCGATCTCGCCCGAGACCAGCGCGGCCAGCCGCGTGGCGTCGTTGGCGATCGGCGTGTAGACCACCTGCTGCACGTTGCCTTCGAACCTGCCCCACCAGTTCGGGTTGCGCTTGTAGACGGTCTTGATGCCCGGCGCCCGGCTCACCAGCATGTAGGGGCCGGTGCCGTTGGCGTTGAAGGAGGCGTAGCTCTCTTCCTTGTTCTTGTAGTCCAGCGGCCGCGTGACCTTGTTCTTCTCGGACCACGACTTGCTCATGATCCACAGCGGCGCGGCGATGTGCTGCAGGAAGATCGGGTTCACCTGCTGCAGCCGGAACTCCACCGTCAGCGGGTCGATCGCCACCGCGCTGCCCACCGCGTTGGCGTAGACGCTGATCTGCGAGGTCGGCTCCTTGGCACGGTTCATCGAGAACACGACGTCGTCGGCGCTGAACGGCGAGCCGTCGTGGAACTTCACGTTCGGCCGCAGCTTGAAGCGCCAGGTCAGCGGCCCGGTCTGCTTCCATTCGGTGGCCAGTGCCGGCACCAGGCCGAGCTTGCGGTCGCGGCCGACCAGGCCTTCGTAGACCTGGCCGTTCATCGCGTTGGTCAGCAGCTCGTTCTGCGAATGCGGGTCCAGCGTCTGCGGGTCGCCCTGGCTGGCCCAGCGCAGCGTCTGCGCGTCGGCGCTGCCGGCGCTGCCGGCGGCGAACGCGGCGGCCAGCAGGGCGCACGTGATCCACGATCTCATCGTCTCTCCCGGAGTTTGGGTGGCGGCAAAACGGGGGCCGCGCCGGCACGGCGCGGCGAGCGGCGCTTCAGGCCGGCGCGAAGCCTTCTTCGGCGAGCGCCGCGGCGAAACGCGCGGCCGGCTCGCTGGACTCGATGTGCAGCGCGTGCGTCGGCAGGTCGATGGTGACGGCGGCGGCGGGGTCGACCGCGTGCACCGTCTCGGTGACGGTCTTCACGCAGTGGCCGCAGGTCATCGTCGGCAGGGTCAGTTCGATCATGGCGTCAGCCTCCTGGTCGCTAGAGCGCCAAGGGTAACGCGTGTGCCGCCGGCAGCGGCCGAGCGGGCGGATCAGCGCCGCTGGCCGCGCAGTTCCGCCGGCAGCCAGAGGTCGTCCAGCGGCCGGCCGGCCCAGTGCTCGCGCGCCTCGCGCGCGACGATGCGGTCGGTGATGCCGGGCAGCGCCAGGTCCAGCCGCTGCGGCACGATGGGCATCGAGGCCCGGCTCGAATAGAACAGGCTGACCGCCGGCGCCGCCGGTTTGCCCGGCGTCTGCTCGACGACGATGCCGATGCGCCCCGACTCCATGCGCACCAGCGAGCCGGTCGGGTAGATGCCGACGCTGCGCACGAAGGCGGCGAGGATGGTCTCGTCGAACTGCCCTTTCCACGAGGCCATGCGCGCGATCGACTCGGCCGGGTCCCAGCCCGCCTTGTACGGCCGGTTCGAGGTGATCGCGTCGTAGACGTCGCAGACCGCGCCCATGCGTGCCGGCCGCGTCAGCGCACCGCCGCAGAGCCGGTGCGGGTAGCCCTTGCCGTCGAAGCGCTCGTGATGGTGCAGGCAGACCTCGAGCGCGTCGTCGCAGGCGCCGCGGGCTTCCTGCAGCAGCGCGTGGCCCCGTTCGGGGTGCGAGCGCATCACGTCGAACTCGTCGTCGGTCAGCTTGCCGGGTTTGTTCAGCACCTCGGGTGGCATCAGCGCCTTGCCGATGTCGTGCAGCAGGCCGGCCAGACCCAGGCGCCGGCATTCGGCGTCGTCGGCGCCGAGCTGGCGCCCGAGTGCGACCATCAGCGCGCACACCGCCACCGAATGCATGTAGGTGTAGTCGTCGTGCGTCTTGAGCCGCGCCAGGCTGACCAGCGCGCCCGGGTTGCGGAACACCGACTCGGTGACCTGCTCGACCAGCGGCATGCAGGCCTCGCCGTCGATCGCGCGCCCCAGGCGGGCGTCGCTGAACATCGAAACCACCGCTTCGCGGCCGCGTTTGCACACTTCGGCGGCGGCCTGCAGTTCCTCGGCCATCGAGGTCGTCGCCGGACGCGGCGCCGGCGCCTTGGCAGCGGCCGGCGCTGCCGGTGCGGCGGGAGCCGCCGGCAGCAGCGGCCGCGGCGCGGGCGCGGGCGCGGGGCCGGCGACGTCCAGGCCGAGCGAGGTGTCGATCCAGCACTCGCGCACGCCGCTGGCCAGCACCTCGGCGAGGGTTTTGCCGTCCTCGATGACGAAACGGGTGCGCCAGAACGGATGGTCGATCCAGGAGCCTTCGAAGGCATGCAGGTGCATGCCCAGGCGCAGGTCGTCTACGGATATCTTTTTCAGCATGGACGTAGCCGCAGCGTTCGCTCCGGTGCCTGACGGGTGGCACGCCGTCGCCGCGAACACGGCACGCCATGATGCGTCACGTCTGCGCCTTCGATCTCAGGAGAAGGCCGGCAAAAATGCGCAGATCAGCGGAATCGCGACTCGGGCACCGTGCGCACGTCGCCCGGCAGCGACGCCAGGTAGTCGGCGAGCAGCTTCAGCTCGGCGCTGCTGAAGGGCTTGACCTGGGCGCCCATGATCGGATTCGCACGCCCGATCTGCGGGTGGTTCTCGGTGCCGTAGGCGCGCAGCGCGGCGTGCAGATAGTCGGCGTACTGGCCGGCGAGCTTGGGATAGGCCGGCACGAGCGGATGGTTGAAGTCGGCCCCGTGGCAGGAAGAGCAGGCGCCGCGCTGCAGCAGCGGCGCGACCGCGGCCGGCGGCGCCGCCGGCGCGGCGGTCGCGGCCACGGGCTTCAGCGCGCCGCGCCCGAGCTGGGCGTAGAACGCCGCCAGGTCGGCGATGTCGCGCTCGCCCAGAGAGGCCGCGATCGCACGCATCGTCGGGTGTTTGCGTTCGCCCTTGCGATAGGCCGTCAGCGCCGCGGCCAGGTAGTCGGGGTTCTGGCCGGCGATCTTCGGCACCTTGTGCACGAGCGGGAAACTCGCCTGGTAGCCGGGGATGTTGTGGCAGCCGAGGCACATCGCGGCCTTGCCCTGGCCGGCGGCGGCGTCCTGCGCGCGCAGGGCCGGGCTGGTGCCGGCCAGCGCCAGCAGCACGATCGCTGTCTTGAGCATAGTCAAGCCGCCTGATGTGATGGCGCAGTATAGGGGCCGCTTATACTGGCTCGGCCCCCTCTATTCCCTCGGTGTCACGATGAAATTCCAGGGTTCGGACCAGTACGTCGCGACGCAGGATCTGATGCTGGCCGTCAACGCCGCCGTGACGCTGCAGCGCCCGCTGCTGATCAAGGGCGAGCCCGGCACCGGCAAGACGATGCTGGCCGAGGAAGTGGCACGCGCGCTCGGCCTGCCGCTGCTGCAGTGGCACATCAAGAGCACGACCAAGGCGCAGCAGGGGCTGTACGAGTACGACGCGGTGAGCCGGCTGCGCGACAGCCAGCTCGCCGGCGCCGCCGAGTCCGAGCGTGTGCGCGACATCCGCAACTACATCGTGCGCGGCGTGCTCTGGCAGGCCTTCACCGCCGAGACCCCGGTGGCGCTGCTGATCGACGAGATCGACAAGGCCGACATCGAATTCCCGAACGACCTGCTGCGCGAACTCGACCGCATGGAGTTCCACGTCTACGAGACGCGCGAGCTGGTCCAGGCGCGGCACCGGCCGCTGGTCTTCATCACCTCGAACAACGAGAAGGAGCTGCCCGACGCCTTCCTGCGCCGCTGCTTCTTCCACTACATCAAGTTCCCCGACGCCGAGACCATGGCGCGCATCGTCGCGGTGCACTTCCCCCATCTCAAGCGCGAGCTGCTGGCCGCGGCGCTGAAGACCTTCTACGACGTGCGCAACCTGCCCGGGCTGAAGAAGAAGCCGTCGACGAGCGAGCTGCTGGACTGGTTGAAGCTGATCGTCGCCGAGGACATCCCGACCGAGGCGCTGCACAGCCGCGACGACAAGGTGGCGGTGCCGCCGCTGGTCGGCGCGCTGCTGAAGAACGAACAGGACCTGTCCCTGTTCGAGAAGCTGGTCTTCATGCAGCGCCACAACCGCTGAACCGCCGCCCCGCAAGGATGAGCTGGCCCGAACCCGTCACGCTGCGCGGCACCCACGCCGCCCTGCTCCCGCTGGCCGCCGACCACGCCCCCGCACTCGCCGAGGCGGTGCGCGACGGCGAGCTGTGGAAGCTCTGGTACACCGCCGTGCCGGCGCCCGAGCGCATGGCCGCCGAGATCGAGCGCCGGCTGGCGCTGCAGCAGCGCGGCAGCATGCTGCCCTTCACCGTCTTCGACGCCGAGGGCCGTGCGGTCGGCATGACGAGCTACATGAACATCGACGCCGGCAACCGCCGCGTCGAAATCGGCAGCACCTGGACCGCACGTTCAGCCCAGCGCACCGGCCTGAACACCGAGTGCAAGCAGCTGCTGCTGGCGCACGCCTTCGAACAGCTGGCCTGCATCGCGGTCGAGTTCCGCACGCACCGCCTGAACAGCCAGAGCCGGCGTGCGATCGAGCGCCTGGGCGCCCAGCTTGACGGCATCCTGCGCGCCCACCAGCGCCTGGCCGACGGGTCGCTGCGCGACACCGCCGTCTACAGCATCACGGCGGCCGAATGGCCGACGATCCGCTCCCACCTCGAATGGCAACTGCAACGACCGCGATGAAGAACAAGCCGCTCACCGTCGACGAACTCTGGCAGCTCGAACGCATCGGCAACCCCAGCCTGGCGCCCGACGGCGCCCAGGCGGTGGCGGCCGTCAGCCGCTACTCGATGGCGGACAACAAGTCCCAGAGTGCGCTCTGGCTGTTCTCGACGCTGGGCGGCGACGCCCGGGCGCTGACCGCCTGCGGCGACAAGGACGGCCAGCCGCGCTGGAGCCCACGCGGCGACCGCATCGCCTTCATCGCCAAGCGCGAGCAGCAGGGCGCCAAGGACGAGGTGCCGCAGCTCTACCTGATCGCGCCCGACGGCGGCGAGGCGCAGCGCGCCGCCACCGTCGCCACCGGCGTCGAGGCCTTCCGCTGGTGCCCCGACGGCAAGCGCCTGCTCTTCGTCTCCTGGGTCTGGCCGGGCCTGAAGGGCGACAAGGCGCAGGCCAAACGCGCCCAGGAGTTCAAGGAGCGCAAGGAGACCGGCTACGCCACCAGCGAAGCCCAGTACCGCTTCTGGGACCACCAGCTGCCGCTGGAACGTGTGCCGCACCTGCACCTGCTCGAGCTCGGCCGCGACGGCAGCGCCGGCCGCGTGCGCGACCTGTTCGAGGGCACGCCCTACGAGATCCGCCGCGCCGACCCCGACGCCGACTGTTTCGACGTCTCGCCCGACGGCAAGCGCGTCGTCTTCACCTTCGACCCGGCACCCGAGAAGCGCATCGACAACCGCTTCGCGCTCGCCGAGATGGACATCAAGTCCGGCCGCGTCAGCGTCATCGCCCGCGACGCCGACTGGGACTTCTCGGCGCCGCGCTACAGCCCCGACGGCGAACGCGTCGCCTTCATCGCCAGCCACCAGGGCCGCAAGCACACGATGCCCGGCCACGTCGCCGTCTGGTACCGCGACGAGGAACGCTGGGAAGTGCTGTCCGACGCCTGGGACCACGACGTGCAGGCGCCGCTGGCCTGGGAGGACGACGGCCTGGCGCTGCTGCTGCGCGCCGAACAGCGCGGCCGCCAGCACCTGTGGCGCTTCGACCTGCCCGACCGGCGTGCCGAGGTCGTCGTCGCCGGCGGCACGGTGCAGGCCTTCGACAAGGCCGCCGGCACGCTGGTGACGCTGGCCGACGCCGCCGACCACCCGGGGCGGCTGCACGCCCACCTGCCGGGCGACGCGCCGCAGCGCATCGAAGGCCTCAACGACACGCTGCTGGCGCGCCACGCCTTCGGCCGGGTCGAGGAGGTCTGGCTCAAGGGCGCGGCCACGGCTGAAGGCGTGGAGCCCGACGACGTGCAGATGTGGCTGGTCTACCCGCCGGACTTCGACCCGAAGAAGAAGTACCCGCTGCTGCACCTGATCCACGGCGGCCCGCACACCGCTTTCGGCGACGGCTGGCACTACCGCTGGAACACCCAGGTCTTCGCCGCCCAGGGTTACGTCGTCGCCTGCGTCAACTACCACGGCTCTTCGGGCTTCGGCTACGCCTTCCTGGACAGCATCACGCACCGCTGGGGCCAGCTCGAGACCGTCGACGTCGAGGCCGCGACCGACTGGCTGCTGAAGAAACCCTGGGCCGACAAGCGCCGCGTCTTCGCCTCGGGCGGCAGCTACGGCGGCTTCATGGTCGCGTGGATGAACGGCCACGTGCCGGCCGGGCGCTACGCGGCCTACATCTGCCACGCCGGCTGCTTCGACTGGACCGGCATGTTCGCCGACGACGCCTACACCTGGCACGCCAAGGAGCTGGGCGCCTGGTACTGGGACGACATGGCGCGGATTCACTCGCAGAGCCCGCACGCCGCCGCCGACGCGATGACGACACCGACGCTGGTGGTGCACGGCGCGCTCGACTACCGCGTGCCCGACGCCCAGGGCCTGGCCTACTACAACACGCTGAAGGCGCGTGGCATCGACTCGCGGCTGCTGTGGTTCCCGGACGAGAACCACTGGGTGCTCAAGCCGCGCAACTCCAAGCAGTGGTACGGCGAGTTCTTCGGCTGGCTCTCGCGCCACGACCCGGGCCCGGCCAAGGCGCGCAAGCGCTGACGCGCGCGACAATCGGCGCGGCGCCGCAAGCCCGGCGCGGCGCCGGCGAAAGGCCCAGGCGATGCTGATCGACTTCTTCTACACGCTGCGTGCGGCCAAGCTGCCGGTTTCGGTCAAGGAGTTCCTGACGCTGCTGGAGGCGCTCGAAGCCGGCGTCATCGACAGCTCGGTCGACGACTTCTACTACCTGGCCCGCACCACGCTGGTGAAGGACGAGGCGCATTACGACAAGTTCGACCGCGCCTTCGGCGCCTACTTCAAGGGCGTGGAGCTGCTCACCGACTTCACGCGCGAGGTGCCGCTGGACTGGCTGCGCAAGGCTTTCGAGCTCGAACTCTCGCCCGAGGACAAGGCGGCGATCGAGAAGATGGGCTGGGACGAGCTGATGGAAACGCTGAAGAAGCGTTTCGAGGAGCAGAACGAGCGCCACGAAGGCGGCAGCAAGTGGATCGGCACCGGCGGCACGAGCCCGTTCGGCGCCTGGGGCGTTAACCCGCAGGGCGTGCGCATCGGCCAGGACAAGGGGCGCAACCGCAGCGCGGTGAAGGTCTGGGACCAGCGCGCGTTCAAGGACTACGACGACACGCGCGAGCTCGGCACGCGCAACATCAAGGTCGCGCTGCGCCGGCTGCGGCGCTTCGCGCGCGAAGGCGCCGCCGAGGAGCTGGACCTGGACGACACCATCCACAGCACCGCCGCCAATGCCGGGCTGCTGGACATCCGCATGGTCCCCGAGCGCCACAACCGCGTGAAGGTGCTGCTGCTGATGGATGTCGGCGGAACCATGGACGAACACGTTCATCGGGTGGAGGAGCTGTTCAGCGCCGCCAAGAGCGAGTTCAAGCACCTCGAGTTCCACTACTTCCACAACTGCGTCTACGACTTCGTCTGGAAGGACAACCGCCGCCGCTACGCCGAGAAGACCGCCACCTGGGACCTGATCCGCAAGTACAACAAGGACTGGAAGCTGGTCTTCGTCGGCGACGCGACGATGAGCCCGTACGAGATCCTGCAGCCCGGCGGCAGCGTCGAATACAACAACGAGGAGCCCGGCGCCGAATGGCTGAAGCGGCTCACCGACGCGTTCCCCCGGTTCGCGTGGATCAACCCCGAACCCCAAGGCGTCTGGCCCTACCGTCAGAGCATTTCCATCGTGCAGCAGTTGATGAACCAGCGGATGTTCCCGCTCACCCTCTCCGGTCTCGAAGGCGCGATGCGGCTGCTGAGCAAATGAAGCGTGTGCTGACGGGCCTGGCCGTGGCGCTGGCCGCGGGGGCCGCCCTGGCCGCCGGCACGCCGGACGCGGCCCCTGCCGCCGAAGCCGCGGCCGGCGTGC
>NZ_NRRU01000037.1 GCF_016583785.1 Rubrivivax gelatinosus | reverse complement strand
AGCGGGCGCGGCCGGCTTGGCCGGTGCCGGCACCGGGGCCGGCGGTGCCGGCTGGTCGGGCAGCACGCCCTTGATCACCGGCTCCTGCTTGGTGCGGCCCTTGTCGTTGGCATCGCGACGGCGCGTGATGCCGACTTCCTCGTCCGGCTCCTCGACCATCGTGTAGCTGGCCTGCAGGTTCTCCAGGCGCGGGTCGTCGTGGCGCAGGCGCTCGAGCTTGTAGTTCGGGGTCTCGAGGTGCTTGTTCGGCACCAGGATCACGGTGACGCGCTGCTTCAACTCGATCTTGGTGATCTCGGTGCGCTTCTCGTTGAGCAGGAACGAGGTCACCTCCACCGGCACCTGCACGTGCACGGCGGCGGTGTTCTCCTTCATCGCCTCTTCCTGCACCATGCGCAGGATCTGCAGCGCGCTGGACTCGGTGTCGCGGATGTGGCCGGTGCCGTTGCAGCGCGGGCAGGTGACGTGGTTGCCCTCGGACAGCGCCGGGCGCAGGCGCTGGCGGCTCAGTTCGAGCAGGCCGAACTTCGAGATCGACGAGAACTGCACGCGCGCACGGTCGGTGCGCAGCGCGTCGCGCAGGCGCTGTTCGACCTCGCGGCGGTTCTTGCTCTCTTCCATGTCGATGAAGTCGACGACGATCAGCCCGCCCAGGTCGCGCAGCCGCATCTGGCGCGCGATCTCGTCGGCGGCTTCGAGGTTGGTGCGGAACGCGGTTTCCTCGATGTCGCTGCCGCGTGTCGAGCGCGCCGAGTTCACGTCCACCGAGACCAGGGCCTCGGTGTGGTCGATGACGATCGCGCCGCCCGACGGCAGGTTCACCGTGCGGCTGAACGCGGTCTCGATCTGGTGTTCGATCTGGAAGCGGCTGAACAGCGGCGCGTCGTCGCGGTAGCGCTTCACACGCGATGCCGACTCCGGCATCACGTGGTTCATGAACTGCTGCGCCTGATCGTAGATGTCGTCGGTGTCGATCAGGATCTCGCCGATGTCCGCGGTGAAGTAGTCGCGGATCGCGCGGATGACGAGCGAGCTCTCCTGGTAGATCAGGAAGGCGCCCTTGCCGGCCTTGGAGGCGCCGTCGATGGCGTCCCAGAGCTTGAGCATGTAGTTCAGGTCCCACTGCAGCTCGGCCGCCGAGCGGCCGATGCCGGCGGTGCGGGCGATCAGGCTCATGCCCTTGGGGTACTGCAACTGCTCGAGGTTTTCCTTCAGCTCCTCGCGGTCCTCACCCTCGATGCGCCGGCTGACGCCGCCGCCCTTGGGGTTGTTGGGCATCAGCACGAGGTAGCGGCCGGCCAGGCTGACGAAGGTCGTCAGCGCCGCGCCCTTGTTGCCGCGTTCTTCCTTCTCGACCTGCACCAGGAGGTTGTCGCCTTCCTTGACGACGTCCTGGATGCGCGCGTTCTTGAGGTCGACGCCGTCCTTGAAGTAGTTGCGCGAGATTTCCTTGAACGGCAGGAAACCGTGGCGATCCTCGCCGTAGTCGACGAAACAGGCTTCGAGCGACGGCTCCACGCGGGTGATCACCGCTTTGTAGATATTGCCCTTGCGCTGTTCGCGGCCTTCGAGCTCGGTCTCGAAATCGAGCAGTTTCTGCCCGTCGACGATCGCCAGGCGCCGCTCTTCCGGCTGCGTGGCATTGATCAGCATGCGTTTCATTCGAACTCCCGGCGTGCCGGCTTGGGGCCGGGCACGCTGCTGGCGCGTACCGCCCATGCGGCACGCGTTGCCTCGTTCGATGCAGGAGAAACGCGAAAGAACCGACTGGCGCGAAGTGCCCTGGACTGCTTGCTGGCCGTGCTGAGGAAAAAAGTCAGCGACGGATCAGCTGCGCAGCGTTGGCGCGTGCGTTTCGCAGGCGGCTGCCCGGGCCGGTGACGATCCGGGGCGCCGCATGTCACGCGGCGACGCCATCGCGCCGGCCGCGCCGGCATCGTGCCGGGGCCTCGGGGCGAGGACGTGGGGGATTGTCATGAACGGCTCGGCAACTCTTGGGTCCTGTCGGACGCCGGGTCGAGCTGGAGTGACTCCGGGGCTCGACCCTCTGGATTTCGGGTGCCTCCAAAACGAGGCGGGTTCTTCTTCGAATCTCTCGTCGCCCGCCGCCGCGCACTGCTGGCACGCTCCGGCGGCCAGCCCGCGCGCACCGCTGCCGGGCGCTGCATCACCTTTGCGTGGGCGACCTCGGCCGCCTACGCGCTCCGCGACGTGTTTTCGTAAGCGCCGGGTAAACTCCGGAAAATCAATCACTTACCGCACGAACGTGGAGCGCCGGATTATAGGGGCCAAAGCCCGCGACGCGTCGCCGGCGCCGCAAAAGAAGCCGGCCGGCGTGCCGCCTGCGGTGCAGCGAATCACCGTCGACGAAGAATCGGCCGGGCAGCGCCTGGACAATTTCCTGATCCGCATCCTGAAAGGCGTGCCGAAAACCCACGTCTACCGCGTCATCCGCTCGGGCGAGGTGCGCGTGAACAAGGGCCGCGCCAGCGCCGACACCCGCATCGCCGCCGGTGACGAGATCCGCGTGCCGCCGGTGCGTGTCGCCGAAGCGGCGTCGACGGCCTCGGTGCCGGCGCGCGAGTTCCCGGTGCTGTTCGAGGACGAGCACCTGCTCGCGATCGCCAAGCCTGCCGGCGTCGCGGTGCACGGCGGCAGCGGCGTCAGCTCGGGTGTCATCGAGCAGCTGCGCAAGGCCAGGCCCGACGCACGTTTCCTCGAACTGGTGCACCGGCTCGACAAGGAGACCTCGGGCGTGCTGCTGCTGGCCAAGAAACGCAGCGCGCTGACCGCGCTGCAGGACCAGTTCCGCGCCCGCGACACCGGCAAGACCTATTTCGCGCTCGTCGCCGGCAGCTGGCCGGCCCGGCTCAAGGTCCTGGACCTGCCGCTGCACAAAGGCACCGACGCCGCCGGCGAGCGCCACGTGCGTGTCGTCGCCGCCGATGCGCCCGAAGCGCGGCGCTCGATCACGATCGTGCGTTCGGTGCGTGCCGTCGGCCCGTACTCGCTGCTCGAGATCGGCCTGAAGACCGGGCGCACGCACCAGATCCGCGTGCACCTGGCGCATTCGGGGCACCCGATCGTCGGCGACCCGAAGTACGGCGACTTCGCGCTGAACAAGGCGGTGGCGCGCGAGAAACGTTTCACGCGCATGTTCCTGCATGCCGTCGAGCTCGCCTTCGACCACCCGGCCAGCGGCGAGCGCATCACCTTGCGCGCGGCGCTGCCGCCGGAGTGCGAGACACTGCTGGCCGCACCATGAAAACCCGCACATTCGACCTCATCGTCTTCGACTGGGACGGCACCCTCTTCGACTCGACCGCGCTGATCGTGCGCTGCATCCAGGACGCCTGCCGCGACGTCGGCGTCGCGGTGCCCAGCGACACCGATGCCGCCTACGTCATCGGCCTGGGCCTGCACGACGCGCTCAAACACGCCGCGCCCGGGCTGCCGCCCGAGCGCTACCCCGAACTCGGCAACCGCTACCGCCACCACTGGTTCTCGCGCCAGCAGGAGGTCGTGCTCTTCCCGGGCACGCTGGAGATGCTGCAGGACCTGCGTGCGCGCAACCACTGGCTCGCCGTCGCCACCGGCAAGGGCCGGCGCGGGCTGGACGAGGCGCTGGCGCAGTCGGGGCTGGTGAGCCTGTTCGACGGCACCCGCACCGCCGACGAGACCGCGAGCAAGCCCGACCCGACGATGCTGCTGGAGCTGATGCGCGAGTTCGGCACCGAGCCGGCGCGCACGCTGATGATCGGCGACACCACGCACGACCTGCTGATGGCGAGCAACGCCGGCACACCGCGCGTGGCGGTGAGCTACGGCGCGCACGAGCCCGAGGCTTTCGGCCAGTACGCGCCGCTGCACGTGGCGCACAGCACGCGCGAGCTGCACGACTGGCTGCTGGAGAACGCTTGAGCCCTCAGGACTTGTCCGGGGCTCATTCCCGCCTGGCGGGACCGGCCGCCAGGCCGAAGGGTGCCCCAAATGAACCCTCAGGACTTGTCCGGGGCTCATTCCCGCCTGGCGGGACCGGCCGCCAGGCCGAGGGTGCTCCCGTGACCCAGGCGCGCGCCGGCGGCGTGCCGCTGTGCGCCGCGGCCGATCTGGCTGAAGGCGGTCTGGCCCATGTCTGGGACGTGCTCGACGAACGCGGCCGGCCGGCGCGCGCCTTCGTGCTGCGCTGGGACGGGCGCGTCGTCGCCTACCTGAACCGCTGCGCCCACCTGCCGGCCGAGCTCGACTGGCAGCCCGGGCGCTTTCTCGACAGCGACGGCCGGCTCATCGTCTGCGCGATGCACGGCGCCGTCTACGAGCCCGCCGACGGGCGCTGCATCGGCGGCCCCGGCGCCGGCGGCCGGCTGCTGGCGCTGGAGGTGGCCGAGCTCGACGGTCAGGTGACTTGGTATCCTTCGCGCGAGATCCGCCCGGCCCCGCCGGCCGACGAAAGCGCGACATGACCCCCACCGACGACACCCCGACGCCGGCGCCGATGCCCGGCGCGGCTCCCGCGACGCCGCCCGCCGCCGCCAGCTCCCTCGAGACCGGCCTCGAACGCGTGGCCCGCGAACTGCTGATCCAGCAGCGCAGCGACCGCCGCTGGCGCATCTTCTTCCGCATGGCCTGGCTGCTGCTGGCGATCGCCGTCATCTGGGGGGCGATGTCCGAACGCTTCACGCCGACGGCGCCGAGCCGGCCGCACACCGCGCTCGTCGAGGTGCGCGGCGAGATCTCGGCCGACACTGAAGCCAGCGCCGAACTGCTCGTGGCGGCGCTGCGCAGCGCTTTCGAGGACCAAGGCGCGCAGGCCGTCGTGCTGCGCATCAACTCGCCCGGCGGCAGCCCGGTGCAGGCCGGCATCGTCAACGACGAGATCCGGCGCCTGAAGGTGCTGCACAAGAAGAAGGTCTACGCCGTCGTCGAGGAGATGTGTGCCTCGGGCGCGTACTACATCGCCGTCGCCGCCGACGAGATCTACGTCGACAAGGCCAGCATCGTCGGCAGCATCGGCGTGCTGATGGACGGGTTCGGCTTCACCGGGCTGATGGACAAGCTGGGCATCGAGCGCCGGCTGCTGACCGCGGGCGAGAACAAGGGCATGCTCGACCCGTTCAGCCCTCAGAACGAGCAGCAGACCGCCTACGCCAAGGCGATGATCGACCAGATCCACCAGCAGTTCATCGCCGTCGTGCGCCAGGGCCGCGGCAAGCGGCTGCACGAGTCGCCCGAGACCTTCTCCGGGCTGTTCTGGAACGGCGAGGAAGCGGTGCGCCTGGGTCTGGCCGACCGCATGGGCAACCTCGACTACGTCGCGCGCGAGGTCGTCAAGGCCGAGGAAGTCGTCGACTACACGCCGCGCGACAACGTCGCCGAGCGGCTGGCCAAGCGCTTCGGCGCCGCGGTCGGGCAGGGCGCGGTCAAGGCGATGCGTGAGCTGTCGCCGATCCGCTAAAGCCTTTCCTTCCCGTTCTCCCGAGGTTGCCGATGTCCGACCGGCTTGCGGTCCTGCCCCAGTACGTCCTGCCCAAGCAGGCCTTGACGCGCCTGGCCGGCGCTTTCGCCCAGTCCCGCGGCGGCGCCGTCACGACGGCGGCGATCCGCTGGTTCGCGCGCCGCTACGGCGTCGACCTGTCCGAGGCGGCGAACCCCGACCCGGCCAGCTACGCCAGCTTCAACGAGTTCTTCACCCGGGCGCTGAAACCCGGCGCCCGGCCGCTGGACAGCGCCGGGCTGCTGTGCCCGGTCGACGGCGCGATCAGCCAGTTCGGTGCGATCGAGCGCGGGCGCATCTTCCAGGCCAAGGGCCACGACTACAGCGCCACCGCGCTGCTGGGCGGCGACGCGGCGCTGGCCGCAGGCTTCGAAGCCGGCAGCTTCGCGACCATCTACCTCAGCCCCAAGGACTACCACCGCATCCACATGCCCTGCGACGGCCGTCTGCTGCGCATGGTGCACGTGCCGGGCGAGCTGTTCTCGGTGAACCCGCTGACGGCGCGCGGCGTGCCCGGGCTGTTCGCACGCAACGAGCGTGTGGTCTGCGTCTTCGAAGGCGGCCCGGTGCCCGGCCCCTGGGCGCTGGTGCTGGTCGGCGCGACCATCGTCGGCAGCATGGCCACCGTCTGGCATGGCGTCGTCAACCCGCCGCGGCCGGGTGTCGTGCGCAGCTGGGACTACGCCGACCAGGACATCCACCTGGAACGCGGCGCCGAGATGGGGCGTTTCCTGCTCGGCTCCACCGTCGTGCTGCTGTTCCCGCAGGCGCTGCGTTTCAACCCGAGCTGGGCGCCCGGGCGCATCGTGCGCATGGGGCAGGGCATGGCCGAACTCGGCTGAGCCTTGACGGACGCGGCCGGGAGGCCGCGCGACACCGGCTCCACCCGCCCGACGCCGCGCCACGCGCGGCCGTGACAGGCTGCCCATGTCGGCATCAGGGAGAGCTGCAGCCGAAACCATGTTCTGGCAGAATTTGCCCAAGCAAACATTGTTTGGACAAGGAACAATGGCCCAGAGCCCTCCCTGCCGTTATTACGACGGTGCCGAATACGACCCCGACCAGAGCGTCGGCTACCTGATGCTGCAGCTGACGACGCTGATGCGGCGCGAGGTCGACGTGCGCATGTCCACGCACGGCCTCACCGACGCGCAGTGGAAGCCGCTGTTCATGCTGAAGATCGGCCGCGCCGACAGCCCGCACGGCCTGGCGCGCGTGCTCGATTGCGACGCCGGCGCGGTGACTCGCCTCATCGACCGGCTCGAAGCCAAGGGCCTGATCGAACGCGAGCGCTCCGAGTCCGACCGCCGCGTCGTGCACCTGCGCCTGACCGAAGCCGGGCGTGCCGCCGCCGAGATCGTGCCGCACGTGCTGGCCGAGGTGCAGAACGACCTGTTCGCCGGCTTCAGCCGCGACGAGTGGGCGCAGCTGCGCGGCTACATCGAACGCCTGATCGCCAACGCCAACCGTTTCGCCGCCGAAAGACCTGCCGCATGAGCCGCTTTGCCACCTCCGCCGTGGTGCTGGCCGCAGCGCTCGCCGCCGCGGGCTGCGCCAGCCCGGGCGAACTGCCCGAACGGCACACGCTCGCCACGCCTGCCGCCGCCGGCGCCACCGACACCGCCACGCCCTGGCCCGCCGAACGCTGGTGGACCGGCTTCGGCGACACCACGCTCGACGGCCTCGTCGAGCGCGCGCTCGCCGGCCAGCCCAGCCTGCAGGTCGCCGCCGCGCGCCTGCGCCAGGCCGATGCCGCCGTCGGCGTCGCCTCGGCGGCGCGGCTGCCGCAGGTGCAGGGCACGGCCGACCTGTCGCGCCAGCGTTTCACCGAGAACGGCATGGTGCCGGCGCCGCTGGCCGGGTCCATCGCCTGGAACAACAGCGCCCAGATCGGCGCCAGCTG
Organism: Rubrivivax gelatinosus; assembly: GCF_016583785.1. Taxonomy (GTDB): domain Bacteria; phylum Pseudomonadota; class Gammaproteobacteria; order Burkholderiales; family Burkholderiaceae_C; genus Rubrivivax; species Rubrivivax gelatinosus_B. The sequence continues at coordinate 39,442 of NZ_NRRU01000037.1, read as the reverse complement.
GGAGCTGGACCTGTTCGGCCGCGAGCGCAACACGATCGCGGCCGCAGTCGGCCAGAGCCGTGCTGCCGCCGCCGAGCTGCAGGCCGCGCGCGTGCTGCTGGCGGCCAACGTCGTCGCCGGCTACGTCAACCTGGGGCGGCTGGTCGAGAGCCGCGAGGTCGCGCGCCAGTCGCTGGCGCAGCGCGAGCAGATCCTGGCGCTGGTGCGCCAGCGCATCGCCGCCGGCCTGGACACCACGGTCGAGCTGCGCCAGGCCGAAGGGCTGATCGCGCAGTCGCGCGTCGACCTGGAAGCGCTGGACGAAGCCACCGCGCGCGCGCGCCACGCGCTCGCCGAGCTGTGCGGGCAGGGCCCGAAGGCGCTCGAGGGGCTGTCGCCGGCGCTGGCGCCGCTGCATTCGACGCCGCTGCCGGCGGGGCTGCCGGCCGACCTGATGGGCCGCCGCGCCGACCTCGTCGCCCAGCGCTGGCGCGTCGAGACCGCGCTGCGCGAGGTCGACGTCGCGCGCGCCCAGTTCTATCCGAACGTGAGCCTGACGGCCTTCGTCGGCCTGTCCAGCCTGGGGCTGGACGAGTTCGTCAAGGCCGGCTCGCGCACCTTCGGCGCCGGCCCGGCGCTGTCGCTGCCGATCTTCGAAGGCGGCCGGCTGCGCGCCAACCTCGGCGCCCGCGCGGCCGAGGTCGACGCCGCGGTCGAGGGCTACAACGGCGCGCTGCTGCGTGCGCTGCGCGAAGTGGCCGACGAGGTCGCCGGGCTGCAGTCGCTGGAGCGCCAGCAGCGCGCCCAGGCCGAAGCCGGCGCCGCCGCCGACGCCGCGTTCGCGCTCGCGCTGCAGCGGTTCCAGGCCGGGCTCGGCAACTTCCTCACCGTGCTCAGCGCCCAGACCAACGTGCTCGCGCAGTCGCGCGCCGCGACTGACCTGAAGGCGCGCCATCTGGCCAGCGAAGTGGCACTCGCCCGCGCCCTCGGCGGCGGCTGGGCCGCCACCGACGACACCCTGCCGCCGCCCGTGGCCGCCGCGCGCTGAAACCCCAACCGAACACACCGCACCGAACCATGAGCGAAACCAACACCCCCGCCGCCGACCCGGGCGCCAAGCGCAAGCCGGCGCTGCTGGCCGTCGCCGGCGTCACGCTGACCGCCGCGCTGATCTACGGCGCCTGGTGGCTGATCACCCAGCGCCACTACGAGTCGACCGACAACGCCTATGTGCAGGGCCAGGTCGTGCAGATCACGCCGCAGGTCGGCGGCACCGTGCTCGCGGTGCTGGCCGACGACACCGACCGCGTCAAGGCCGGCCAGCCGCTGGTCAAGCTGGACCCGGCCGACGCCCGGCTGGCGCTGCAGCGCGCCGAGGCCCAGCTCGCGCAGACCGTGCGCGAGGTGCGCACGGTCTACGCCAACGACGCCACCTTCGCCGCCAACGTGCGCCTGCGCGAAGCCGAGGTCGCACGCGCCGAGTCCGACGTCGCCCGTGCCAGCGACGACATCGAGCGCCGCCGCCCGCTGATGGCCAGCGGCGCCGTCGGCGGCGAGGAGATGAAACACGCCGAGACCACGCTGGCGGCGGCGCGCAGCGCGCTCGCGGCGGCGCGCTCCGCGCTGGCCGCGGCGCAGGAGCAGGCCAGTTCCAACCGTGCGCTGACCGAAGGCGTCGCGATCGAGCAGCACCCCAACGTCGAACGTGCCGCCGCCGCGCTGCGCGAGGCCTGGCTGGCGCTGGAGCGCACCGAACTGCCGGCGCCGATCGCCGGCCAGGTGGCGCGGCGCACGGTGCAGGTCGGCCAGCGTGTCGCGCCCGGCACGCCGCTGATGTCGGTGGTGCCGCTCGATCAGGTCTGGGTCGAGGCCAACTTCAAGGAAGGCCAGCTGCGCGACATGCGCATCGGCCAGCCGGTCAAGCTGAGCGCCGACCTCTACGGCGGCCGCGTCGAGTTCGAGGGCCACGTCGTCGGCGTCGGCGCCGGCACCGGCTCGGCGTTTGCGCTGCTGCCGGCGCAGAACGCGACCGGCAACTGGATCAAGATCGTGCAGCGCGTGCCGGTGCGCATCGAGATCGATGCCAAGCAGCTCGGCGAGCACCCGCTGCGTGTCGGCCTGTCGATGGACGCCACCGTCGACACCGCCGACACCCAGGGCGAGCCGGTGCTGACCGCGGTGACGCGCTCGAGCAACCGCACGGCGGTGTTCGACGCCGCCGACGACGCTGCCCAGCGCCGCGTGCACGAGATCATCGCCCGCAACCTCGGTCGTGCCACGAAGGGCTGACATGAGCTCGACCACCGTGGCCGCGGACGGCGACGCGCCGGACGCGAAACCCGCCGCCGCGCCGCCGCGTGCGCCGGCGTACCCGCCGCTGCAGGGCGGCGCGCGTGTCGCCGGCACGCTGGCGCTGTCGCTGGCGACCTTCATGACGGTGCTCGACACCTCGATCGCCAACGTCTCGATCCCGGCGATCTCGGGCGACCTGGGCGTGAGCCCGCAGCAGGGCACCTGGGTCATCACCTCGTTCGGCGTCGCCAACGCGATCGCCGTGCCACTGACCGGCTGGCTGACGCAGCGGTTCGGCCAGGTGCGGCTGTTCACCGCCAGCATCGTGCTCTTCGTCATCGCCTCCTGGCTGTGCGGGCTGGCGCCGAACATCGAGTCGCTGATCGCGTTTCGCGTCTTCCAGGGGCTGGTCTCGGGGCCGATGATCCCGCTGTCGCTGACCCTGCTGCTGGCCAGCTACCCGCCGGCCAAGGCCGGCCTGGCGATGGCCTTGTGGGCGATGACGACGATGGTCGCGCCGGTGGTCGGGCCGCTGCTGGGCGGCTGGCTGACCGACAACCTGTCCTGGCCCTGGATCTTCTTCATCAACATCCCGGTCGGGCTGTTCGCCGCGGCGCTGACCTGGTCGATCTACCGCAGCCGCGACCCCGGTCCGAAACGTGTGCCGGTCGACGCCGTCGGGCTCGGGCTGCTGGTGCTGTGGGTCGGTGCGCTGCAGATCATGGTCGACAAGGGCAAGGAGCTGGACTGGTTCAGCTCGACCCAGATCGTCGTGCTGGCGATCGTCGCCGTGATCGGCTTCCTGTTCTTCCTCGCCTGGGAGCTGACCGACCGGCACCCGATCGTCGACCTGCGCCTGTTCGGCCGGCGCAACTTCGTGCTCGGCACGACCGCGCTGTCGGTGGCCTACGGCGTGTTCTTCGGCAACGTCGTGCTGCTGCCGCTGTGGCTGCAGCAGTGGATGGGCTACACGGCGACCTGGGCCGGCATGGTGACGGCGCCGGTGGGCATCCTGGCGATCGCGCTGTCGCCCTGGGTCGGCAAGAACGTCGGCCGCATGGACCCGCGCAAGCTTGCCACCGTCGCCTTCCTCGGCTTCGGCCTGGTGCTGTGGATGCGCGCCCAGTTCAACACCCAGGTGACGCCGGGCGTGATCCTGCTGCCCATCATGTTGCAGGGCGCGGCGATGGCCTTCTTCTTCGTGCCGCTGCAGGCCATCATCTTCAGCGGCCTGAAGCCCGAGCAGATGCCGGCGGCGTCCGGCCTGTCGAACTTCGTGCGCATCACCGCCGGCGCCATCGGCACCTCGCTGTTCACGACGCTGTGGGACAACCGCGCGTCGCTGCACCACGCCCATCTGGTCGAGGCGATCAGCGCCGGCAGCCACGACGCGACGACGCAGGCGATGCTGGCGCAGCTGGCCGCCGCCGGCCAGAGCGCCGAGCAGGCGAACGCGACGCTGAACCGGCTGATCGACCAGCAGGCCTACACGATGGCCGTCACCGACGTCTTCCACCTGTCGGCGCTGCTGTTCATCGCGCTCATCGTGCTGCTGTGGCTGGCCGCTCCGCGGAGCGCGGGCGCAGGCGGGGCAGCCGACGCCGGGGGGGCGCACTGAGTCTGGCGATCAAGGCCGGAAGGCCTTGATCGCCAGACTCAGGCTCGAGCACGATTTCACGTGACAGAGCCGAGGCCGGCCTCAGGCCGCCGGCGCGGGCTGCAGGCTCGCGCCGGCGGCGATCGCGCGCAGGCAGGCGGGGCACAGGCAGCGCGGGTACAGCGACATCATCGCGCGCAGCTGGCGCGGCTCCAGCTTGAACTGGCTGCAGGCGCAGGGGCCGGGGCCGGCAGCGCCGCAGTGGAAGGCGCCGCCACAGCGCGGGCAGGATTCGTTGTCGTTGTTGTCGCTCATAACCATCCCAGTTTGCGGAAGCGCCGGTACATCAGCGCGCAGACGCCGCCGATGACGGCCAGGGCCGCCGGGTAACCCCAGCGCCAGTCGAGTTCGGGCATGTACTTGAAGTTCATGCCCCAGACGCCGACGAAGGCGGTGGCGACGGCGAAGATGCCGGCCCAGGCCGCCAGGCGCTTGGTGGTCTCGCTCTCCTCGATCGTCACCATCGACAGGTTCACCTGGATGGCGGTCGTCACGGCCTCGCGCAGCGCGTCCAGCGTGGCGTTGATGCGCAGCAGGTGGTCGGAGACGTCGCGGAAGTACTCCTGGGTGCCGGCACTGACCGGCGGCGCGCGCCCGCCGTGCAGGCGCAGCACCGGGTCGACCAGCGGCAGCACCGCGTGGCGCAGCACGCCCAGCCGGCGCTTGACGTCGTAGAGCATCTCGATGCTGCGCCGGGCCGCGCCGGGCTCGAAGATCTGCGCCTCGATGCCGTCGACCTCGTTCTCCAGTTCCTCGACGAGCGGGAAGTAGCGGTCGACCGCGGCGTCGAGCAGCGCGTAGAAGACGAAGCCGGCACCCTGGCGCAGCAGCTCGGGCGAACGTTCGCAGCGGGTGCGCACCTCGGCGAAGCCGCGCGTGCTGCGGCTGCGCACCGAGACCACGTAGTTCGGCCCGGCGAAGATCGCCAGTTCGCCCACCTGCAGCTCGTCCGTCGGCCCGTACTCGACCAGGTGGACGACGCAGAACAGCATGTCGCCGTAGTCCTCGATCTTGGGCCGCTGGTGGCCGTGGCGCGCGTCCTCGACGGCCAGTTCGTGCAGGCCGAACTCCTGCTGCATCGTCGCCAGCTCGTCGTCGCCGGGGTCGCGCAACGCGACCCAGATCAGGGTGTCGGGCTGGGCGAGGTAGTCGCTGATCGCTTCGACGGAGATGTCGGCGAGTTTGACGCCGTGGCGGTAGGCGACACAGTTGATCAGCATGGGCGCGGCAGGAAAGGCGGCGCGCAGTGTCGCACGGCGCGCGCGGGCGGCTGGAAGTCACGCCGCAGGTCGGCTTGGCGCGGGTTCCTTGTGAGCGCTCAAGCCGTGCGGCTATTTTCCTTGTGCGAGCGCAGAGCCTGAGTCCATAATGAGAAATATTCGCATTTGGTTTCCGGTCATGGGTCTTGGCTCCTTCTTCCGCCCGCCGTCCGCGGCCGTCGTCCCGGCTTCGCGTTCGTCGGCGCCGCTGCCGAGCGCCGCTGCGGCGCCGGCCCTGTCCCTCGATGCGGCTGCCACCGGTCTGCCCTGCCGCGTCGTCGGCGTGAAGTCGCCCGAACTCGCGCCTTCGTGGGGCCGCTGGCTCGCCGAGATCGGTTTCCTGCCGGGTGAACGCGTCACCGTGACCACGCGCAGCGTCTGGGGCGGCGACCCGCTGGTGGTGCGTGTCGGCCAGTCCACGTTCGCGCTGCGCCGCGCCGAAGCCGCCTGCGTGCGCGTGGAGCCGCTGTGAGCAGCTGCCACGATACCGTCGTCCACATCCATCCCGGCGGCCAGCTCGTCGCCCTGGTCGGCAACCCGAACTGCGGCAAGACGGCGCTCTTCAACCTGCTGACCGGCAGCCGGCAGAAGGTGGCCAACTACGCCGGCGTCACCGTCGAGCGCAAGGAAGGCCAGTTCCGTACCAGCGCCGGCAAAACGCTGCGTGTGCTCGACCTGCCCGGTGCCTACAGCCTGAACCCACGTTCGCCCGACGAACGTGTCACCGTCGACGTGCTGCACGGCCGTGCCCGGGGCGAGAAGCGTCCCGACATCGTCGTCTGCGTCGTCGACGCGACCAACCTGCGGCGCAACCTGCGCCTGGTGCTCGCGGTGCAGCGCCTGGGCCTGCCCTGCGTCGTCGCGCTGAACATGGCCGACATGGCGGCACGCCGCGGCCTGCAGGTCGACGCCGACGCGCTGGCGCGTGAACTCGGCGTGCCGGTGGTGCCGACCGTCGGCATCAAGGCCGATGGCGACCGCGCGCTGCGCGCGCTGCTCGAGGACCGCTCGCTGTGGAAGGCGGCCCAGGCCGCGCAGGAGGCGCTGCACCAGGACGGCGACCACCACACGGTGCAGACCATCCTCGAGCGTCTGGGCCTGGACAAGGCCATGCCCGAGACTGCCAGCGACCGCATCGATCGTGTCGTGCTGCACCCGGTCATCGGCCCGGCAATCCTGGCCGTGCTGCTGTTTCTCGTCTTCCAGGCGGTGTTCTCGTGGGCCGAGGCGCCGATGGGCTGGATCGAGGGCGCCACCGGTGCGCTCGGCGAAGCCGTCGGCGCCCTGCTGCCCGAGGGCGTGCTGCGCAGTTTCGTCGTCGACGGCCTGATCGCCGGCCTGGGCGGCGTCGTCGTCTTCCTGCCGCAGATCCTGATCCTGTTCTTCTTCATCCTGCTGCTGGAAGAGTCGGGCTACCTGCCGCGTGCCGCCTTCCTGCTCGACCGGCTGATGGGCAGTGTCGGCCTGTCCGGGCGCGCCTTCATCCCGCTGCTGTCGAGCTTCGCCTGCGCCATTCCCGGCATCATGGCCGCGCGCACGATCGCCGACCCGCGCGACCGCATCGTCACCATCCTGCTGGCGCCGATGATGACCTGCTCGGCGCGGCTGCCGGTCTATGCGCTGCTGATCGCCGCCTTCATTCCCTCGCGCCAGGTGTTCGGCGGGCTGGAACTGCAGGGGTTGGTGCTGTTCGCGCTGTACCTGGCCGGCATCCTCGGCGCCTTCGCCGTCGCCTGGGTGCTCAAGCGTTTCGGCAGCGGCAAGCGCCACGTGCGCACGCTGATGATGGAGCTGCCCTCGTACCACTGGCCGACGGTGCGGGCGGTCGCAACCGGGCTGTGGCAGCGCGCGCTGATCTTCCTGCGCCGCGTCGGCGGCGTCATCCTGGTGATGACGGTCGTGCTGTGGGTCTTGTCCAGCTTCCCGGTTCCGCCCGAGGGCTACACCGAGCCGGCGATCGAGTACAGCCTGGCCGGGCGCATCGGCCAGGCCCTGGCCTTCATCTTCGAGCCCATCGGCTTCAACTGGCAGATCAGCATCGCGCTGGTGCCGGCGATGGCGGCGCGCGAGGTCGCGGTCGCGGCGCTGGCGACGGTCTACGCCGTCGGCGCCACCGGCGACGAGGCCGGCAGCGCGCTGGCTCCGCTGCTGGCGCAGGACTGGTCGATGGCGACCGCGCTGGCGATGATGGCCTGGTTCGTGTTCGCGCCGCAGTGCCTGTCGACGCTGGCGACGATCCGGCGCGAGACCGGCGGCTGGAAGTGGGTCGGCGTGACCGCGGGCTATCTGTTCGTGCTCGCCTACGCCGCGTCCTTCGTGACCTACCGCGTGGCGTTGGCCTTCGGGCTGTAAGCAGCCGGCGGCATGCCCCCGCGCCGAGTGGCGGGGCCGGTCTCAGGACGGGCCCCGTCTAAATCTCCGGCGCGCCGGGTTCAGCGCATCGAATAGCCGCGGCCGTCCATGCAGGCCTCGACCGCACGCTGGAACACCGTGGCGTCTTCCATCGCCGCCTTTTGCGTCGTCGCCCAGCGGTTGCAGGCCTGGCGGTCGGCCTCGGTCTGCTGTGCGTCCTGGCCCTGGCGCGGGTAGATGATCGGGTCGGGCTGGCGCGGCGGCACCGATTCGGAGCCGCGCGGGCGTTCGACCACCGGCGCCGGCGCGTAGACCACGGGCGGGGCATAGACCACCGGCGGCGCGTAGATGACCGGCGGCGGCATCATCGGCCAGGGCCGGTACGGCGGGCCCCAGTAACGCGGGCCGGGACCGTAGGGGTAGCCGCTGACGACGCGGCCGTAGACCGGCACGCCGATCCAGCCGAGGTCGACGCCGACCGAGACCGAGGTGCGTGCCGAGGCCGTGCCGGCGGCGGCGAGTGCCAACGCCGCCAGCCCCAGCTTCAGCGTCTGCGAGAGGTGCGTGCGCATGCCGAGCTCCTGGGTGATATTGCGATCATCGCGCCGGTGGCACCTTCGGTTGACCGGCGCACTGCAAAGTATCGTGAACAGGGCGCTCCCGGGCGACGCCTCCCGGCGGCGCCGGCTCCGCCTCAGGCCGTCAGCATGCCCTTGCGCTCGATGAAGGCGACGACCTCCTCCAGGCCGGCCCGGGTCTTCAGGTTGGTCATCACGAAGGGCCGGGCGCCGCGCATGCGGCGTGTGTCTTCGGCCATCACCTCGAGCGAGGCGCCGACGTGCGGTGCCAGGTCGGTCTTGTTGATGACGAACAGGTCGCTCTTGGTGATGCCGGGCCCGCCCTTGCGCGGGATCTTCTCGCCGGCGGCGACGTCGATGACGTAGATCGTCAGGTCCGAGAGTTCGGGGCTGAAGGTCGCGGCCAGGTTGTCGCCGCCGGACTCGATGAAGACGATGTCGGCGTCGGGGAACTGCTCGAGCAGCCGGTCGACGGCCTCGAGGTTGATCGACGCGTCCTCGCGGATCGCGGTGTGCGGGCAGCCGCCGGTCTCGACGCCGACGATGCGCTCGGGCTCGAGCGCGCCGGCCACCGTCAGCAGGCGCTGGTCTTCCTTGGTGTAGATGTCGTTGGTGACGACCACCAGGTCCCAGCGCTCGCGCATCGTCTTGCACAGCATCTCGACCAGCGTCGTCTTGCCCGAGCCCACCGGGCCGCCGACGCCGACACGCAGCGGAGGCAGCCGGCGTGTGCGGCCGGGGATGGAATGCAGCGGGGTGTTCATCCAACGGATGATGCAGCAACCGTGCCTGGAGCCTGCGGCCTCAGGACCTGAACAGCCGCGAGTACTGGGCTTCGTGGCGCGCCGACAGCAGCGCCAGCATCGGCGCGAAGGCGACGCGGCCGGCGTCGTCGCAGGCCTGGGCGCGCGCGGCCGCGGCCGGCAGCGCTGCCGCCAGCGCCGACAGGATGCGCTGCGCCGCGGCCTGGCCCAGCGGAACCGCCTTCATCGCCGCCTGCACCATGTTCTCGGACCAGCCGAAACCGAAGGCCAGCAGCGCGTCGTGTTCGGCGGCACCGGCCAGTACCGCCGCGAGCGCGAAGCCCAGCGGCCAGGTCGGCGCCGGCGGCAGCGCGGCGAGGGCGGCGATGCGGGCGTCGCCGGCCTGTTCGCCGTTCTTCAGCCATTCGACCAGCGAACGCCCCATCTGCTCGGCCTGGAGCCGGAACTCGGCGCTCTCGCGGCTCGCCTGCACCCAGTCGTTGAGCGTGCGCACACGCGCCGCGTCGCCGTCGCGCCAGGCGCGCATCGATTGCACCAGCACCGGGCCGTCGGCACGCGCCAGCGTCAGCTCCAGCTGCGCCAGCAGCCAGTTGCGCGCCGTCGCCTCGCTGCCGACGCGGCCGGCCTCGACCGCCGCTTCCAGCCCTTCCGAGTAGCTGAAGCCGCCGACCGGCAGCGCCGGCGAGGCCAGCCAGATCAGGCGCAGCAGCGTCGGCGCCTGCACGCCTTCAGCCGTGGTCGTGGCCGCAGCCGCCGTGGCCGCCGCAGCCGCTCTTGGCGCGCTTCGGCGCCGGCGGCGCGACCACGGCATCCCCATGGCTGCAGCCGGCGCCGTGCGCGTGGCCGTGCGAGCAGCCGGCGTGGCCGTGCTCGTGCGCGTGCGCGTGGTCATGGGCGTGCTTATGCCCCTGCGCAGGCTCGTGCCCCGGCTGATGCTCGTGACCGTGCGCGCAGCCGCCATGGCCATGCGCGTGATCGTGCGCCGCCTCGTGGCCGCCGGCGGCGTAGGCGCCGGCCTCGGGTTCGAAGGGCTCGTGCGCTTCGTACACGTCCAGGCCCAGGCGCCGCAGCATCTCGGCGAGCACGTGGTCGGGTTCGAGCTTCAGGTGGTCGTGGCGCAGTTCGAGCGCGACATGGCGGTTGCCCAGGTGGTAGGCGGCACGCGTCAGGTCGAAGGGCGAACCGTCGGCGCCGGCGCGCACCACCAGCACCGGCTGCGCCGCCGCCAGCACGCGCACCAGCGAGCCGTCCTCGGCGACGAGCACGTCAGCGCCGCGCACGACGCTGCCGCGCGCCAGGAACACGCCGAGCGTGCGCCCGGTGCTGTCCACGGCGTCGAAGCGGCTCTTCTGGCGCGTGTCCCAGTCGAGTTCGACGCTGGCGGCGCGCTTGAGCAGCGCCCCGGCGAGGCCGCGGCCCTGGGGGAGGAGCTTGTTGACGGTGAGCATCGGGGATCAGTCCTGTTCGCGGCGTCGCCGCCGGGGCCGCACAGTCTAGCGGCTGAGTTCTGCCACAGCTCGCGCAGCGCCGGCTAGGGCACGCACTGTGGCTCGGGCAGCGTGAAGCGGAACGCCGCGCCGGCGCCCGGGCTGCCGTCGGCCCAGACGCGGCCGCCGTGGCGGCGCACGATGCGCGCCACCGTCGCCAGGCCGACGCCGGTGCCGGGGAACTCGCGGCTGCTGTGCAGGCGCTGGAAGGGCTGGAACAGCCGGTGCGCATGCGCGGCGTCGAAACCGGCGCCGTTGTCGCGCACGACGATCGCGCGTTCGCCGTCCAGCAGCTCGGCGTGCACCTGCACCCGCGGCTGCTCGGCGCGCGACGAGTACTTCCAGGCGTTGGCCAGCAGGTTCTGCAGCGCGATGCGCAGCAGCCCGGCGTCGCCGACGACCTGCAGCCCGGCTTCGACCTCGAACTCGACGTGGTGCTCCGGGTCGGCCGCCACCAGCTCGGCGCCGATCTCGTGCGCCAGCGCGCTCAGGTCCACCAGCTGCGGCTCGAGCGCGCGCCGGCCTATGCCCGACAGCGTCAGCAGGTCCTCGGTCAGGCGCACCATGTTGGCGACGCTGAGCTCGGCGTGGCCGAGGATCTCCAGCGCCGAGGCCGGCAGCACCTGGCCGTGTTTGGCGCGCAGCAGCTGCATCACGCCGTGGATGCCGTTGAGCGGGCCGCGCAGGTCGTGCGAGGCCGAATAGGTGAAGGCGCGCAATTCCTCGTTCGCGTGTTCGAGTTCGGCCGTGCGTTCGCGCACCTTGTGCTCCAGCGTCTCGCGGTGGCGGCGCTCGGCGTCGCCGCTGCGCCGGATCTGCATCAGCGCGATCCACAGCAGCAGCGTCAGCGCGGCGGCCACGCCGACGACGCCGCCGGCCAGCGTCAGCACACGCTGGCGCCAGGGGGCGAGCAGCGGTTCCAGGTCCTGGCCTATGCCCACCAGCAGCGCCGGCTGCTCGATCTCGCGGTAGGTCAGCAGCCTCTCGACGCCGTCGAGCACGCTGGTCGCGCGCAGCGTCGTCTGACCTCTCAGCGGCCGCTGCAGCTTGAACACCGGCGACACCGCCGACAGGTCCAGCCCCGGCGGCATCGCCGCGTAGTGCGGATGCCGCAGCAGCAGCGTGCCGTCGGCACGCGCCAGCACCAGGCTGGAGCCGGCCGGCAGCTGCAGCTCGCGGTAGAAACGTTCGAAGTGTTCGCTGTCCAGCACCGCCACCGCGACGCCGAGAAAGCTGCCGTCGGCGGCGACGATGCGCCGCGTCACCGGAATGACCGGCCGGTCGGGGCCGCCGATCGGCTGGCCCACGCGCAGCAGACTGTTGCCGCCGTCGCGCTGCGAACGCAGCGCGATGCGCAGCGGCAAGGCGCGGCGCAGGTCCTCGTCGCCGCCGCTGTCGGCAACCAGTTCCAGGTCGGGGCCGAAGACCGCCAGCCAGCGTGCCTGCGGCAGCAGGCCGCGCTTGCGCTCCAGCGTCTGGTGCAGGGCCTCGCCGTCGCGCAGCAGCGCGTCCGGGCGCGCGGCGTCGGCGGCGACGAGTTCCAGGATCACGTCGATGGCGCCGAAGCTGCGGCGCACATGCTCGTCCAGCGCCCGCGCCAGCGTGGCCGCCTGTTCGGTGGCACTGGCGATGCGGTCGCGCCGTTCCTGCAGGCCGTACAGCAGCGCCGACCCGCACAGCAGCAGCAGCATCAGAACGAAGGCCGCGACCACGCTCTGCTCGATCCGGCGCAGGAAGAGGTCCCGCGCGGTTGCGGGCGAAATATTCATCGGCTGCCTGTTCCGCGCGGGTCGCTCGCGTCTTCGTTCGCCCCCGGCAGCGGGGCAGGGCCTCGGGGCCGGGACGCTCCCGGCGGCGCGAGTCTATCCCCTGTCGAACGGACTTGCCGAGCGGGGCTGGCCGTAACTCAGCGGTCGAAATCCACGCGAACCCCAAGCCACATCGCACGCGGCGCACCCGGCCCGACGAAACGTTCGTTCGTCCACTGGTCCGGCGCCAGCAGGTTGCCGCGGGCGTCGAAAGCGTTCTCGCCGAGCGCGCCGGCGCTGGCGACCTCGCGGTCGAAGACGTTGGCGATGCGGCCGAAGACTTCCACCCCGTCGGCGACGCGCCAGCTGGCCGTCAGGTCCAGCAGCGCGTAGCCGCCCAGGCGGCCGCTGCCGATGTAGTCGTCGCCGGCTTCGTGGCGGCCGTTCTCGTTGCCGCGCACCGTCTGGCTGGACAGCGCACGCCAGTGCGCGCCCAGGCTCCAGGCCTGCGACGGCGCCCACTGCAGCGCCGCCTTCAGCTGATGCGCCGGCAGCCCGGGCAGGCGGTCGCCGGGGCGCACCGCGATCTCGTCCTCGGCCGGGCAGGCCGGGTCGGTGCCGGCGCTGCTGTTGGCTTCGGACACCAGGCAGGCCGGCGACTCGAAGGTCGCGCGCAGCCAGTTGTAGGCCAGCTGCCAGGACAGCGCGCCGCTGCTGCGGCTGGCGCCCAGCTCCAGCCCCTGGCGCCGCGTCTTGCCGAAGTTCTTGAAGTAGCCGGCGGCGCGCCCGTTGCTGATGAACAGCAGGTCGTCGCGGTTCTCGCTCGCGAACAGCGCGGCGTTCCAGCGCAGGCCGCCGCTGCGGCCGCGCACGCCGGCCTCGGCGGTGCGCGTCACCACCTGCTTGAGCGGCGGGTCCGACTGCAGCGCGTTCGGCAGCACGCAGGCGTTGTCCGGGTCCGAGCAGCCGAGCTCGATCGGGCTGGGCGCGCGTGTGCCCTGGCTCAGCTGGCCGAAGACGGTGAGCGCCGGGCTCGCCTGCCAGGTCAGGCCGGCGGCGGGGTTGAGCTTGCGGTAGCGCGCGTCGGCGTCGAGTTCGGTGTCCAGGCCGAGTTCGGCGCGGCCGCGGTCCACCGTCTTCACCTGCGTGTTCTGCCAGCGGGCCGACAGCGTCAGCTGCAGCGTCGGCGCCAGCGCGATCTGGTCCGCGGCCCAGACGCTGGTGCTGCGCGTGTGGCCGCTGATCCAGGCGTCGACCTCGGCCTCCTCGGCGTCGACGACGGCGCGGGTGGCGTCCAGCATGCCCTCGGCCTCGGTCTGGCGGAAGCGGCTGCGCGCGCGGTCGTAGGCGGCGCCCAGGCTCAGGCGGTGTTTCTCGAGGGCCCAGGTCGACTGCAGCGCCAGGCCGCTGCCGCGCTGGCGCGTCGAGGTTCGGTTCTCGACCCCGGTCTCCTCGACGTCGGGCGGGTCGTAGTCGTCGTTCAGGTCGCCGTTCAGGGTGTCGGCGTCAGCGTGGCGCAGGTAGGCGGTGGCGGCGATGCGCTGTGTTGCCGAGACGTCCCACTTGCCGTTGAGCGCCAGCATCGTCATCTTGTTGGACGTGCGGTCGGGGCGGGTGTAGATCTGCTCGCGGTCGGCGGCCAGCAGGGTCTCGGGCAGCAGGCCGTTGCCGATCAGCGTGTTGTCGGCGTGTGTCAGCGCCAGGTCCCAGTCCAGGCCGCCGGCGGTGGCACCGGCCTTGGCGAAGAACTGGCGCACGCGTGACGGCGAGTGGTCGCGCCAGCCGTCTTCGTTCATCGCGTCGGCGGCGAGGAAGAGGTGGCCGCTGTCGCCCAGGCGCCGGCCGTGCGTGGCCTCGACCTCGACGCGGCCGAACGAACCGCCCTCGATGCTGGCCTCGGTGCCAGGGTGGGTGTCGCCGCGTTTGGTCTCGAGCACCAGCGCGCCGCCGAGCGTGTTCAGCCCGAACAGCGGGTTCGCGCCGGGCAGCAGCGTGACCTGGGCGATCGCCGCCTGCGGGATCAGGTCCCAGGCGACGACGTCGCCGAAAGCTTCGTTGACGCGCACCCCGTCCTGGTAGACCGACAGCCCCTGCGGCGTGCCCAGCAGCGGGCTCGCGGTGAAGCCGCGGAAGTTCAGGTCCATCTGGTACGGGTTGCCCTGGATCTCGTTGGCGCTGACGCCGGGCAGGGCGGTGCCGAGGAAGTCGGCGAGATTGCGGCTCTGGCTGCGGCGCAGGTCCTCGTCGGTCGCGGTCTGCACATTGGCCGGCACGCGGTCGCGCGCGACGCCGCTGCCGGGCAGCGGCGAGATGCCGATGATCTCGATGCGTTCGACGCGCTCGGTGGCAGGCGGCGAAACGTTCTGGGCGCCGGCCGGGGCGGCCAGGCAGGCGAAGGCAGCAAGGGCTAGCGCACTCGGGCGCAGCGGAGCGGGCATGGTCTGGTTCTCTCCTGTGGTGGCTCCTTGTCTCGCGTGGTGGGGCGGGTCGGTCTGAACGGGGTGCTGCCACGGTAGCCGCGGCAGCACGGCGTGGCACAGGGAAGATTTCCTGGCCGCGGGTTGTCCCTCCCCCGCGATCAGGCCCCGGCCGGGCTGATGACGCCGTGGCGCCAGGCCAGGTGCACCAGCGCTGCCGAGGTGGCGACGCCGAGCTTGTCCTTGATGACCGTCTGGTGGTTGGACACCGTCTTCGCGCTCAGCCCCAGCGCCAGCGCGCAGTCGGCCGCCGAACAGCCGGCGGCGAGCAGGCGGAAGACCTCGAACTCGCGTGCGCTCAGGCTGGACAGGCGCTCGCCTTCGGACAGCGGGTCGCGCCGCAGCCAGCCGGGCGGCAGCCCCGGGTCCAGCCAGCTGCGGCCGGCGTGCAGCGCCCGCACCGCCTCGACCAGCAGTTCAGGCGCGGCCGCCTTGCTCAGGTAGCCGCGGGCGCCGGCGGCGAGCGCGCGCCGCACCATCGCCTCGCCGTCGTGCATGCTGAAGACGAGCACCGCGGCCGCCGGCGAACGCAGGCGCACGCGCCGGATCAGCTCCAGGCCGCCGCCGGGCATCGCCAGGTCCGTGACCAGCAGCTCGGGTGCGAAAGCGGCCCAGGCGGCGTCGGCCGTGTCGGCGTCACCGGCCTCGGCGACGACCTCGATGCCGCCGGCCTGCTCGAGCAGGCGGCGGTAGCCCTCGCGCACCACCGGGTGGTCGTCGGCGATCAGCAGGCGGATCACGGCGTCGTCTCCAGGGCTTGTTGCTGACGCTGCGGCTGCAGTGGCAGCGTCAGCCGCACGCGCGTGCCGCTGCCGGCGGCGCCTTCGAGCGCCAGCGTGCCGCCGAGCGCGGCGGCACGTTCGGCCGCGCCCAGCAGGCCCAGGCCGCGGCGCTCGCCCTCGGGCGGCAGGCCGATGCCGTCGTCCTCGACCAGCAGCGCCAGCGACTCGCCTTCACGCGCCAGCAGCACCTGCACGCGGCCGGCGCGGGCGTGGCGCATCACGTTGGTCAGCGCTTCCTGGGCGACGCGGTAGACGACGAGTTCGGCTTCGGCGCCGAGCCCGCCGGCGGCCTCGGCCGCGCCGTGGAAGCTGCAGGCCACGCCGCTGCGCGCCTGCCAGCCCGCACACAGCTCCTCCAGCGCCGCGGCCAGCCCGAGCATCTCCAGGTGCGCCGGGCGCAGCCGCTGCAGCAAGCCGCGCACGCCGCGCAGCAGGCTTTGCGCCTGCTGGTCGGCGCGGGAGGCGGCGGCACGCGCGGCCTCGGCGTCGCCGAGCGCGACGGCGCGCTTGAGCAGCGCGGTGTCCATGCGCAGCGCGGTGCAGGCCTGGCCCATCTCGTCGTGCAGCTCGCGTGCGATCGCGGCGCGTTCGTCCTCCTGCAGCGCGATCAGGCCGCGCGCCAGTTCGGCGTTGCGTTCGGCCAGGCGCGCGGCGTCGGCGAGTGCACGCTGCTCGCTCGCCAGCGCCTGCTCGGCGTCGCGGCGCCGGCGCAGCGCGTGCACGGCCAGCCCGAGCGCGAGCACGCCGAGCGCGATCGCCAGCTCGTCGGCCTGCCAGCTCTCGTGGCGCGCGAAGAAGGCCACCAGGCTCTCGTGCAGTTCCAGCACCGAGGCCAGCGCCCAGGTCGCCGCCGCGGCGCCGACGACGACGGCGAGTTCGATCGCCGAGCGGCGTCGCAGCGCCGCGGATTCGTGTGCGGTGCGGGCCATCGTCAGGCTCCCGGACGGGCCAGGCCCAGGCGCACGCTGGCGATGCGCTCGCGTTCGTACTCCTCGCGCAGCCAGCGGCCGTAGTCGGCCGGGCCGAGGTAGGCGAGGTCCTGGTCGTATTTGGCGAGCTCGGCGCCGAAGGCGGGCTCGAACATCGCGCGCCGGAAGGCGTCGTGCAGCCGCGCGACGACGGCCGGCGGCAGCCCGCGCGGCCCGCCCAGGCCGTAGGGCGAGGTGGCGACGATCGGAAAGCCGAGTTCGGTGAGCGTCGGCACCTCGGGCCAGCGCGGCGAGCGTTTGCCGGCGAAGCTGGCCAGCAGCCGCAGCCGCCCGGAGTCGACCGCGGGCGCGAAGCCGGTGGAGTTGACGCCGGCCATCACCTGGCCGGACTCGATCGCCAGCAGCTGCTCGCTGGTGCCGCGGTAGGGCACGTGGATGTAGCGCAGGCCGCGTGCGGTGAACAGCTCCTCCAGCACCATGTGCGGCGTCGTGCCGACGCCGTTGGTCGCGATCGCCAGCTCGCCCGGCCGGGCGCGGGCGAAGGCGAACAGGTCCTCGAGCGCACGCCAGGGGCTGGAGTTGCGCACCAGCACGCCGAAGGTGACGCCGGAGATCTGGATGATCGGCGTGACGTCGCGTATCGGGTCCCAGAGCACACGCTGGGTGTGCGGCACGCGCAGCACCGGCTGCGGCAGCTGCGCGATCGTGTAGCCGTCGGGCTCGGACATCTGCAGCACCGGCATCGCCAGCGTGCCGCCGGCGCCGCTGCGGTTCTCGACGATGATGCGCTGGCCCAGGTGGGCGCCGGCGAGTTCGGCCAGCAGCCGCAGCGTCAGGTCGGTGGCGCCGCCGGCCGGCCAGGGCACCCACAGCGTGATCGTGCGGCTCGGGAAGGGCGCCGTGCCGGCGCTGGCCGTCGCGGCGCCGGCAGCGCCCAGCGCGGCGGCGGCAGCGGCGGCGAGCAGGCGCCGGCGGGCCGCGCCGGCCGGGGTCAGCGGGCGACTTTGCACAGCTTCTCCGGGGCGTCGGCGCCCAGCGTGTCGAGCACGTTCGTCGGGTGCAGCAGGCCCTCGATCGGCGCCTGCGCGACGACGCCCTGGCCGTCGCTCAGCAGCAGCGGCTGGCGCAGCTGGCCGTCCCAGGCGCGGAAGCTCATCGGCGTGCCCTTGGAGCCGTCCAGCGTGGCGCCGCCCAGGGCCTTGGCCCAGGCCGGTGCCGGCCCCTTGGGCGCGGCGACCGCGGCGCCGATCAGTGCCTTGCCCGCCATCCAGGCCGCCCAGTCGGGGCCGGTCATCGGCCGCTTGTAGGCCTTGGCGAAGCGGCGTGAGACCTGGGGTGCGCCGTAACGCTCGAACTGCGCGTGCCAGGCCAGCGCCACCAGCCCGGCGTCGCCGACCACCGGCCGCGGCAGCACCGTGCGGTAGGGCAGCGAACGCGCGAACTCGCCGGCGCCGTCGACGACCCAGACGGCGTCGTAGCCGGCATTGCCGGTCAGCAGCAGCGGGTTGGCGAAGTCGCGTTCGCGCGGGTCGGCCGAGAGCTTGAACGGGCGCTGGGCGACGAGCTTGAGGCCGTAACGTTTCATCGAGGCCTGCGCCGTCGCCGCGCGCACCTGGTCCTCGGGCGTCGGGCCGACCAGCATCAGCACCTGGGCCCAGCGCCGCGCCACCAGCGTCTGCGCCAGCGCGTCGCTGCGCATGCGTTCGCTGGGCAGCAGGTGGTACAGGCGCGGCCGGCAGTCGCTGCCACGCAGCCGGTCGGCGGCGTCGCCGACGTTGAGCACCGGGATCTTCACCGCGTCGGCCACCGCCAGCGTCCAGTCGCCGGGCAGGTCGACGACGAGCACCGCGGCGCCGGCCTTCTCGGCGGCCGCGGCCGCGGCGCGTGCGGCCTCGCGCGAGCCGACCTCGGCGCTGTCGACGCTGATCCTCACCTCGGCGGCGTCGAGCTCGAATTGAGCGTCCTCGACGGCCAGCTTCAGCCCGTCGCCGGCCGGCCCGCCCGGGTGGCCGAGGTAGGCGCGTTCCAGCCGCGAGCGCTCCAGCCGCGGGTCGTCGGCCGGCTGCAGCAGCGTGACCTTCAAGGTCGCTGCCGGTGCCGCCGCCGCTGCCAGCGCCATCACGACGGCGACGCCCAGCCGCTGCGGCCTCATTCGACCAGCACCAGGCCGTAGGGCACGCGGCCAACCGGGATGCTCTTCACGGCCTTGGCGCCGGCGACGTCGACGACGGTGACGTCGTCGCTCAGCCCGTTGACGACCCACAGCCGCTGCTCGGCCTTGTCCAGCGTGACGTTCCAGGCGCGTTTGCCGACCAGCACCTGGTTCGTCACCTTGCGCGTGGCGACGTCGACGAAGGCCACGTGGTTGGCCTTGCCGAGCGCGACGAAGGCACGCTTGCCGTCGCGTGTCATCGTGATGCCCACTGGCGTGATCTCCTCGGCGCGCGCGCCCTTGACCTCGAACTTCAGCGTCGCCAGCAGCTCGTTCGTCGCCGTCGAGACGATACTGACGCTGGCGTCGAGTTCGTTCGTGACCCAGAGCTCGCGGCCGTCGGGCGTGATCGCCATGCGCCTCGGGCGCTTGCCGACCTTGACGTTCTTCACCACCTTGCCCTGGGCGACGTCGATCACGTGCACCATGCTCGCGACCTCGGAGGTCACGTACAGCGTGCGCCCGTCGGCCGAGACCTTGACGCCCTCGGGCTCCTGGCCGACCTTGACCGTCTTCGTCACCTTGCCGGTCTGGGCGTCGATGAAGCTCGCCACGCCGTCGTCCTCGTTCGAGACGTAGATCGTGCGCCCGTCGGGCGAGACGTCGAAGGCCTCGGGGTCGTCGCCCAGCGGCACGCGGCGCAGCGACTTCTGCGTCGCCGCGTCGAGCACGTCGGCGACGCCGCTGTCGGTGCAGGCGAGCATCACGCGGCCGTCGGGCAGGCGCTGGATGTGGCGGCCGCGTTTGCAGGTCGCGACCGTGCCCTTGACGGCCAGCGTGGCGGTGTCGATCAGCGTGATCGCGTCGTCCTTCTCGCTGGATACCCAGGCGGTGCCCTGGGCGCTGACGCCGGCGGCGGCGACGGCGAGCGCTGCGGCGCTCGTGCGGGCGAAAGCTCGCATACGGGTGTGTCTCCTTGTGTTGGGCCTGACGGCGGCCTCTGGCGGGCCGGCTGCGGGACATTCAACCAGATGTGTCGTCCTCGCGCCTTCCGCACGAACCAGCAAGGACCTCGCCAGCGCTGTCCCGCAGGAGGCTGCGGGCGGCGCCAGCGGGCGGCTGTTCGCGGCGATGACACTCTGTGCCCCGGCGATGACACGGTTTCGGCGCAGCCTGTTCGCGCGCTGCCGGACGACGGCCGCGACCACGGCGCATGGCCTGCGATGGCCGCCGGTGCTTTCCCTATCCGGGTCGCCCCGGAGGCCGGTGCCGCGGCGGGCCGCGAGTTGCCGTCGGGGCGCCAGCGGCGGCTGCGCGGACGCCGATGGACTGCCCACGGCCGGCCCTGCGCGGCGCGTCGCCACGCGCCGCGCCGCTGAAGACGGCAAGGAACTTGCGGTCGGGCGCTGCGCCGTGTTCTCGACGTCGGCGGCGGGTTGGTCAACGGGTTCCGGCCGCACGAGGGGAAGACCGGTCCATCAAAGCAAGGAGACATCGATGCGAATTTCTGGGCATTCACGCCTTCCCTGGGCGGGGCTGGGGCTGGCGGCAGCGCTGGTGCTGCCAGGCCTGGTGCAGGCCAACGCGGACGTCGAGAAGCTGACCGCCAACCCCAAGAACTGGGCGATGCAGGCCGGCGACATGTACAACCAGCGGCACAGCCAGCTCAAGCAGATCAACGCCGGCAACGTCGGCAAGATGCAGGTCGCGTGGACCTTCTCCACCGGCGTGCTGCGCGGCCACGAAGGCTCGCCGCTGGTCATCGACGGCACGATGTACCTGCACTCGCCGTTCCCGAACAAGGTGTTCGCGATCGAGCTCGAGACCCAGAAGATCATCTGGAAGTACGAGCCCAAGCAGGACCCGGCGGTGATCCCGCAGATGTGCTGCGACACCGTCAACCGCGGCCTGGCCTATGCCGAGGGCAAGGTCTTCCTGCAGCAGGCCGACAGCAACCTGGTCGCGCTCGACGCCAAGACCGGCAAGCTGATCTGGACGGTGAAAAACGGCGACCCCAAGCTGGGCGCCGTCAACACCAACGCGCCGCACGTCTTCAAGGACAAGGTGATCACAGGCATCTCCGGCGGCGAATGGGGCGTGCGCGGCTTCCTCGCCGCCTACGACATCAACACCGGCAAGCAGGTCTGGAAGGGCTACAGCGTCGGCCCCGACGCCGAGATGCTGATCGACCCGGCGAAGACGACGACCTGGACGGACGGCGCCGTCAAGCCCGTCGGCCCCGACTCGTCGCTCAAGACCTGGAAGGGCGACCAGTGGAAGATCGGCGGCGGCACCACCTGGGGCTGGTTCAGCTACGACAAGGCGCTCAACAGCGTCTTCTACGGCAGCGGCAACCCGTCGACCTGGAACCCGGCGCAGCGCCCGGGCGACAACAAGTGGACGATGTCGATCTGGTCGCGTGACGTCGACACCGGCAAGGTCAACTGGGTCTACCAGATGACGCCCTACGACGAGTGGGACTTCGACGGCGTCAACGAGATGATCCTCGCCGACATCAACGTCAAGGGCAAACCGACCAAGGCGCTGGTGCACTTCGACCGCAACGGCTTCGCCTACACGCTGGACCGCACCAACGGCGCGCTGCTCGTCGCCCAGAAGTACGACCCGGCGGTGAACTGGGCGACGCACGTCGACATGAAGACCGGCCGGCCGCAGGTCGTGTCCAAGTACTCGACGGCGCAGAACGGCCCCGACGTCAACACCAAGGGCGTCTGCCCGGCGGCGCTGGGCACCAAGGACCAGCAGCCCGCGGCTTTCGATCCCGACACCAAGCTCTTCTACGTGCCGACCAACCACGTCTGCATGGACTACGAGCCGTTCGCGGTCGAATACACCGCCGGCCAGCCCTATGTCGGCGCGACGCTGTCGATGTACCCGGCGCCGGGCAGCCACGGCGGCATGGGCAACTTCATCACCTGGGACGCGAGCAGCGGCAAGATCGTGCAGTCCAAGGCCGAGAAGTTCTCGGTCTGGAGCGGTGCGCTCACCACCGCCGGCGGCATCGCCTGCTACGGCACGCTCGAGGGTTACCTGAAGTGCGTCGACAAGAAGAACATCTCCAAGGAGCTGTTCAAGTTCAAGACGCCGTCGGGGATCATCGGCAACGTCTTCACCTATGAGTACAAGGGCAAGCAGTACCTGGGCGTGTTCTCGGGCATCGGCGGCTGGGCCGGCATCGGCATGGCTGCGGGGCTGGAGAAGGACCAGGAAGGCCTGGGTGCCGTCGGTGGCTACCGTGAACTGTCCCAGTACACCGAACTGGGCGGCTCGCTGACGGTGTTCACGCTGCCCAACTGACGGCAGCCGCTCTGATGCCGGCTCCGGAGTGCCCGGGGCCGGCACCCCCGGGGGGGCGGCGTCCGGCGCGGCGACGTCCCCTCTCCAAGAGGATGAACCGCACATGCTTCGGAAACTGCTGCTGGGTGTCGCGCTGTTCGCGGCTGGCGCGTCGTACGGCCAGAACCAGACCCCGCTCTACACGGTCGTCGACGGCTACAAGGTCGACCCGGTGACGATGAAAGGCTTTCGCACCTGGCGCGCCGCGGCCTGCGACCGCTGCCACGGCGCCAACCAGGAGGGCATGGTCGGGCCGTCGCTGGTCAACAGCCTGAAGGTGCTGACCAAGGACGAGTTCGTCAAGACCGTGCGCGACGGCCGCCTCGACAAGGGCATGCAGAGCTTCGGCAGCAGCCAGCAGGTGATGGACAACATCGACGCGCTCTACGCCTACCTGAAGGGCCGATCCGACGGCGCGATCACACGCGCCAAGGTCGAGCCGATCCAATGAAACCTCTGCACGCGATCGTCGCCGGGCTGATGGCCGCGGCGTGCGCCGCCGCTGGCGCGCAGGACGCGCCGCGCACGGCACTCAAGGTCTGCCAGGACCCGAACAACCTGCCGTTCTCCAACGAGCGCGGCGAAGGCATAGAGAACCGCATCGCCGAACTCTTCGGCAAGGCGCTCGGGCTGCCGGTCACGTACTACTCGTTCCCGCAGCGCCTGGGCTTCATCCGCAACACGCTGCGTTTCAAGCTGCCGGGCCAGGACTACCCCTGCGACATCGTGCTCGGCGTGCCCGCCGGCTTCGAGCAGGTGTCGGTCACCAAACCCTATTACCGCTCGACCTACGCGCTGGTCTACGCCGCCGGCCGCGGGCTGGACGGCGTCAGCAGCGGCCCGCAGTTCCTCGCGCTCGACCGCGAGCGCCTGGCCAAGCTGCGCATCGGCCTGTACGACCGCTCGCCGGCCTCGGCCTGGCTGGCGCATCACGGCCTGGTCGACAGCGGCGTGCCGTATCCGATCATGAGCCCCGACCCGCAGGCCTACCCGGGCCAGATCCTCGAGCGCGACCTGGCCGAAGGGCGGCTCGACGCGGCCATCGTCTGGGGCCCGATCGCCGGCTTCGTCGCCCAGCGCGCGAAGAGCCCGAAGCTCGTCGTCGTGCCGCTGGCCAGCGAGCCCGGCGTCAAGTTCGATTTCTCGATGGCGATGGGCGTGCGCTACGGCGAGCGCGAATGGAAGCAGCAGGTCGAGCAGCTGATCGAGCGCCACCGTGCCGAGATCACCGCCATCCTGCAGTCCTATGGCGTGCCGCTGCTCGAACCCGAGGCGGCGAGCAAATGACGGCTGCCGCCAACATCGCGCGCCGCCGCTGGCTGCGCCTGGCCGCGGCGCTGCCGGCGCTGGCGGCCTGGCCGGCGTGGGCTGCGGCCGAGAGCGACGAGATCTCGGCGGCCGAGAAGGCGCTGTTCGTCGACAACCACCTTGCCGGCCTGGTGCCGCCGCTGGAACTGGCCTACCGCTTCAGCCGCCGCGGCAGCCTCGAGCCGGAGCTGGACGACCGCGTGACGCTGATGCTCAAGGCCCGTGCCGGCGGCGGCTGCTGCAGCGCGCAGGCGAGTTTTCTGTCCGGCGCGGAACGCATCGAGCTGCCCGAAGTCGAGGCCGCGCAGGGCAACCCGGTGATCCTGCACTTCCTCGAACGCGACGTGCGCGAGATGCAGCGCCGCACCAAGGGCCAGTCGTCCTACTTCCGCAAGCGCATCCGCATGGCCCTGGCGCAGTCGGCAACGCTGCGCGCGAGCACGCTGCCCTACGCCGGGCGCAGCGTCGCGGCGCGCGAGATCGAGATCGCGCCCTACCTCGAGGACCCGCTGCGCGCGCGTTTCGAGGCGCTGGCCGGCAAGCGCTACCTGTTCACGCTGGCGCCGGCCGTGCCCGGCGGCGTCTACGCCATCGCCACCCGCGTGCCCGGCGCCAGCGCCGGCGCGCCCCCGCTCGTCGCCGAGGAGTTGCTGGCCGACGCCGCCACCACGACCCTCGCGCGCCTCGCGCGCTGACCGCCATGAAGCTGCTCCTGCCCCTGATCCTCGCCGGCGCCACTGCCGGTGCCGCCGCCGCGCCCGCGGCGAAGTCGCACGACTACCCGACCGTCGAGCGCGTGCTCTACGTCCAGCAGTGCATGCGCGAGCACCCCGGGCCTTTCTACGAGATGGTCAACAAGTGCTCGTGCGCGCTCGACCGCATCGCCGCCGAGCTGCCCCTCGACGACTACATCGAGATGATCACCGTCGTCAACGCGATGACCATCGGCGGCGAACGCGGCGGCGAACTGCGTGACAACGCCGGCGCGAAGAAGCTCGTCGCGCGCTGGCGCGAACTGCAGCCGAAGGTGCAGCAGGCGTGTTTCATCGGTCCGCCGCCGGGAGCCGGCAGCCGATGAACAGGCTCGCGCGCACGCTCGCCGCCGCGGCCTTCGTGTTCGCCGCCGCTCCGGCGTCGGCGGCCGAGCCGGTGCGTGCGTTCGCGCCCGATGCCGACCCGGCCGCCAGCGCGATCTGGCAGAAGGTGCGGGCCAGCCTGTTCGGCACGCGCGAGATCGCGCCCGCCGGCGCCGACGTGCTGGAGCTGCTGGCGCCATCGCGTGCGGTCGACGCCGGCGTCGTGCCGGTGGCGGTGCACAGCCGGCTGCCGCAGGGTGCGGCCGGCTACGTCGCGACGATCTACCTGATCGTCGACGCCAATCCGTCGCCGGTCTCGGCGATCTTCCGCTTCACGCCCGACAGCGGCCGGGCCCAGGTCGAGACCCGGCTGCGGGTCGACCAGTACAGCCATCTGCGCGCCATCGCCGAGACCGACGACGGCCGGCTCTTCATGGCGACCCGTTTCGTCAAGGCCTCGGGCGGCTGTTCGGCCGCACCCGGCAGCGACGCCGCCGCGGCGCTGGCCTCGCTCGGCCAGATGCGCCTGCGCGTCAGCGGCGACCCGGCCGCGGCGCAGCCGGTGCTGGCCCGGCTGCAGATCAGCCACCCCAACCACACCGGGCTGGCGATGGACCAGCTGACGCGCCAGGTGACGCCGGCGCACTTCCTGCGCCAGCTCGAGGTGCGCCACGCCGGGCGCCTGGTCTTCGCCGCCGACCTGGACTTCTCGATCAGCGAGAACCCGTGGTTCCGCTTCGCCTTCCTGCCCCGGGGTGACGCGCGTCTCGAGGTCGAGGCGAGCGACACCCAGGGCCTGCGTTTCGCCGGCGTGCTGACGCCGGTGCGCGAATGACGGCGCGCCGGCTGCGGGCCGGCGCCGGCGCCGCGTGCGCCGCGCTCGGGCTCGCCGCTGCCGCCCAGGCCGCGCCCTACGCCTGGATCACCAACCAGGGCAGCCACGACGTCTCGGTGATCGACCTCGACGGCGACCGCGTCGTCGCCACCGTGCCGGTCGGGCGTTCGCCGGCGGGTGTGGCCGCGGTCGGTGCCAGCGGCCGGGTCTACGTTTCCAACCCCGACAGCCGCACGATCTCGGTGATCGACATGCGCACCCGCGCCGTCGTCGCCACACTCGCCGCCGGCAGCGGGCCGGTGGGGCTGGACGCCTCGGCCGACGGCAGCCGCCTCGTCGCCGCCGACTGGTACGCCGACCGGCTGCTGGTCTGGGACACGACGCGGCTGCAGGACGTGCCGCGCAGCATCGCGGTCGGCCGCGCGCCGGCCGGTGTCGCGGTGCGCGCCGACGGCCGCAGCGCCTGGGTCGCCGAACGCGACGACGACACGGTCGCGCTCGTCGACCTGGAGCGCGGCACGGTCGAGGCCCGGGTGGCAGTCGGCCACCACCCGTTCGCGCTGCTGCTAGACGCGCCGCGCCAGCGCCTGTACGTGCTCAACGTGCTGAGCGACGACGTCTCGGTGCTCGACACCGGGCGCCGCGCCGTCGTCGCCACCGCCGCCGTCGGCCGCGCGCCCTACGGCGCGGCGCTGGCCGCCGGCGGCCGGCTGCTCTACGTCAGCAACCAGCACGACGACAGCGTCAGCGTGCTCGACGCGCAGACGCTGGCGCTGCGCCGCACGCTGCCCGGCTTCGGCTACCCCGAGGGCGTTGCCGCCTGGGGCGACCGGGTCTACGTCGTCAACTGGATGGACGACGCGGTCAGCGTGCTCGACGCCGAGAGCGGCGCCGAACGCAGCCGCATCACCACCGGCCGCAACAGCCGCGGCTTCGGCGCCTTCATCGGCGCCCCCACCACCCCCTGATCCACGAGGAGAACGCAGCCGATGCCCGCCCGCAGAACCGTCGTCATCGCCGCCGTGCTGGCCGTCGCCGCCGGCACCGCCGCCGCCCACGGGCCGACACGCCAGAAGGTCACCGAGCAGATCACGATCGCGGCGCCGCCGACGGCCGTCTGGGCGCGCATCCGCAACTTCGACGCGCTCAAGGACTGGCACCCGGCAGTCGCCGAAAGCCCGGCCAGCCAGGGCAACGAAGTCGGCTCGGTGCGCGAGCTGGTGCTGAAGAACGGCGCCCGCCTGAGCGAGCGCCTGGAGCGCTGGGACGACGAGAAGATGAGCTACAGCTACCGCGCCAAGGACGGCGGCGCGCTGCCGGTGACCAACTACACCTCGACGATCAGCGTGCGCGCCGAAGGCGCCGGCAGCGTCGTCGAGTGGCGCGGCGCCTTCTACCGCGGCTACCCGAACAACGACCCGCCGCCGGAGCAGAACGACGAGGCTGCGCTGCGCGCCGTCACCGGTGTCTACCAGTCGGGCCTGGCCAACCTGAAGCAGCTCGCCGAGGCGCGCTGAAAGCCGCATGGACCGCCGGCTATGCCAGACGCTGCTCGCCGCCTTCGTGTTCGCACCCGCGGCGCTGGCCGCCTGTGCGTCCCCGGCGGCCGCGGCGGCGGCGCCGCTGGCGCTGGCCGACGGCGTCTACTGGATGCCGGGCGCGGGCGGCGCGGCCGAGCCGGCGAACGGCGGGCGCATCGGCAACAGCGGCTTCGTCGTCGGTCCCGAGGGTGTGGTCGCGATCGACACCGGCACCTCGTACCTTCACGGCCGGGCGCTGATCGCCGCGATCCGCGCGACCACCGACCGGCCGCTGAAGCTGGCGCTGGTCACCCATGTGCGGCCCGAGTTCCTGTTCGGTGCCAGCGCCTTCCGCGAAGCCGGGGTGCCGGTGGCGATGCATGCCCAGGCGGCGCGGCTGATGGTCTCGCGCTGCGACACCTGCCTCGAGCAGCTGCGCCGCACGCTGGGCGACGCGGCGATGGCGGGCTCGGCGGTGGTCCGGCCGCAGCGCGAGTTCAGCGGTGCGCTGGCGCTCGAAGAGACCGGCCGGCGGCTGGAGCTGCTGCACTACGGCCACAGCAGCGGCCCGGGCGATGTCGCGCTCTGGGATCCGGCGAACCGGGTGCTGTTCGCCGGCGGGCTGGTCGAGAACCGGCGTGTGCCCGACATCGCCGACGCCGACCTGCCGGGCTGGCAGCGCGCGCTGGCGGCGCTGGCTGCGCTCGCGCCGCGCAGCGTCGTGCCGGCGCACGGGCCGGCCGGCCCGGCCGAGCAGATCGCGGCGACGGCGGCCTACCTGAAGGCGCTGGACGAGCGTGCGCACACGCTGGTGGCCGACGGTGCCTCGCTGATCGACGTGCCCGATGCGGCCGCGCTGCCGGCCTATGCCGCCTGGGACCAGTACGAGACCGTGCACCGGCGCAACGCCTCGATCGCCTTCCTGCGTGCCGAACGGGCGCTGCTGCTGGGGCTGCCGGCGGAGGCTCGCCCGTGACGGCCGCGGCGCGGCGCGACGGTTTGCGCGCGGTCGCCGCGCTGGCGCTGGCCGCCGCTGTGCCGGCGCTGCGCGCCGCACCCGGCGGCCTGCCGCAGGCCGAAGACGGCGACTCGTCCGAGGCCTGGGAGCGGCTGCGCGCTCAGCTCTTCGGCACGCGGCCGCTGCTCACCGGCGCCGCGGTGCGGCTGGAGGCGCCGCGCCGTGCCGCCTACGGCGCCTCGGTGCCGGTGAAGATCGTGCCGGCGCTGGCGCAGACGCCGCAGCTCTGGATGAAGCGGCTGACGCTGGTCGTCGACCACAACCCCTCGCCGCTGGCCGCGGTGCTGGAGCTCACGCCCGAGATCGGCTGGCCCGAGTTCGAGACCCGGCTGCGTGTCGACCAGTACAGCCACGTGCGTGTCGTCGCCGAACTCTCCGACGGCACGCTGCACACCGACTCGCGCTACGTGAAGACCAGCGGCGGCTGCTCGGCGCCGCCCAACCGCGACGCGCCCGAACACATCGGCAGCACGCTCGTGCGCCTGCTCGAGCCGGCGCGTGTCGGCGTCGCCGGCGCCGCCGAGGTCACGGTGCTGCACCCCAACGACACCGGCTTCGAACTCGACCAGCGCACGATGTTCTACATCCCGGCGCGTTTCGTCAGGACGCTGGCCGTCAGCTACGCCGGCCGGCCGCTGTTCGACGCCGAGCTCGATTTTTCGATCAGCGAGAACCCGAGCTGGCGTTTCCGTTTCGTGCCGCAGGGCCCGGGCGAACTGCGCGCCGAGGCCCAGGACTCGCAGGACGCCCGTTTCAGCGGCCGGCTGGCCGTGGAGCCGCAGGCATGAAGCGGCGCCTGCTGATCCTGGCCGCCGCGCTGCTGGCGAGCGCGCCTGCCTGGGCCGGCGTGCCTGCCGCCTACGCGCCGCTGGTGCTGCAGCCGCAGCAGGTCGATGGCCACCCGGTGTTCGACCTGCGCCCGGCGCTGGAGCGGGCGCGCCGCGAAGGCCGCAGGCTCTACGTCTATCTCGGCGCCCACGACTGCGTGTTCTGCAAGCGCTACGAACGTTTCCTCGAACAGCACGCGGCCGAACTCGCGCCCGAGTTCACGCGGCTGGGCTGGCTCATCGTCGACCTGCGCAGCAGCCTGGCGCTGGGCACCACGCGGCTGTGGCTGCAGAGCGGCGAGCGCGCGCTGCCGTATCCCGAGTTCCAGCGTGCGCTCGGCGACGAACGTGCACGCCAGCTCGTCTATCCCAGCGTCTGGCTGCTCGACGGCCAGGCGCGGCCGCTGATGCCGATGCCCGCGGGCGCCGGCACCTTCGAAACCGTATCCGAGCAGCTGGAGATCCTGCGGCTCGAACAGTAGGGCGCCGAGGGGCGCCGCCGATTCAACAAGGGTCACAACCATGCGAAGCGAGACAGCGAACGAACTGCAAGCCACCGTCCGGGAGCAGCCCGCCAGGCCGATGCGGGTGCGCCCGCGCCTGCGTGCGGCCGGCTGGGCGGCGCTGCTGTCGCTGGCGTCGGCGGCCTGGGCGCAGGCGCCGGCCAACGGTTCGAAGGCCGAACTGCCGGCGGTGCAGCGTGCGGTGCACGTCTGCGCGTCCTGCCACGGCGACTTCGGCCGCAGCACGCACAAGGCTTATCCGGCGCTGGCTGGCCAGACTCGTGACTACATGATCCGGCAGATGAAGGACTTCCGCGACCAGGCGCGCGCCGAGACCGACATCCAGGCCTATATGTGGGGCATCTCGGCGCTGCTCACCGACGAGCAGATCGAGGGCCTGGCCGACTACTACGCGGCGCAGACGCCGCTGCCGGGCAAGTCGCGCAATGCCAAGCTGGAGGCCGAGGGCAAGCTGATCTTCGAGCAGGGCATCGGCGACCACACGGTGCGCGCCTGCACCAGTTGCCACGGCGGCAACGCCCAGGGCGAGGGCGCCGCGCCGCGGCTGGCCGGCCTGCACGCCGACTACGTGTTTCGCCAGCTGCAGGCCTTCAAGACGCCGCTGCGGCGCCACGGCAACGTGATGAAGTCGGAAGCGCTGGCGCTGAGCGACGCGCAGATGAAGGCGCTGGCGGCGTATGTGATGTCGAAGTGACCGGCGGCGGCGGCGGTGGTCTCCCTCTCCCGCGCAGCGGGAGAGGGGCGGGGTGAGGGCTGTTCGCGTGCCACCACCCTCACCCCAGCCCTCTCCCGCGAGCGGGAGAGGGAGGAACAGCAGCTGGCGGTGGGCTCCCTCTCCCGTGTAGCGGGAGAGGGTCGGGGTGAGGGCTCGTCGCGGGCCGCCACCCTCACCCCAGCCCTCTCCCGCAAGCGGGAGAGGGAGCAGGTTCAGCCCGCCAGCCGGCGCGACTCGGCCGGGCCGCGGAACACCAGCGGCTGTTCGACAACCCCGGCCTCGGCCTGCGCCACCGCCGCGAGCACTCGCTCGTGATGCGGGCTCTTGCGGCACACCGGGTCGGCGGCTTCGGCGTCCTGCGCGATCAGCCAGGCCTGGCAGCGGCAGCCGCCCAGGTCTTCGGCCTGGTGTTCGCAGCTCGCGCAGGGCTCCTTCATCCAGGCCGTGCCGCGGTAGCGGTTGAAACCTTCGGACTCGTACCAGGCCGAAGCCAGTGACATCTCGCGCACGTTCGGGAAGGCCAGCCCCGGCAGCATGCGTGCGGTGTGGCAGGGCAGCGCCAGGCCTTCGGGCGTGACGGTCAGGAACATGCTGCCCCAGCCGTTGACGCACTTCTTGGCCCGGCCCTCGTGGTAGTCGGGTGCGACGAAGAAGAGCCGCATCGAGTCGCCCAGCTTCGCGCGCCAGGCGTCGGTCACGGCCTCTGCCCGGCGCAGCTGCTCGCGTGTCGGCAGCAGCTGCGCCCGGTTGACGAAGGCCCAGGAGTAGTACTGCGTGTTCGCCAGCTCGACGTACTCGGCGCCGAGCTCGTGCGCCATCTCGATGATGCGGTCGACGTGGGCTATGTTCAGCCGGTGCAGCACGACGTTCATCACCATCGGCCAGCCGTTGGCGCGGATGGTCTCGGCGACGCGGCGCTTCAAGTCGAAGGTCCTGGTGTGCGAGAGGAAGTCGTTGCTCTCGCGGGTCGAGTCCTGGAACGACAGCTGCACATGGTCCAGCCCGGCGGCCTTCAGCGCCGCAGCGCGTTCGGGCGTCAGGCCGACGCCCGAGGTCAGCAGGTTGGTGTAGTAGCCCAGGCGGTGGGCTTCGGCGACCAGTTCTTCCAGATCTTCGCGCAGCAGCGGCTCGCCGCCGGAGAAGCCGCACTGCACGGCGCCGAGCGCGCGGCCTTCGCGCAGCACACGCAGCCAGTCGGCGGTCGAGAGTTCGTCGGGCCGAGCCGCGTAGTCGACCGGGTTGTAGCAGAACACGCAGTGCAGCGGGCAGCGGTAGGTGATCTCGGCCAGCAGCCACAGCGGCGGCCCGGGGCGCGGCGGCGTCATGCCGGGTCCCAGGCCAGCCAGCGCCGTTCGCCGGCCATCGCGACGAAGGCGAGCACGTCGCCGGCGATGTCCTCCGCGGCGAAACGTGCCTGCAGCGCGGCGACGATCTCGGCGATGCGGCGTTCGCCGTCGCAGCATTCGAGGATGGCGCCGGCGCTCGGGTTGAGCTTGACCATGCCCTCGGGGTAGAGCAGCACGTGGCAGTCCTGCGCCGGCTCCCACTGGAAACGGAAACCCCGCGCCAGGCGCGGCCGGGTTTCCAGCGTCGCGGCCGCACTCTCCGGCCTGGCGGCCGGTTCCTCCTGGAGGCAATGAGCCCCTGACAAGTCTTGAAGGCTCATGCGCAGACTCCGTAACGCTGCGCCATCGCGTCGTTCATCGCCCAGAGCACGTCGAGCTTGAACTGCAGCACGTCCAGCGCGCGCTGCTGCTGCGCCAGCGTCGTGAAGTGCGCCAGCGTCACCGCCAGCCCCTGCTCGACGTCGCGCCGCGCCTGGCTGACGCGGTTGCGGAAGTAGGCCAGCCCGGCGCCGTCTATCCACGGGTAATGCTGCGGCCAGGTTGCCAGGCGCTGTTTGTGGATCTCGGGCGCGAACAGCTCCGTCAGCGACGAGCACACCGCCTCCTGCCAGGATGCGTGGCGCGCGAAGTTGACGTAGGCGTCGACCGCGAAACGCAGCGCCGGGATCACGTGGCGCTGGTCCAGCACCTCCTCTCGTGTCAGGCCGACGGCTTCGCCCAGGCGCAGCCAGGCTTCGATGCCGCCGGGGTCCCGGACGCCGCCGATCTCGAAACCGTCGTGGTCCAGGATGCGCTGCACCCAGCCGCGGCGCACCTCGCGGTCCGGGCAGTTGGCCAGGATCGCAGCGTCCTTCACGGGGATCGCCACCTGGTAGCAGAAGCGGTTGGCGACCCAGCCGCGCACCTGCTCTGGCGTCGCGCGCCCGGTGTTGAGCATCACGTTGAACGGGTGGTGGATGTGATAGGCCTTGCCGCGCTCGCGCAGCCGGGCCTCGAACTCGTCGCGGGTCCAGGCGGATGTCATGGTCGGATGAGTTGCCCGTCTTCGCAGACCTCGATGCCGTGGCGCGCCAGCTCGGCACGTTCGGCCGAGTCCTCGTCGAGGATCGGGTTGGTGTTGTTGACGTGGATGAGCAGGCGCCGCGTGTGCTTGGGCAGCCGGTCCAGCCACTCGATCATGCCGCCGGGGCCGGACTGCGGCAGGTGGCCGATGTCGCGCGCGGTCTTGGTCGACAGGCCCAGCCGGATCATCTCGTCGTCCGTCCAGAAGGTGCCGTCGACCAGCACCGCGTCGGCGCTGGCCATCAGGTCGAACAGCGCCGGCGTGATCTCGCCCAGCCCCGGCGCGTAGAAGACGCGGCGGCCGCTCGCGCCATCGTCGATCACGAGGCCGATGTTGTCCCCCGGCGCCGGCGCGTCGCGGTGCGGCGAATACGGCGCGGCCTTGCTCGCCAGCGCGACGGCGCGTACCAGCAGGCCCTCGACGCCGGGCACCTCGAAGACACGGCCGTCGGGCACGATGCGGCAGCGTTCGACGCCGCAGAAGTGGCCGAGCACCCGCAGCAGCGGCAGCCCCTGCGTCAGGTCCTCGGCCACCGCGTCGGTGCACAAGAGCGGCAACGGCCGGCTGCGTTCGCGCAGCATCAGCAGCCCGGTCGTGTGGTCGACCTGGCCGTCGACGAGCAGCGCCGCCGCGATCGCGCTGTCACGCAGGCCTCGCGCCGGCTGCAGCACCGGGTTGCTCTTGATCTGCTGCAGCAGGTCGGGCGAGGCATTGACCAGCAGCCCGTCTTCGCCCTGGTCGGGGGCGACGAAGATCGAGGACTGCGTGCGTGCCGTGGCGCGCAGCGTGCCGCTGCGCACGCCGGCGCATAAGCGGCAGTTGCAGTTCCATTGCGGGAAACCGCCGCCGGCGGCCGAACCGAGGACGTGGATGCGCATGCCGCACTCCGTTCAGCAACGAGGAAGGCGCCGTGCGCGGCACGGCGCCCGGGGTGGCATCAGCGTGCGGCCACGTACAGCGTGATCTCGAAGCCGAAGCGCCAGTCGATGGCGGTCGGGGTCTGCCATTGCGTCGTCTGCATGTCGTGTCTCCTGGGGGTGGCACGCACCGGGCGGTGCGCGCGGGACCTGTGAATCCCGTGGCCCATGCTCGTCGCGAAGCCGCCACCGGCACAGCCCCCGCGCCATGAATCGGCCCTCGTGAAATTCATGAAACTCCCCTGGTGTCGGCCGCCGGGCTGGACAGAATGGGCCGGGTGATGCCTGCCGCCCCGCTTCTGTTCCCCGAGACCCCGCCGCGGCAGCTGCACGAGTGGCTGACGGCCGACGGCCACGTGCTCGCGCTGCGCGAATGGGGCGCGGCCACGGGCCGGCCCGCGCTGGTGCTGCACGGCGGGCCGGGCAGCGGCGGCTCGGCGCTGCTGGCGCGTGTCTTCGACCCGGCGCACTGGCGCGTGCTCGTGCCCGACCAGCGCGGCGCCGGGCTGAGCCGGCCGCGTGGTGCGACCTTGCACAACACAACCGATCACCTGCTGGCCGACCTGCGCCGTCTGCGGCGCGAACTCGGGCTCGAACGCTGGTTCGTCTTCGGCGGCTCCTGGGGCGCGACGCTGGCGCTGGCGCACGCGGCCGACGATCCCGCCGCCGTCGAGGGCCTGCTGCTGCGTTCGGCCTTCGTCGGCCGCGACACCGACGTCGACGCCTTCTTCGCCGGTTCGGCCCGGCTGCAGCCGCAGGCCTGGGCGGCGCTGGCCGAGGCCGCGGGCGTGGCGCCGCAGACCGGCACGCCGGCCTTGCTGGACGCGCTGCAGCAGGCGCTGGAAGACCCGGCGGCGGCGCGGCGCGAAGCCGCCGCGCTCGCCTGGCGGCGCTGGGAGCGCGGTCTGTCGACCCCCGCCGGCGACCCCGGCCCGCTGCAGGGCGAGGACGTAGCCGCGCAGGTCGACCGCCTGCGTGTGCAGGTGCACTACCTGCGCCACGGCTGCTGGCTGCGCGAGCGGCCGCTGCTCGCGCGCGCCGCAGCGGCGCCGCCGGTGCCGACGCTGCTGCTGCACGCCGACGACGACCGCGTCTGCCCGCTGGCCGGCGCGGCTGAACTCGCCGCCGCCTTGCCCCAGGCCGAACTGCGCCGGGTGCCCGTCGGTGGCCACGACCCGACGCATCCGGGGCTGGCCGCGGCGACGGTCGCGGCGCTGGCCGCCTTCGCGCGCCAAGGCGACTTCGGGGGCGGGCGGTGAGCCTGCGTGCGCAGATCCGGCTGATCGTCGGCGCGCTGACGCTGCTGTTCGCCGCCGCCGTCGTGCTGCTGCAGTGGTGGGGGCTGCGCTCGGCGGTCAACGAGGAGGTCGTCGCCGCCAACCGCGTCGCCGCGCAGCTGCTCAACCGCACCGCGCTGCGTTACGCCGCGCAGGGCACGCCGGCAATGCTGGCCTATCTGCAGGGCATGGGCCGCATCCGCAGCAACGACCTGACGCTGTACGACGGCGACGGCAGCGTGCTCTACCGCTCGCCGCCGTCGCCGTACAAGGCCGGGCGCGACGCGCCGCCGTGGTTCGAGCGCCTGATCGCGCCGGCGCCGGCACTGCAGGCGGTGTCCTTCCCCGACGGCCGGCTCGAGGTGCGCGCCAACGCGTCGCGCGCCACGCTCGACGCCTGGGACTACATGCTGCGGCTGGTCGGCGGCGCGGCGGCGCTGCTGGTCGTCGTCAACCTGCTCGTCGACCTGCTGGTGCGGCGCACCGTGCGCCCCCTGGGCCGCATCGTGCAGGCGCTGCAGACGCTGCAGCGCGGGCATTTCGACGTCGAGCTGCCGCCGCTGCCGGGGCGCGAGGCCGGCGCCATCGGCGAGGCTTTCAACCGCATGGTCGGCGAGCTGCGGCTGCGGCTGGAGAGCGAACGCCGGGCGCAGCGCGCCGAGACCGAACTGTCGGACCGGCGCGAACTGGCGCGCTGGGTCGACCGCCAGGTCGAGGATGAACGCCGCCGCATCGCACGCGAGCTGCACGACGAGTTCGGCCAGTCGGTGACGGCGATGCGTTCGATCGCGCTGGCGATCGAACGCGGCGCCGCCGCCCCCCAGGCCGCGCGCCTGATCGCCGACGAGGCTTCGCGGCTGTACGACGCGATGCACGGCATCATCCCGCGGCTGGCGCCGCTGGTGCTGGACAGCTTCGGCCTGGCCGAGGCGCTGCAGGACCTGGCCGAACGCACGCGGCGCGCGCACGCCGGCGTCGCGCTCGAGCTGGCGGTCGAGCTGGGTGCCCTGCGGCTGGCGCCCGAAGCCGCGCTGGCGCTGTACCGCGCGGCGCAGGAAGGCATCACGAACGCACTCAAACACGGCGCCGCGCAGCACCTGCTGCTGCGGGTGGCGGCCGACGCCGACGGCGTGACGCTGCTGCTGCGCGACGACGGCCGCGGCCCGCCGGCAGCCGGTTTGCCGCATGCCGGCCATTACGGGCTGCGCTGGATCGCCGAACGCGCCGAGGCGCTGGGCGGCCATGTCGTGCTCGAAGCCGGCGCCGCCGGCGGCGCCGAACTGCGCCTCGTGCTGCCGCGTGCCGCGGCCGAGGCGTCCGACCCACCGCTGCCGCCGGCCGTGCCGGCGGCGCCAGCCCCGAGGCCCGCATGACCCGTGTGATGCTCGTCGACGACCATGCGCTGGTGCGCATGGGCTTTCGCATGCTGCTGGCCGGTGCCGGCGTCGAGGTCGTCGCCGAATGCGGCAGCGGCGAGGAGGCCTGCGCCGACTACCCGCGCGCCCGTCCTGACGTCGTCGTGATGGACCTGGCGATGCCCGGCATGGGCGGGCTCGAAGCGGTGCGCCGGCTGCTCGCGCAGGACCCGCGTGCGCGCATCCTGGTGCTGTCGGCGCACGAGGACACCGCGCATCCGCAGCGTGTGCTGCGTGCCGGCGCCCTGGGCTTCCTGGGCAAACGCGGCGCGCCCGAGGCGCTGATCGAAGCCGTGGCCGCGGTCGCGCGCGGCGAGGCCTACGTCGACGGCCAGACCGCACGCGCGCTGGCGATGGTGCAGGTCAAGGGCGACCCGAGCCCGGCCGAAGCGCTGAGCGAACGCGAGTTCTCGGTCTTCCTGCAGCTCGCGCGCGGCCGCAGCGTCGCCGAGATCGCCGACAACCTGAAGCTGTCGACCAGCACCGTCGGCACCCATCTGTACCACGTGAAGCAGAAGCTGGGCGCGGGCAACCAGTCGGAGCTGACGCTGGTGGCGTTGCAGTGGGGGCTGATACAGGTGTGAGCCCCCAAGCTCGCTAGCGCTCGCTACCCCCCGAGGGGGCGGTCCGCTGGCGGCCCGGCGGAGCCGGGCCGCGGCGGGTAGCTTGGTCGCGGCTGCTGGGGGCATTTGCGCGGGGTGCTGCGGTTGCCTGCACGCGGTCGCGGCTGCTGCGTTCATTTGCTCGGGATGCCGCATTTGCCCGCACGCTGCTGCGGGCATTTGCGCGGGGTGCTGCGGTTGCCCGCACGCGGTCGCGGCTGCTGCGGGCATTTGCCCGGGGGACAGCATTTGCCCGCACACTGCCGCAGAGGCCAGGCTGTCTCGCTGGCCTAGGGAGGTACGAGATGCGTGCGACGGCGGCGGCGTGGATCGTGGGGGCTTGTACGGCCACGGCGCAGGCCGCCGACCCGTCGGCGATCGGGGAGGTTCTGGAGCACTCGCAGCAGCAGCGGCTGGACGCTTTCCATGCTGCCGCCGAAGGGCCGCGTGCGGACGCCGTGCGCGCCAGCTTCGAGCGCCTGCTGCAGGCGCTCGCACCCGGCACTTCGGTCGAACTGCGCGTGATCGGCGGTGACACCGTCGCCGAGACGCTGCAAGGCCACGTGATCGTCGCCAACGAGCGCCTCGCCGACCTCGAAGAAGGCCCGCGCCTGTTCGTGCTCGGGCACGAACTCGCCCACGTCATGCACGACCACTGGGCGGCGATGGGCGGCGTCTACCGGCGCTGGGTGCCGGGCGCGGTGACGCCCGAGCGCACTGACCCCGTGGCCGGCGCGCTCGGCCGCGACGCGTCGCTGCTCTCGCACCGCCAGGAGTTCGAGGCCGACGCCTGGGCGCTGCAGATGCTGCGCCGCCTGGGCGTGCCGGGCGAAGCCGCCGTCGGCGCTTTTCTCAGCCTGGGGGCGCAGATGGACACCGTCACCCACCCGGCCACGCGCAAACGCGTCGCGGCGCTGCGCGCGCTGATCGCCGAGAGCGCCGAGGACGCCGGACGCTGAACCTAGTCGCCGACGCGGAAACTCGTCACCGCCGCGTCGAGCCGGTCCGACTGGCCTTCCAGCGACTTGGCCGCCGCGGCCAGCTGCTCGACCAGCGCGGCGTTCTGCTGCGTCATCGTGTCCAGCCGGCCGATGGCCTCGCTGAGCTGGCCGATGTCCTGGCCCTGGGTACTGCCGGCGTCGGCGATGTCGGCGATCAGCGTCGAGACGCCTGCGATGCCGGTGTGCAGCTCCTGCATCGTGCGGCCGGCCTCGCTGACCAGGCGCGCGCCGTCGCCGACCTGGGCCGACGAAGAATCGATCAGCGTCTTGATCTCGCGTGCCGCGGTCGAACTGCGCTGTGCCAGCGCGCGCACCTCCGAGGCGACGACGGCGAAGCCGCGGCCCTGCTCGCCGGCGCGTGCCGCCTCCACCGCCGCGTTCAGCGCCAGCAGGTTGGTCTGGAAGGCAATGCCGTCGATGACGCCGACGATCTCGCCGATGCGCGCGGCGCTGGCGTTGATCTCGTCCATGCGCTGCACGACGCTGCGCATCGTCGTCGCGCCGCGGTCGGCCACGCTGCTGGACTCGGCGACCAGCGTGCGCGCCGTCGCCGTGTGCTCGGCGTTGCGCTGCACGGCGTCGGCCAGCTGCTGCATCGAACTCGCGGTCTGCTGCAGCGCGCCGGCCTGGCTCTCGGTGCGGTCGGACAGGTCGACGTTGCCGCTGGCGATCTCGCGCGAGGCCTCGCCGACGCTGCCGGCGGCCTGGCGCACTTCCACCACCATCGTGCGCAGCTTCTTGCGCATGCCGTTGAGTTCGGCGCGCAGCCAGGCGATCTCGTCGCGGCCGGGCGATTCGATCTTGGTCTCCAGGTCGCCGGCGGCGATGCGCGATACGCAGTGCACCGTGGGCTCGACCGTGCCGCGGATGCTGGCGCGGATCGTCAGCCCGGTGGCGGCCGAGAACAAAGCGCCGAATGCCGCGAGCGCTGCGATCGGCCGGTTGGCCGGCTCGAACAGCAGGGCCTCGAGCGTCAGCACGGCGAACAGCGCGAAGCTGAGCGCAAAACCGATCGTCACCCGTTGCACCAGGCTGACGCGGCGAATCCATTGCATGGCGGTGTCTCCGGCGCCACCGCGGGCGCTACTGCATGTGCGGTCTTCGGCCCGCCGCCGCGGGTGGTTGAGCACCGGCCGCTCGGGACAAACCCCCGGGGCGCCGGTGTTCGTTCACGCTCACAGCGTGTCGAACACCGGCCAGCCGGCCGCTTCGGCGTGGGCGCGCAGCCGCGCGTCGGGCCGCACCGCGACCGGGTGCGTCACGGCCTGCAGCAGCGGCAGGTCGCTGGCCGAGTCGGAATAGAACCAGCTCTGGCCGAAGTCGGCGAGCGTTCGTGCGCCCAGGCTCGCCAGCCAGGCGGCGATACGCGCCGGCTTGTGTTCGTGGAAACACGGCAGCCCGGCGATCGCGCCGGTGGGCCGGCCGTCGGCGCCGAGCTGCGCTTCGGTGGCCACCAGGTGCTCGACGCCGAAGGCGGCGGCAAACGGTTCGGCGACGAAACGCGAGGTCGCGGTGACGATCGCGCACAGGTCGCCGGCGGCGTGGTGGGCGTCGACGATGTCGCGCATCGCACCCGGCAGGCGCGGCGCGATCTCGGCCGCGAAGGCTTCGCGCCAGGCCTGCAGCTGCCCCGGCTCGAACGCGGCCAGCGGGCCGACGACGGCCTGGTGCATCGCGTGGATGTCCAGCGTGCCGGCGACGTACTGGTGGCAGAAGGCCAGGTATTGCGCTTCGGCGTCGGCCGGCAGCGCGCCGCGGGCGACCAGGAAACGTGTCCAGGCCTGGCCGCTGTCGAAGGGGAGCAGCGTGTGGTCGAGGTCGAAGAGTGCGAGCCTCATCCGGCCAGCGCCGGTGCCGCCGCCGCGGCGGCGTCGATCAAACCGGCGACCTCGAGCACGCCGCGCAGCGCGTTGCAGACCACCACGCGTTCGGCGCGCGCCAGCTCGGCGCGTGTGATGCGGCGCTCCAGCGCGTCCCAGGCCGGGTCGGCCAGCAGCGCTGCGCGCTGCACGCCGGGCAGTGCGCCGTCGGCCAGCGGTGGTGTGCACCAGCGGCCGTCGAGCTGCACGAAGACCGTGCTGCGCCCGCCTTCGACGAGCCGGCCGCCGGCGCGTTCGACACGCTGTTCTTCGGCGCCGACGGCCTCGGCGGCGCGCACGCCGGCGTCGTAGCGCGCACGCTCGGT